>JAVKIJ010000011.1:0-52107 GCA_031459535.1 Candidatus Fervidifonticultor quintus | reverse complement strand
GGTCTCCAGTGTCCCCTCAGCCTGCACCACGGCCAGCCGCCGTGCGGCGACCTCCGCCGCCGCAGTCTCGCGCGCGGCCTCATGCGCATCCAGTTCAGTCGCAACAGCGGTCACCCGCAGTTCATGTTGCTGGAGTTCGGCTTCCAGCGCCGCGACATCGGCAGCCAGGCGAGCGGCCTCGGCCTGCAGCTGCTCAAGGTGCGCGGTACCGACACGGACCTGCTCGCCGTGCGCAATGCCCTCCTGGGTCACCCGCGCCTTCTCTGCCTCAAGGTGCGCGAGCTTCCGCTGCCGTTCGACCAGCGCCGCTGCCGCCGCAGCCCGAGCATCCCCTGCCTCCCGCAGGCGCCGCTCGGCCGCAGCGGCGTGCTGGAACGCGCGGTCCCGCCGGCCCCCGACCTCGCGGCGCCGGGCTTCGGCGGCAGCAAGGCTGGCCTTCAGTTCCGCGATGACCTGGGTGCGGCCCAGCGGTGCCGCCTCGCCTTGGGGCCGGCCGCCCACGGCCACCACGCCGTCGGGGGTGAGCACCGCCCCGTCCCTGGTCACGACGCGGCCGCGGTAGCCGGCGTCGAATACCCGCCATGCCGCGGTCAGATCCTCAGCGATCACCACATCGCCCAGCAGCGCCTCTACCATGCCGCGCAGGGCATCATCGGACTCGACCACGTCAACCGCCCAGAGCAGTACGTCGCCGTCAAGCCGGGGCTCGTCCACGCCGGGTCGTCGCGTACGCGCGGCGGAGAGCGCCAGAACCGTGCCGTGCCGGCTCGGATGCTCCCGGATGAAGCCGATCACCGGCTGCAGATGTCCGGTCTCGTCCACGACTACGCAGTGCAGCCGCTCACCGAGCGCCGCGGCCACGGCCACGCGGTGAGCGTCCGGAACCAGCAGCAGATCGGCCACCGCGCCCCGCAACCCCGGAAAGCGGCCCGGAGCGGCCCTGGCGGCCAGCAGCAGTTCGCGCGTGCTCTCCTCGAACCCCAGGAACTGGGCCGCGGCTTCCTCGATGGCGCCCAGGCGGGCGCGCAGCCGCTGCTCGTCCAGCTCGGCGCCGTGCGCAGCTTCGGCGGCCAGGGCGGCCTCGCGACGCAGGATCTCCAGCGCCCGGGATGCTTCGGCCACCGCGGCGTCCGCCGCCTCCAGTGCCCGGCGCGCGTCGTCGCAGGCCTGAGCAGCGCGCCGACAGTCGGCGGCCAGGCCTTCCGCCGTCTCGCCGAGCGCACTGGCGCGCTGGGTGGCAGCCTGGACGGACTGCGCAGTGAGATCGGCACGTGCCTGGAGGGCGGCCAGCTCGCTGCGAGTCTGCGCCAGCGTGCGGGCCACTTCCAGGGCATCCTCGCGGCCCCGGACCATCGCCGCGCGCGCGGCCTCTGCAGCCGAGGCCGTGCGGGCCAGTTCCGTCTCCGCGGCGGCGAGGGCACGGGCCAGATCGGATCGGCGCCCTGCGGCCTCGGCCGCCTCACGCTCCAGCGCGCTGGCGTCTGCGGCGAGGCTGGCGTGCTCGTCGGCCAGCCGGCGCAGTTCCACTGACAGTTGCGCGATGCGGCCTCGCAGCCCTTCGGCCTGCGCGTCGAGAGCCTGGACGTCGGCGGCGCGGGAGCTCAACGTCTCCGCTCCGGCCAGCAGCGCCTGCTGGCCCTCTTCCCACGCGGCGGTCACGGACGCGAGTTGGGCTTCGGTCGCTGCCACGGAAGCGGCGGCCTCGTCCACCCGCGCCTCTGACGCGGCTACCTGCTCGCGCTCGGTGGTCACCTGGCCGCCAAGTCGACGCACCGCTCCCAACAGGCGCCGCGCCTCGTCGGCAAACAGCGCCAGCTCCAGGTCGCGCAGTTCCGCCGTGTAGGCCTGATGGGCGGTAGCTGCCTCGGCCTGTGTGGCCAGTGCCTCCAGCTGATGGGTGAGCTCATCGAGCAGATCGGTCAGCCGGTCCAGGTGGACCCGCGCGTGATCGAGCCGGCGCTCGGCCTCGATGCGCTGCCGTTTGTGGCGTGCCAAGCCCGCGGCCTCTTCCAGCCAGTGTCGGCGCTCGACGGGTGTGGCGCGCAGGACGGCGTCCACTTCGCCCTGGCCGATGAGCGCATAGGATCGTCCGCCGAGCCCGGTCCCCAGGAACAGCATCTGAATGTCGCGCAGGCGGCAGGTGACCCCATTCAGCTTGTACTCCGCCTCGCCGCCGCGGGTCACGGTACGGCTGACCGTCACCTCCGCGAACTCAACGGGCAGCAGGCCAGCGCTGTTGTCGAGGGTCAGCGCCACCGACGCGAGGCCCGTGGGTCGCCGGGTGGCGCTGCCCGAGAAGATCACGTCGTCCATCCGGGCGCCGCGCAGCATGCGCGCGTTGGTCTCGCCCAGTGCCCAGCGGATCCCGTCGAAGATATTGCTCTTGCCGCTGCCGTTGGGCCCGACGATGGCCGTAATCCCTGGATGAAACTCCAGCTCTGTGCGGTCGACGAACGTCTTGAATCCGACCAGTTCCAGCCGGCGAAGCTGCACGCTGTGTCTCCTCCTCGACTCAGGCCGCCTGCGCGGCCTGCCCGCTCTGCGACGGCCGCCGTCAGGCGGCAGAGTTCAGTCGGGCGCTGCGATGGTTGCTGAGTACTGTCCCACTTGCCGGTACAGCATCACGAGCCTGTGCACGAGTTCCTCGATGGCGAACTGCCGGGCGGCGCTCCTCCCCGCCTCGGCACAGCGACGTCGGAGCGCGGGGTCATCCATCATGCGGCGCATCGCAGCGGCCAGGGCGTCCACGTCCAGCGGACTCAACAAGCCGGTGGCGCCGTTGCTGACTGCTTCGTCCACGCCGCCGGCGCGGACCGCCACCACGGGCAGCCCCGCGGCCATCGCCTCGATAACCACCATCCCCTGCGTCTCGGTGGGCGAGGCGAACGCGAAGACATCGGAGGCAGCGTAGCAGTCGAGCACCCGATCGTGTTCCAGAGGACCAGTGAACGCCACCTGGGCGCCGATCCCCAACTCGCAGGCCATCTGCCGCAGCTCCCCGGCCTGAGGGCCGCCGCCAACCATCAGCAGCCGTTCGGTCCCGGCGCGGGCAATCTTGGCGAAGGCGGCCAGGAGAACATCGAAGCGCTTTTCCCGAGCCAGCCGCCCCACGGTGATCACCAGCAGCGCGTGCGGTGGGATGCCGTAGCGCGGCCGGACCCACGAGGGATCGAGGCGCGCGAACCGGCCCAGGTCGAGCCCAGCGGTCGGCAGCACCTCCATGGGTGTCTGCACACCGGATCGCGCCAGGAACCGGCGCACGGCGTGGGAGGGTGCAATCACCAGCGCGCACCGGTTGCAGTACCTCACCGTGTAGCGCAGGACCACTTCGCGGGAGAGCCGCTGCGAGACCAGCGGCACATAATGGACGTACTCGGAGTACATGGTGTGATGGGTGAAGACGAGCGGCGCCCGCAACCGGCGAGCCGCGTACCGCCCGGCCAGCCCCATCTGGAACGGCGAATGGGTATGGATGATCGACAGGCGCCGCGCTCGCAGGCTCCCGATGAAACGCCGGGCGAGCGGGATGGCCAGTGGGAAGTCGGGCACGCCGGGCGCCCGGACCGATGGGAAGCGCACGACGTCCGGATCGCGGTCCACGTAGCCAGGATAGCCAGGCGCGAAGATGGACGCGTGGTGCCCTTGACGCCTCAGCTCGGCGACGAAGGACTCGATGGAGCGGACTACCCCGCTAATGCGCGGCAAGTAGGAGTCGGAGAACATCCCCACGCGCACGGGACCGGCGTCACCCGGCATCCGTTCGATCACCCACCTCCGTACGTCGGTGGCACGGGGTGCTGCGGGGCGTCGGCACCGCAACCCGGCCCGCGCCCCCCACATCATTTCCCCTGGTCGCGCGCCAGGCCCTGTCGCGCGGGCTCGGTCACCTGTGCTCTCCCCGATCTCTGCACTCATCGCCACCGCCAGCCGCCATCCAACACACACGCGCGGGACGACGCCACCGCGCCGCCCCGCGCGTGTCTATATCGCACAGATTTCCGGGGAAGGAGCCCGCACCGGGCTCCCGCTCCCCGCGGAGTGTAGTCTAGCGTTCGGGGAGAGCCAAGATCAACTGGTCGGGGAGGGGGGATTTGAACCCCCGGCCTCAGCGTCCCGAACGCTGCGCGCTAAACCAAGCTGCGCCACTCCCCGAGGCCGCCCCCATTGTAACCGGCCTTGGGGCACCGGACAAGGTCACGCCTCGCCCTGCTCGGGCTTTCCCGGGGGCTCCGTGCGTGGTTCCACGACCTGCCGCAGCAACTCACCCACCGCGTCACCGATCGTGACGCGACCCTCGTCCTCCTGGCTGCGCATGTACTCCTTGACCCGCTTGCGCTCGGCCTCGCGGGCCACGCGGCGAAGGCTGACGATCATGCGCCGCTCTTCAGGCCGGATGTCGGTGACCATCACCTCGACCTGCTGGCTAACCTGGACGACGTCCTCAACTTTGCCGACGCGCTTCTCCGCCAGCTCTGAGATGGGCAGGAACGCGTCGATGTCCCGCAGGCGAACAAATGCGCCCGAGGCGACCGTGCGCACGACCTTGCCTCTGACCACCTCACCGACACGGTAGCGCTCGGTCACTTCCGCCCACGGATCCTCCAGGATCTGCTTGAGACCCAGGGAGATCTTGCCACCTTCCCGGTCGATCCGGAGCACCTGGACCTTGAGGTGCTGGTTGCGCCGCACGACTTCCGATGGATGCCGGATGTAGGTCCAGGCCATCTCGCTGATCGGCAGCAAGCCATCCACCCCTCCGAGGTCGATGAAGGCACCAAAGTCAGTGATGCGCTTGACGACCCCCTCGACAACAGCCCCTTCCTCCAGCGAGGCCAGAATGCCCTCACGGCGCGACTTCCGTTCTTCATCGGCGGCCAGCCTGTGCGACAGGATGACGCGGCCCTTGCCCCGGTCGACCTCGATCACCTTGAGAGGAATGGACTGCCCGACGAACCACTCAAACCGCCGACCCTTGGCCAAAGACAGGTCCACGTGGGAGCCGGGGACGAATCCCCGAATGCCCAGGTCCACCACCAGACCGCCTTTCACCTTGTCGACCACCATG
Organism: Candidatus Fervidifonticultor quintus; assembly: GCA_031459535.1. Lineage (GTDB taxonomy): Bacteria > Sysuimicrobiota > Sysuimicrobiia > Sysuimicrobiales > Humicultoraceae > Fervidifonticultor_A > Fervidifonticultor_A quintus. The sequence continues at coordinate 47,042 of JAVKIJ010000011.1, read as the reverse complement.
GCGTGCAGGACCGCCCCCGTCTGGTGCGCGCGGATGACGCGATCCCAGGCGGCGACGAAGTCGGCTCGTTTCTTGCTCAAGATGATGTTGCCTTCTTCGCCGTCCACACGCATCACCATCACATCGATACGGTCGCCCACCGCCACCTGTTCAGGCTGTTCCCCCTGCCGCGACAGTTCTTTGGGCGGGATGAGCCCCTCGGACTTGGCGCCGATATCGACGAGGATACCCTCAGTGTCGACGCGGACGACTGTGCCTTTGACAATCTGCCGCTCCTGCAGGGCCGGCACGGCCTCGGACAGGTCCACGGTCTCGTTCTTCGCGCCCTGTTGCTCCTCCGTCACCGCTTCCTTTTCCATGACCTCCGCAGCTCCCTTAACAGCCCGGCAGCCCGGCGCATGCGCTACCAAGGGCACCCGCTATTGTTCGCCACTTGGAGGGGGGTTCCTGCCCACGCTAGATGTGCCAGTGCGCCAGCAGGACGCGACGGACCTGGCGCAATCGCGCCCCTACCAGCGCTGCGGGGGCGGCGGGCGGAGCTTCCTCATCGGTTGCGCCCCACGCGGAATGCCCGGTGAGCGCTTCGAGCGTGGCGACGACCGATGCCCCGAGGGCCTGGAGGTCATAGCCGCCTTCCAGGACGGCGAGCACCGGGATACCGCGGGCGCGTGCCGCTTCGTCCAGCATGCGCGCCAGGCAGCCGAACCCCCTCGCGGTCAGCACCATCCCGCCCAGGGGATCGCTGAAATGGGCATCGTACCCGGCCGATATCGCGATGAAGTCCGGGACGAACGCGCTAACCAGCGGCAGGACCACCTCGGCGAAGGCGTCCTGGTAGCCGCCGTCCCCGGTCTGGGCCGGCAGCGGCACGTTCACCGTAAACCCCTCTCCCGGCCCCTCACCGACCTCTTCGACCGCCCCGGTCCCGGGATACCAGTACTCCTGATGCAACGAGATGACCAGCACGCTGGGGTCACGCCAGAAGACCGCCTGGGTGCCGTTCCCGTGGTGGACGTCCCAGTCCACGATCATTACGCGCTGCCGTCCCGCCCGCCGGGCGGCCAGCGCGGCCACCGCGACATTGTTGAACAGGCAGAAACCCATACCGCGGCCCGGCAACGCGTGATGGCCCGGCGGCCGGACGCTCGCGAACGCCCGGTGAGCCTCGCCGGCGCAGAGGCCCTCTGCGGCCCGCTGCGCCGCCCCGGCGGCACGGCGTGCCGCCAGGGGCGAGTCGGGGCTGACCCGGGTATCGGAATCCAACCAGCCGCCACCCCCTGCCGCTAGCGCCTCCAGGCGCGCCACGTAGTCGCGGTGGTGCACGGCAGCGAGCAGATCTCGGTCGACCTCGGGCGCTTCGACGACCGTCATCCTCTCGGCCAGCCCGCTGTTGGCCAGCGACCTGTCGATCGCCCGCAGCCTCTCCGGGCGCTCGGGGTGACCCGGACCCGTCAGGTGGCGCTCGCACGCGGGGTGGGTGACGTACAGTGTGGTCACGAGAGGGCCGCACGCAGCCGGGCCAGCGCCTCCTCGATACCCTCCGGGGCCTGAAAGATTGCCGAGGCGGCCACGAGCACGTTGGCACCCGCAGCCACCGCGTCCGGCGCGGTCTTCGGGGATATGCCGCCGTCAATGCCGATGGGCACCGGCCTGCCGAGCAGCGCGCGAAGGCGCGGAATCTTGGCGAGCACCGAGGGGATGAACACCTGTCCGGCGTAACCCGGATTGACGCTCATCACCAGCACCTGGTCGACGATCTGGCGCAGTTCGCCGACAGCCTCAGCCGGCGTCCCCGGATTGAGGGCGATCCCTGCCCCAACCTCCAGTGCCCGGACGGCCTCGAGCACGCGGTGCGGATGAGCGGTCGCCTCCAGGTGCACCACAAGGGTGGACGCACCGGCCGCGACGAAAGCCTCAAGGTGTCGCTCGGGCTGTTCCACCATGAGGTGCACGTCGATGGGCAGCGTCGAGGTGCGGCGTAGGGCCTCCACGACCACCGGCCCCATGGTGATGGGCGGCACGAAGTGACCGTCCATCACGTCCACGTGCAGGCGATCGGCGCCGGCGCGCTCGACCCTGCGCACCGCTTCTCCCAGCGCCGCGAAGTCCGCGCTCAGAATGCTGACGGCGATTTGAACGGCGCCGTGCGGCAACCGATCGATCACGGGCGCACCTCTTGCACGAGGCGGTTGTCGACGTACACCTGGATGATGGTGTAGCCCTGGCTTTGCACGATCTGGTCCACCCGGTCTCCAGGCACGTGCCGCGCCCGGTAGACCGTGTGCACGCCGGTCTCATCGATCACGACGATCTTGACCTCCTGCTGCCCACCTTCCGGCACCACCACCTGGATCCGCGTGCGCCGCACCTGCCCGGACGTGGCAGGAGGCGCGGGCGTCGCGGCCGGTGTCCGGGCCGGCGTGGGGGTAACGCGCGGCGGGAGCGTCGGTTGAAGCACGGGTGTCGGCGGTGGTGCCGCCGTGGGAGTGGCAACCGGGGACTGAACCGGCTGCGGCTCAGCGGTGATGACCGGCGCACGGGGCGGCGCGGCCTCCTCGCCGGGCCGCGCGCTCACCGTCAACGTGATGGTGCCCTCGGCCGGCCGGAGTTTGGTGCCGGCAGACGGCGCCTGGTCGATCACGACGCCCGGCGGTATCTCCACCGTACCCACGGTGCGCAGGTGCGCCACCATCAACCCTTTCTCGTCCAGCAGCCGTCGCGCCTCCTCCAGGGTGCGACCGACCAGCGACGGCATCTCGACCAGCGCCGGGCCCCGGCTGATGACCAGCGTGACCGGCGAGTCTGCGGGCACCGTAGCGCCGGCCGCCGGATCCTGCCGCAGCACCGTGCCGGGTCTGGCCAGATCGTCATAGGTGTCCTGGAGGGCACCGACCCGCAGCCGGGCGTCATCGAGCGCGAGCTGCGCCTCCTGCACGGTGCGCCCTGCCAGATCGGGTACCGTGACCGTCTCGACGCCCAGGCTCACGACGACGCCGACGCGACGACCCTGTTTCAAGCGCTTTCCGGGCGGTTGGTCCTGCGAGATTACCACGTTGGCCGGCACCGTGGCACTGTTGATCCGATCGGTGACGTCGAGGACGAGCCGGGCATCCCGGGCCATCTGTTCGGCCTCCGGGAGCGGCCGGCCGACCAGCATGGGCATCTCGACCTCGGGCACCGTCAGGTAGCGGTCAAGCGCCTGCACGCCGAGGTAGATCCCCACCGCGAGGGTGGCGACCACGATGCCGGCCACGTGCACCGCTCCGAGCCGCCTCCGACGCCTCGGCGAGGGCGGCGCGGGCAGCTCGAACTGCCTGGTGGCCTCCATGGCGTCGGGGGCATCCTTCCAGAACTCGGTCTCGCCAGCCAGGTCGGTGGCCATGTCACGCGCGGAGCGGTACCGATCTTCGCTGCGCTTGGCCAGGGCGGTGAGCACGATGCCTTCCAGGCGGAGCGGCACGGAGGGCTCGACCAGCCGGGGGCGAGGCGGCCGCTCGTGGAGGTGCTTGAGGGCAATGGCCACGGGTGTGTCGCCTTCAAACGGGAGGCGACCGGTCAGCATCTCGTAGAGCACGACCCCGAGCGCGTAGAGGTCTGACGCGCGGCCCACCGGCGCGCCCCGCGCCTGCTCCGGTGACAGGTAGTGGACGGTGCCGAGCACGGTGCCGGGCTGGGTGATGGTGACCGCAGCCATCGCCCGTGCGATACCGAAGTCCGCCACCTTCACCGTGCCGTCGGGCGCCAGGAGGATATTCTGGGGCTTCACATCCCGGTGAATGATGCCCTGGCGGTGGGCATAGTCGAGCGCCTCACACACAGCCATGGCGATGCGCTCGGCATCGGCCGGGTCGAGCCGCCCCACCCGCCGCACGTGTCCCTTCAGATCCGAGCCCTCCACGTACTCCATGGCGATGAAGTGCACATCGCCGTCGCGGCCGCTCTCGAACACCTGGACAATGTTGGGATGCCGCAATGCCTCGGCCGCCCGCGCTTCTCGCGAGAACCGCTCGATGAACTCCCGGTCGGCGGCGTACTGCGGCCGCAGCACCTTCACCGCCACGATCAGACCGTCGGGCTGCCGGCGCGCCCGGTACACGGTGGACATGCCGCCATCGGCGATCCGGTCCAGGATCTCGTATCGTCCTGCCAGCACCGTGCCCACCGCAACCGTCATGCCGGCACCTCCACGGCGTGGGTACGCTGGAGCTGTCCGCACGCCGCATCGATACCCACCCCGCGATCAATGCGGATCGTGGTCGCCACCCCAGCCTGCCGCAGCTGAGCCGCGAAGCGGTTGACTGCGGCCGGGGCTGGCCGGCGGTACTGCAGCCCGTAGACGGGATTCCACGGGATGATGTTGAGGTGGGCATTCCATCCGGACAGCAGTGCCCCGAGCTGGCGGGCGTGCTCGTCGTGGTCGTTGATCCCGGCCATGAGCACGTACTCGAAGGTGACGCGCCGGCCCGTCAGCGACGCGTAGGTGCGGGCGGCGGCCATCAACTCCGCAAGCGGCCACCGCCGGTTGACGGGCACGAGCTGCGAGCGCAGTTCGTCATTGGGCGCATGCAGGGAGATCGCCAGGAGCAGCTGCAGCCGCTCCGATGCCAGCCGGCGGATCTGGGGTACCAGCCCCACGGTCGAGATGGTCAGGTGGCGCATGCCGATCCGCAGCCCGTAGGGCGCGTTGAGCAACCGGACGGCGCGCAGCGTCGCCTCGTAGTTCGCCAGGGGTTCGCCCATCCCCATGAACACCACATGGGTGATCCGCTCGCCCGTCTCTTGCGCCAGGAGCAGCACCTGGTCGACGATCTCGCCGGCGGTGAGGTTGCGCACGAGCCCGGCGAGGCCGGTCGCGCAGAACGTGCAGCCCATCCCGCATCCGACCTGGGTCGACACGCAGGCGGTGCGCCGGCCGTCATCATAGCGCAGCAGCACGCTCTCGATGGTCCGGCCGTCCTGCAGCCCGAGTAGAACCTTGGTCGTGCCATCGCTGGCCGCATCGGCACGCAGCAGCAGCCGCAGCCGGGACAGCGTGGTCTCCGACGCCAACCGCTCGCGCCATGCCGAGGGCAGGTCTGTCATCTCAGCGGCGCTGGCCGCGCGCCGGGCGTAGATCCACCGGGCAAGCTGACGACCGCGATAAGGCCGTTCCCCGAGGGCAACCGCCACGGCTTGCAGTTCTTCGAGGGTGAGTCCGAGCAGTTCTCTCATCCGACCGCTCGCGGCCTCCAGGCCGCGACCGTCCTGATTATAATAGCCGGGCGCTGCGGCGCCACGATCAGCGGCGCCGCAGCCGTGCAATGTAGAATCCGTCGGTGTCGTGCCGGTGCGGCCAGAGCTGTAGCTCTCCCGGCCCGAGGGCAGTGAGCGGCCGGCCGTTCAGCATGGAGGGGAACCCCGGGGGCCACCCCGCTGGCTCGAATGCGGGATGATCTGCCAGGAACGCCCGCACCACCGCCGGCCCCTCTTCAGACTCCAGGCTGCAGACGCTGTAGACCAGGACACCGCCCGCTCGTACGGCACCTGCCACACCGTCCAGGAGCGCCCGCTGTTCCCGCGCGTGGCGGTCGAAGTCAGGCGCCCCTCGCCACTTGAGTTCCGGCCGGCGCCGGATGGTGCCCAGCCCTGAGCAGGGCGCATCCACCAAGACCGCATCGGCCCGCCCGGGCCACCGCCCGCCGATCTCACGAGCGTCCATGTGGTGGGCCTCCACGCACTCGGCCCCCATGCGGGCGGCCCGTTCAGCCAGCGCCCGCAATTTGGCGGGATGCACGTCGCATGCGATCAGCCGGCCGGTGTTGGCCATCAGCGCGGCGAGGTGCGTGGTCTTGCCCCCAGGGGCCGCGCAGGCGTCGATCACCGTGCTCCCCTCCGCCGGTGCCAGGGCGTGCGCCACGAGCATCGCAGCTTCGTCCTGCACCACGCAGAGGCCCTGATCGATCAACGAGAGCCGCCCGGTCAGCGGACCCTCGACGCGTATCGCTTCGGGAAGCAGGCCCGGCGACGCCCTCAACCCGCGCGCGGCGAGGGCCTCGAGGAGATCGTCGCGCCCGATCTTCAGGGTGTTGGCGCGCAGCACTGACGGCGCAGGCTGCAGGTTCGCGGCGGCCAGCGCCGCCGCCTCCTCGAGCCCCCACGCCCCGACCCACCGCTCGAGCAACCACCGCGGATGGGAGAGGGTGACCGCCGCATGGCCGATGGGATCCCGCGCCGGATCGAGCGGCGCCGGTGGTCCCTGCGCCGCCAGGCGCCTCAACACCGCGTTGACCAGGCGCGCGGTGCCCGCGTGGCCGTGCCGGCGGGCCAGCGCTACGGCTTCGGACGTGGCCGCCGGCGCGGGGACCCGGTCCATCTCCAGGATCTGGTAGGCACCCATGCGCAGGACGGTGCGGATGGCCGTGGGGAGGTCTTCCAGCGGCCTCGTCAGCACGCTTTGCAACGCATGGTCCAGACGCTTGCGGTGGCGCAGCACACCCAACGTGATCGCCGTGGCCAGCGCCCGGTCGTTCGCCCCGAGATCGGAACGCTCCAGCGTGTGGAACAGCAGAACGGATACAAAAGCACGGGCCGCCTCCGCCCGGTACAGGACGGTGAAGGCGGCCTCGCGCGCTGAGGCGACCGACCCCGGCGCCCTAGTCGCTCTCACGCATGTTGCGCAGCATGACGAGCCGCACGAGCTGCAGCACCGCCATGGCCGCAGCCGCCACGTAGGTCAGTGCCGCAGCGCCGAGCACGGATCTGACGCCGTCGGCCTCTCGCGGCATGACCAGGCCCTCGCCTTGCAGGACCTGCACAGCGCGCCGACTCGCGTCGAACTCCACCGGCAATGTGATGAGCGAGAACGCAATGTACCCCGTAAAGAGCAGGATCCCCAGGTCCATGAGGTAGCGGGTGCTGGTCAGCATGCCGATGAGAAACAGGATCCAGGCGGCATTGGTGCCAATGGTCGCCAGGGGCACGATCGCGCTCCGGGCTGCCAGCGGTGCGTACCGCTCGGCGTGTTGCAGGGCGTGGCCGCACTCGTGCGCGGCTACCCCCACCGCAGCCACCGACGGGCTGGCATACACTTGGGGCGAGAGTCGGAGCGTCCTCGTGCGCGGATCGTAATGGTCCGCCAGCATGCCCTCGACGGGCTCGATCCTCACACCCACAATACCCCGGCGGCGCAGAATCTCCGCAGCCACCTCGGCACCCGTGCGACCGGCGGCCGTGGGCACTTCGCTGTACCGCCCAAACGTGCTCCGCACCTTGAACTGGGCATAGAGCGCCAGTACCAGCGCCGGTAGCACGATCATGTACGTCGAATCAAAGAACATCTGTCCATCCCCCCGGGCCTGTGTTGCCCATATTCTATCATCTCATCCCAGGCGGTCACCGGGGCGCAGCCTGTGTCCGCACAGGAACTCCGCCGCCGACATCCGCCGCCCACCCTCGACCTGGACTTCCCGGAGCACCACGGCGCCGCAGCCAGCCGCCACGGTGATGCCGTGCTCGTCGGCCGCGAGCACCTCTCCGGGGGTACCGGAGCCTGATCCGATCCCGGCGCGCCACACCCGAAGGGTTCCGCCCCGCCAGGCCGTAAACGCGCACGGCCACGGGTTGGCAGCCCGGATCAGGTTCACGATGTCCCTGGCAGGCCGGTCCCACGGGATGCGACCGTGCTCCTTGGTGATCTTGCTGGTGTAGGTAGCACGGCGGTGATCCTGCGGGCGACGCGGCGCCTCACCCCGAGCGATCAAACGCACGGCCTCGACCAACAATTCCGACCCGATCACCGCCAGCCTGGCCTCCAGCTCGCCGGCCGTTTCGTCGGGCCCAATGGGCACCTCCCGTTGGACAATGATGTCCCCGGCATCCAGCTCGTCGGTGACGTACATGACGGTCACGCCGGTGGTAGCGACACCGTCGGCGACCGCCGCCTGGATGGGCGACGCACCGCGATAGGCCGGGAGCAACGACGGGTGCAGGTTCACCGCCCCCAGCCGAGGGAGCGCCAGCACCGTCGGCGGAATGATGCGGCCGTACGCCGCCACGACCAGGAGATCGGGGTCGAGCCCAGACAGCGCGGCCTGCACGGACGCGCCACGCAGACCCTCGGGCTGCATCACTGGCAGGCCCAGCGCCCGGGCGGCAGAGGCAACGGGCGGGGAGAGCAGCTTGAGCCCACGGCCCGCCCGTCGATCCGGCTGCGTGACCACGGCAACGACCGTGGCGGCCTCAGCCAGCGCGCGCAGGGAGGGCACCGCAAACGCCGGTGTTCCCATGAAGATCACCCGCACCGCGACCCGCTCGGGTGCCGTCATGTGGCCGCGACCGGCTCGGGCTCTTCGTCGCGGGTGATGATCCGGATCGTACTCTGGTCACGAACTCGATCGGGAAAGAGAATGCCGTCCAGATGGTCGATCTCGTGCTGGATCACGCGGGCCAGCAAGCCCTCGGCTGCGATGCTGACTCGCCGGCCGCGCCGGTTCTTCCCGCGCACGACGATCGCCGTGGCCCGGGGCACATCGCCGATCACCCCCGGGATCGAGAGGCACGCTTCCGTGGCGATCTCCTCGCCGGACGCGTGCACGATCTCGGGATCCACCAGCATGACGGTCCGGTCCTCGACCTTCGCGACGAAGGCACGGACGCTCTCGCCGATTTGGGGAGCTGCCAGACCCAGGCCGTTGGCGGCCTGCATGGTGGCCAGCATCTGCTCCAGCAAACGCTGGACGTCTCGGGTCACCTTCCCCACCGGCCTCGCCTTTCTTCGGAGGATCGCGGCCTTCGGGCCCTGGACGGTCACGATCTCGAAGATCTCGTTCATACCGCCCACCACGATAGCACGCGGCGGTCGGGCCTTCAACGCGGGAAGGAAGTCCGCTGTGGCTAGAGAAGCGCACGATGACCATGCATCTTGATCGCCTGCCTCGCGCGCGGCTGTCGCGCTGGCCCACGCCGCTGGAGGACGCCCCACGCCTGGCCCGGCGGCTGGGTGTGGCGCGGCTGCTGGTCAAGCGCGACGACCTCACCGATCTGGTCCTGGGCGGCAACAAGGTGCGCAAACTGGAGTTCTTGCTGGGTGACGCACTGGCGCGTGGCGCCGACACGGTGATTACCACCGCGGGCGCCCAGTCGAACTTCCTGCGCCTGACCGCGGCGGCGGCCCGACGGTTGGGGATGGCATCGGTGCTGGTGGTCCGCGGACGGCCCCAGGCGCCCTCACGTGGAAACCTGTTGCTCATGCGGCTGTTTGGAGCCGACATCCGATACGTTGGGACCGAGGACCCTCTAGCGCCTACCACGCTGGCGGTCATGGACGAGGTCGCCGCCGACGTGCGCCGCCGCGGCGGCCAGCCGTACCTGGTGCATCTCCCCACCTACTCTGGAGGCCTGGCCGCGCTCGGTTACGTGGCGGGCGCATTGGAGCTGGCGCGGCAGCTGTCGGAACAAGAGGTCGTGCCCGACACTGTGGTCGTGGCCGTCGGATCCGGCGGCACCCATGCCGGGCTGTTGCTGGGCTTGCACCTGGCGCAGATGCGGCCACGCATCCTGGGTGTCTCGGTGAACCTCCCTGCCTCCGACCTGCGGCGGCTCATCACCGCCCATCTGCGCGACGCGGCCGCCCTGCTCGGCGTGTCGTCCCTCCCCGCCGAGCAGGAGATCGCCATGACTGACAACCACATCGGGCCCGGATATGGGATTCCGACGCCGGAGAGTCTGGATGCGGTCCGGCTGGCAGCGGATGCGGAGGGGCTGCTCCTGGACCCCATCTACACCGGCAAGGCCTGGGCGGCCCTCACCGCGGCCGTCCGCCGTGGAGAGATCGGGCGCGACGCCACAGTGGTCTTCATCCATACCGGAGGGGCGCCCAACGTCTTCTTGCACGGCGACGCGCTGGCTGGCCCGGCCCCAAGCCTTCTGGGCGCCACCTGATCGGCTGATCTCACGTGTCCGAGGAGGTCCTGATGTCGGGCACCGCGATGTCCCTCGAAGAAATGTGCGGGCGCTACGGCAGGCTCTATGTCGCTGCCGTGGCCGATGCGTTGGACGAGAAGGGGCTGTGGCATCAGATCGTGGATCGCCGGATTCAACCGCTCACCTTCCAGATGCGCGTCGCGGGCCCGGCGTTCACCATGCTCGGCCGTCCGGAGCGCAGCACCGAGCGCGCCATCCGCAAGGGCGTCAAGGCCGTGGATGCCGTGCGGCCACACTCCGTCGTGGTCATGGACTGCTCGGGCGAGGAGGTCACCGGCCACTGGGGCGAGCTGCTCACCCACGGCACCATGGTGCGGGGCGGCACCGGCGCGGTGATCGACGGTGGGGTGCGAGACGTGCGGGCGATTCTGGACCTGGGCTTCCCGGTCTTCTGCAAGTTCCGCTCGCCTGCCGATGCGAAAGGCCGGTGGAACGTCGTGGACTTCGATTGTCCGGTGACCATCGGCGGGGTGCCCGTGCGGCCCGGCGACTTCGTCGTCGGCGACGCCGACGGCGTGGTGGTGGTGCCAGCGGACCTGGCCGTCGAAATCCTGCTGGAGGCCGAGCAGATCGTGGCCGAAGAGGACGAAGTCCGCCGCCGCGTGCGCAACCGGGAGTCGGTGGCGGACCTGTACATGCAGTACAAGCGCTTTTAGGATCGCATCGTCATGCGCGTCGCATCGGTTCGTGCGATCCCGCTACGCGTCACCCTGGACGAGCCCCAACGTACCGGCGTGGCCACGTTCACGACGCTCGCCACCAACCTGGTGGAGGTGCGATCCGATACGGGCCTGGTCGGCTACGGGGAGTCCCTGGCCCGTTACTCGCCGCGCGTGTGGGCCGCGATTGTGGAGGACCTGCTGGCGCCCCTGGTGATCGGCGCTGACCCCTTTGACACCGAGCGGCTCTGGATGTCCATGTTCCGCGATCTGCGGTCGTTCTCCGGACACCACCGGGGCATGCTGGTGGAGGGCATCGCCGGCATCGACATCGCGCTGTGGGACCTGAAAGCCCGGGCCGTGGGGCTGCCCCTCTACGCCCTCCTCGGCGGCGCGACGCGCACCCGACTTGACGCGTATGCCTCATCGGTGATGCAACGGGACCCGGCCGGGATGGTCGCCGATGCGGCGTCCCTGGCGGAGCAAGGGTTCCGCGCCATCAAGGTCAAGGTTGGGGTCGGTGTCGCCGAAGACGCTGCCACACTCGCAGCGATCCGCCGCGCGGTGGGGGAGCAGGTCGAGCTGATGATCGACGCCAACGGCGCCTACCGCGCCCCCGAGGCGATTGACCTGGCCCGCCGCGTCGAGCACCTGCGTATCGCGTGGTTCGAGGAGCCGGTCGTCGCCGACGACCTGGAGGGCTACCAGCGCATCCGGGCTGCGACGTCCATACCCCTGGCGGCAGGTGAGGCAGAGTTTTCTCGGTACGGGGTCCGCGAGCTGCTCTCCCGCCAGGTGATCGATGTCCTCCAGCCCGACGTGGCCAGGGCCGGCGGGATCAGCGAAACGCAGAAGATGATCGTCCTGGCGGACGCCCACCACGTGCGGTATGCGCCCCACGTGGGGTTCTCGGCGGCGGTGTGCGTGGCGGCGACGCTACACCTGGCCGCAGCGGCGCCCAACTTCTGGACCTACGAGTGCATCTACACCCCTAACCCGCTGCGGGAGCATCTGGCCCGCGAACCCGTGGGCGGCCCACGCCAGATGGTCGACGGGCAGATTCCCGTACCCTCCGGGGTCGGGCTGGGTATTGAGCTCGATCCCGAGGTGATCCGCCGCTTTCGCGTGGCCTGCTAGCCCCGGCGCATGCGCGCCCAGGACCCCGACGGTCAGGTGCTCGTCCTCTGCGAATGCCGGGTTCTGGAGTCTCTGGATGGCGGACCGGTGGCCCCCGAGCTCTGGATCGCCGGCGGCCGCGTCGTCGAGCCGGGCTTGAGGGCGCCTGCGAGGGTCCAGGCGCTGCGCGGCTCTGTGGTGGCGCCCGGTCTGATTGACGCACACGTCCACCTTTGCCTGGACGCGGGCCCGGATCCCCTGGCCTCGTTGCGTGAGGCCACCCCGGCCGCAGTGCTGGAACGCATGGGCCGCCACGCGGCGCAGACGCTCTGGGCCGGTGTGACCACAGTCCGCGACCTGGGCGCTCCGACAGCGTTGATTGTGGCGCTGCGGGACGCCGTCGCCCGGGGCGCCTGCGCCGGCCCCCGCATCATCGCCAGCGGGGCGCCTGTGACGGTTCCTGGCGGCCACGGGCACGAGATGGGAGGCGCCGTGGCGGGTGTCGGCGCTGTCTGCCGCGCGGTGGACGCCCTTCGCCGCGCCGATGTCGATCTGGTGAAGATCATGGCCACGGGCGGAGGCTCCAGCCCGCAGACCGACCCGCTCGGCTGCCAGTTCTCCGATGAAGAGTTCGCGGCGATAACCCACGCGGCCGAGACGGCCGGACTGCCGGTGGCCTGCCACGCGCACGCAGACGCCGGAATCCGCCAGGCCATCGCCGCCGGGGTACGCAGCATCGAGCATGGCAGCTACGCGTCAGAGGCCTCGCTACGGCTCATGGCCGAGCGGGGCATTGCCCTGGTGCCGACGCTGGCGCCTGCGGTGGCGGCCCTGGCCCAGCCGCTGCCCGACGCACGGCGGTCGGCAATCGCCGACCGCTTTGACGCCAGGCGCGCCGCCGTCCGGGCAGCCGCGCGATACGGCGTGCGGATCGTCGCGGGCACCGACGCAGGGGTGGCATACACACCCCACGGCAGCGTTGCCGCCGAGATCCAGGCGCTGATCGCCTGCGGCCTGCCCGTTGACGCGGCGCTGGCGGCGGCTGGCCGGGAGGCGGCCGCCGCGTTGGGGCGCGGCGACCTGGGCAGGCTGCGGCCCGGCGCGCTCGCCGACCTCGTGGTGCTCGCCGGCGATCCGCGCGAGGACCCGGGCGTGCTTGCGCGGCCGCTGGCCGTCATGCAGGCCGGGCGGTGGGTGCGGCCGCTGTCATCGGCCTGACGTGGCACGACGCTATGTCAGGTCCACCGGCTGATCGGTCAGCAACGACCGGTCAACCGCCTCGGCCAGCCGCACGGCCTCCACCGCGTCGTCAACGTCCACGGCCGGTGGGCTGCCACCCCGAATGGCTTCGATGAAGCTCAGTAGCTCGGCCCGGAGGGCGTCGGGGGTCGCGCCCAGCAGCGAAAGGTGGGGCGTCCGGTATGCGCCGTCAGCGGTGATAGCGAGGCCCTCGTCGGACGACCGCAGGTGCACGCGGCCCGCTGAGCCCACGATGTCCAGTTCCTGTTCGAGCAGGGCGGGCGACTCGCGAGGCAGGGCCCACGAGCACTCCAGCGCGCCCACCGCCCCGCTCGCGAAGCGCAGCGTGGCGCACACCGTATCGGCCACCCCGAACCGCCGCAGCAGCCGCGCCGATGCCTCAGCATACACCCGCGTCACCGGACCACCGAGCCACCGAAGCATGTCCAGGTCGTGGATCGCCTGGAACATGGCCAGCGAGGCCCGGCCGGCGATGCGTTCGCCGCTGGTGACGAGGCTGTAGCGCCGCGCAATCAGATGGATCAAGTCCCCGAGCCGGCCGTCCTCCACCGCCTCGCGGGCCGCGCGGTACTGGGGCACGAATCGCAGGATGTGACCGACAGTCACCACCCGGTTCGCCGCGCGCGCCGCAGAAGCGAGCCGAGCGGCGTCGGAGGCGGCGAGCGCCAGGGGCTTCTCCACCAGCAGATGCAGCCCGCGCGCCAGGCCGGCCAGCGTCACCTCCACGTGGTGCTGGTCGGGCGTGCACACGCAGGCAGCGTCGAGGTCCTCGTTCTCGAACAGGTGCTGCCACGTGCCGTACACCCGGACCCCCAGCGAAGCGGCCTGGGCGTTGCGGCGCGCCTCGTCCGGGTCGGCCAGGGCCACGAGGCGCACGAGACCGGTCTGGGCGGCGATGGCCGCCAGTGTGGCGGCGTGACGCTGGCCCCACGCGCCGACACCGATGACCGCGAAGCGCAGAGGTATCATGACGTCCCTCCGTTGTCAGGTCACCCGCAGACTCCAACGGTCTGGGGCTAGTACCGGAAGCGCGGGTCCAGATAGTCGCGCAGCGCGTCGCCGAAGAGCCCGGCACTCAGTACCACCAGGGTCATGATGCCGCCGGGGATCGTGGCGATCCACCACGCGTTTTGCAGGTAGTCTCGGCCCTGGCTGATGGTCACGCCCCAGGAAGGCAGCGGATGGGGGATTCCCAGCCCCAGGAAGCTCAGCGCCGCCTCCGCCAGCATCTGCAGCGCGATCTGCAACGTCGCCAGGATGACAATGGGCGTCAGGGTGTTGGGCAGGATGTGCCCCATCATCACGCGCCGGTGGCTGGCGCCCACGGCCCTGGCCGCCTCCACGAACTCTTGCTCGCGCAGCGAGAGCACCGATCCGTGCACCAGGCGGGCGAAGACCGCCCAGCGAATGACCGAAAGGGTGAGGATCACGTTGGCGATCGAGGGCCCCATCATGGCCGCAATCAGGATGGCCAGCAACAGCGGCGGAAACGCCAGTTGCAGGTCTACCAGGCGCATGATGGCCATGTCCGCCGCGCCCCCGTAGTACCCGGCCAGGAGGCCCAGCACCGTCCCCAGGACCCCGGCGATCACCACGGTGCTCCCGGCCACCAGCATGGACACCCGCGCGCCGTGCACGATTTGTCGCAACAGATCCCGGCCCAACTGATCGGTGCCAAGCCACGCCACCGATCCATCGGGCAGCCGTGCGCCGGGCGGCTGGAGGCGGGCTTCGAGTCGCAGCGACAGCGGATCGTACGGGATCACCACCGGTCCCAGCATGCCCAGGACCACCGCCAGCCCCAGGGCCAGAGCGGCGACGACGACGCGCCGGCCCTTCCGCGTGGAGGTCAGGAGCCGGCGGGGCCGGGCCGCAATCGCCGACTGGGGACGAACTGCTAACCCCGAACGCATCATCACTGATACCGGATGCGCGGGTCGAGGTACCCGTAGGTCAGGTCCACGAGGAGATTGAGCACCACGAAGATCACCGCGGTGAACGTCACCGCCGCCTGGACCACGGGGTAGTCGCGGTTGTTGATGGCCGTCACGATCAGCCGGCCCAGGCCGGGCCACGCAAAGACCATCTCGATGACCACCACGCCGCCCAGCAACGCGCCGAGCTGCAGCCCCAGCATGGTCACCACCGGGATGAGCATGTTGCGGTAGACGTGCCGGAGCAGGACACCGGGCTCGGCCACGCCCTTGGCACGCGCAGTGCGCACGTAGTCCTGGCCGGCGGTCTCCAGGACGCCGGCCCGGATCAGCCGGGTCATGACGCCGATCAGTTGCACCGAGAGCGTCACCGTGGGGAGCACCAGGTGCCATGCTGACCCCCGGCCGAACGACGGCAGCCAGTGCAGGTTGCGCGCGAAGACCAGAATCAGCACCAACCCCAGCCAGAAGTTCGGCACCGCCTGGCCAACCAAGGAGATGACGCCGACCGCGCGGTCAGCCGGCGACTGCACCCATCGCGCCGCCGCAGTGCCGAGCCCGAAGCTGACCACGATGGTCAGCGCCAGGGAGGCCAGGGCCAGCTCCGCGGTCGCCGGCATCCGTTCCACCACCATAGCGAAGGCCGGCCGGTTCTCGTGGTACGACCGGCCCCAGTCGCCTGCGACTGCCTGGCGCAGGAAAAGGACGTACTGCACGGCCAGGGGGCGATCGAGGCCCATCTTGGCCCGCTGCTCGGCTACCATGTCCGTTGTCGCATGGGTGCCGAGGAGGACCGCCGCCGGGTCGCCGGGCACTACCCGCACGACCACAAAGATCACGGTGAGCACACCCCAGATGACCACCAGGGCGGCCAGCGCACGGCGGGCGAGATAGCGACCCATAGGATCGGGCGTCCCCGGGGGCACGCGGTGTCGCGCGCCCCCTCGCTACGCGCTACGGGGACACGGAGAGCTCGCTGAAGGTGAAGATTTCGCTGGGTGGCACCTTGAAGTTCTGCACCCGGGTACGGTACGCGTAGCTCTCCAGGGACTCGAACAGGAACACCGCCGGTCCTTCCTGCCAGAGGATCTCCTGCACGCGCCTGTAGAGGTCACAGCGCTTGGTCTGATCCACGGTAGCCGCGGCCTGCTCCAGCAGCCGGTCCACCTCGGGATTGGCGTAACCGGTCCGGTTGGCCCGCGAATGGTACAGGCGGCCCAGCGTGAAGTCCGCGTCGCCGGTCACCGCACCGGTCCCGAGCAGGTTCAATTCCCAGTTGAGCTTGATCAGGTCGTCCAGCCAGATGGCGCGGGGCTGCAGCACGCTCTGCACGCGCACGCCGATCAAGGCCAGCTGGCCTACGATGGCGTCGGCCACTTCCCGTTCCTTGGGGTTGGCATCGTTCCACTTCATCACGGTCTCGAAGCCGCGCGGGTACCCGGCTTCGGCCAGGAGCTTGCGGGCCAGGGTGGTGTTGTAGCCGTAGGGCGGCAACTGCGCCGCGCACACCACGTTGCTGGCGATCGGACCCCGCGCGGGCTTGGCGATCCCCGCCAGCAGCGATGCGGTGATAGCTTCGATATTGAACGCGTGCTGGAGCGCCTTGCGGACCCGGGGGTCATCGTAGGGTTTCTTGGTGGGGTTGATCCACAGGAACCGGGTGAAGTAGGTGGGGCCGATGTCGATCTTGATGGCCGGGTTGCCGCGCAGTCGCTTGATCTCTTCGGGGGGCAGCGCGGTGGTCATGTCGATCTCACCGGTCTCCAGGGCGGTGATGCGCCCGGACACCTCGGGGATGTCCACGAAGATGAGGCGCTGGAGCCTGGGAACCCCTTGCCGCCAGTAGTGGGGGTTGGCCTCGAGCACCACCCGGGTGTCGCGCACGAACTCCACGAATCTGAACGGGCCCGTGCCCACCGGCCGCTCCCCGAACGCCGGCGTGGGCGGGGTGCCAGCCGGCACGATGTTGAGCATCGTGAGGTTCGAGAGCAGCGTCCCCATGGGCGCTTGGGTCTTCATCAGGACCCGGTAGGGGTCCGAGGCGTCGACCGACACGATGGGCGTGAACAAGGGACTCAACGGGCCGCGGAACTGTACGGCGCGTTCCACGGACGTCTTGACGGCCGCAGCGGTGAACTCCTGCCCGTCGTGGAACCGCACCCCGCGCCGCAGTTCGAAACTCCACGTGGTCGGATCCAGGGTGCGCCACCGGATCGCCAGCGCGGGCTGGAACTTCTTGGCGGCCGGATCCCAGGTGACCAGTGTGTCATACAGGTGCCGGCCCAGGATGATGACCGCGCGCTCAGCAGCCGCCGGCCCGTGGGCGTCCAGCGAAACCACGCGCTGGTAGTAGGCGACCCGCAGCACACCCGGCGGCGCCGCGGGCCCGGCCATGGCCATCATCGTCACGACCACCAGCACGAGCACCACCATACACGATCCCCACCAGTACCGCATTCCTCCACCTCCTCGCGTGTGCACTCCGGGATTATGGATTCACGACGGCTCGATCGCTCACCCCCGGGACGAACGCGCCGTCGGCTGTCAGGCGTCGGCGCAGGTCGTCGGGGTCGAGGCGCTCGACAGCCACCTGGGATCGCGCGGCCATGGCCGCTGCGGTCCCGGCTGCCTGCCCCATGGCCATGGCCACGGCCGAGATGCGCGCCGAGGCCAGGGCCTCATGGGTGCCGGAGAAGCACCGGCCCGCCACCAGGACATTCCTAGCGCCGCGGGGCAGCAGCGCCCGATAGGGGATCGTGAAGTACTCGCCCGGGGCGAACCGCTTGAACGTCATACCGCCGGTGGCTGGATCGTGGATGTCAATGGGATACGCGCAGGCCGCCACCGCATCGGGGAACCGGCGACCGCAGAGCGCATCGTCTTCGGTCACCATGACCACACCCACAACCCGGCGCGTCTCGCGGATGCCGAGCTGCACGGGCGTCCCGACGAGCCGGGCGTTCTCGAAGCCGGGGACGCGGCGCGGCAGGAAGTCCATGAGCTGGTAGACCTGCCGCCGCGCCTCGACTTCGGCGTCCGAGAGCTGGGGGCCCACGATGCCAGAGCGTCGCGCCACCCGCGTGCTGTTGACAATCGCCTCACCGGGGGAAACTCCTTCGAACACCAGGAGCCGGTCGCGGGGGATGTCGAGCTCGCCCGACGCCCTGGCCTCACGCATCAACGCCTGGAATGCGCTGAAACCCCGGATGGGCAGCCGGCGCACCCGGCCGGGATCGATCCAGCCCCCGGCGGCGGCCTCGTGCTGCATCTGGTCCGGATGGGCCTCGAGGTAATCCATGATCCGGTCCCAGTTCACGCCCAGGAGTCGAAACAGCATGGACATGGGCTGTGTCAGTCCGTCTGCCGGGCGGCCCACCTCGAATGGGAGCCCGGCCAGCGCGCAGAACTCGCCGTCACCACTGGCGTCCACCACGATGCGGGCCTCGATCTTCCGAAAGCCGTCACGTTGCCAGACCCACACCGTGCTGCCCGGTCCCAGCCCCACTTCGGCGCCAACGAGGAGGGTGTGGAACAGGACCCTCACGCCGGCGCCCAGCACGCGCTCGTGCAGCACCCGCTTGAGCGCCTCGTAGTCAAACGGCGTAATCGTATGGCAGAAGTCCACCGGATCCGGGACGTGTCCCGGTGAGGCGCCCATGGCGACCATGGCCCCCACCACCTCATCGGGAATTCCGCGGACGATCTGCAGGTCGCCGGCGTGGAATCCCATCATGGGCGCCACCATGGCCGCTGTGAGGTTCCCGCCGAGAAACCCGAAGCGTTCCACTAGCAGGACCTCGGCGCCGCCCCTGGCCGCAGCCACTGCGGCAGCGGTGCCTGCTGGCCCGCCTCCGACGACCAGGACCTGGGTCTGCCAGGACGGCGCCGCGGCCAGCGCGGCGCGCGACGCGATAGTGCGCCATCCCACGGGGTCGGGGGCGGTCATCACCGCCCCTCTAGGGTCCAGGTGGAGTCCACGGCCACCACCCCTGACCTGGCTCGCCCAGTGGGTCATGTCGAGGTGCATCCCGAAGCGCCCTCTGCGCACCTGCTCCGGCAACCGCCCCATGCCATGATCCTCCGGCACGCCAACCGGGATACCTCCCCATACGGTTCGCCGCCTGCGGCACGTTGCCTGTGTGCCGGGAGAGGGTTTGGGCGCAGGAGTCCCGAAGGCCATGGGTAAACATGGGTCCGAATCCGTCCGACCGGTGCGAAGCGCCCAGCCGGTTCGACCCCCTTCCCCGCATTCTGTACCACGCGGACTTCGACCTGGGCTTCTGCGGGTTTGGCGCCCTGATTGGCAACTACGAGGGCTCCCTCGAGGCCGTGCTGCCCGAGTTCCGCGACCTGCGGCCACCCATGCTCAGCACGGCCACGGTCTGGGACATCGGCAGTTCCGGTGGCTGGGACGGGACGTACGTCCTCAAACTGGCCACGCGGCCCCAGGCCGGGAGCCTGGGTGTGGCGGTGAAGCGGCTGACCTGGCGCCGGCCCGGCCGGATACGGCTGGAGGCGTGCTTCACCTTCAAGCCCGAGGCCGCCACCATGGAGCCGTCGGCGACCGATGTCCGGGCGGTCGGCTTCGGCCTCGACCTGCAGGATGGCGACCGCCGACCGAGCGCCCGGCGCGTACTGCCTCATCTGCGCTACCTGAACGCCACAGGTGGCCGATTGGAACAGCGATGGCAGTTCAAGCGGGTGCGGGCGCCCATGCACCAGGTGGGCCCCAGTGGTCTGACCCGGTCGCACTTCCATCTGGCGCCGCAGGGCTGGGAAGATGTTCCCGACGGCGCGCAACGCCTGTGCCACAACGAAATCACCACCAAACAGAACTGGCACTACGTCCGCATCGGCTTCGACCTGGACCGCATGGCGTTCACCGAGTTCGCCTGCAACGACCGCACGTTCGATGCGGCCGCTCTGGCGCCCATGGTGATGGACGCCATGCCCAATCTGTGGTGCATGCTGAATACGTTCATGTGGGTTGAAACCGACGTGGACCGGCGCGCATTCCTCTACGTGGATTCGGTACTGCTGTCGGCCGACTAGGATCATGCGGACCAGCCACACGGCGGTAGTCGAACGCGACGTCTGGTGGACGGGCAGTTTTGCCACCGAGCCGTACGAGACGGGTTGGGCATCCCAGGCTATCGTGTTCGTGCGAACGCTCGAGAGCCGGGGGCTGGATGCGCCCGCCGAGGGACGCGTACAGATCTCACCCGACGGCATGGCCTGGTGCGATGAAGGGACAGCGGTAGCCGTTGCCCCGGCCCCGGGTCTCACCTACTGCCGGGTGCGCCACTTCGGAGGCTGGCTGCGGATTGCAGGCACCCTCCCCCAGGGCGCAGCGGCCAGGGTCATCGTCTATCTCGTCCTGAAGGCCTGAACGGCAGCGCTACAGCTCTATCGGATCCACGTCCACGGTCATCCGCGCAGAGGATGGCATACCCCGATCCATCATGAGGGGGGCGAGCATCGGGGCGAACATCTCGCGGCCGGCCGCCTTGATCACGACCCGACACCTGACAAGAGGGCCCCGCGCGCGCAGCCAGATGGGGCCCAGCACCTCGCTCTCGCCTGTCGCTAAGGCGGCGAGACGAGCGGCGAGACGAGCGGCGATCTGGACGGAGCGCGCTGCCACCTCGACGACGGCCAGCGCGCGGTAGGGCGGATAGCCCAGCGCGCGCCTGACCCGCAGCTCGTCCGCGTAGAACGACCTCAGGTTCGAACCCGGGGCGGCCCGGACCACCGGGTGATGGGGATCTGCGGTCTCCACCAGTACCAGGGCACCGGTCAGCAGCCCCAGGGTGCGCAGCAGGGCCAGTGCGCGCTCGGCCGAGCGAAACTCCGGACGGTGCAGCCAGCGGTCCGCAGCCACCATCGCCACCAAGTCTGGCCGCAGCCCCTCCAGGTACGGGAGCACCAATGTCGTGGCCACCAACGCGCCGCCCCCTTCCCGGACCGGCGTGAGAACGGCCTGGGGCCCCCCGCCCGGGGGAATGGCATCCGCGTCGAGCCGCCACACCCGCGGGACGACCCGGCGCAGGGCTGCTGCCACCCGCTCGGTGCCCGCACCCAGGGCGTGGAGCCGCGCCCCGCGGCAGACAGAACACACGGCCGGTGCAGGGGCGACGCGGCCGCACAGGCGGCAGATCAGGCGGCGGCCGCCGCGGTCGTAGGCCATGGCCGGGCCGCAGTCTCGACACCGCTCGACAGCGCCACACTCCGCGCAGTGCAACCCACCCGCATAGCCTCGGCGGTCGGCGAGCAGCAACGCCCGGCCGCCTGCGCGCACCGTGCGCCGGACGGCGTCGAGCACCGGCCGACTCACCGGTGCATCAGGATCGGCCCGACGCCGCAGATCCACGACGCCGATCCGGCACCGGGGGGAAGGCAGCGGCACCAGCGCGAACTGCCCGGCCTGCACGCGGCCATACGCGGCCACGGTGGGGGTCGTAGCGCCGATGACCAACACACCGGCCTGGCGGGTCCGCTGCTCCGCCACAACCGCGGTGAGAAAACGGGGCGAGCGCTCCTCTTTGTGGCCACTGTGATCCTCTTCGTCCACGATGGCCAGGACGGGATCGAGTACCGGCGCGAAGATCGCCGCCCGCGTGCCGACCACCAGCGCGCCCCGCGCGCCGACCAGGGATTGCCACGCGGCCACGCGTGTTGATGGCGGCAGGCCCCCGTGGAGGAGCACGGGATGGAACCCGGCCCGCGACGCCGAAGCCGCAAAGGTTGTCGCCGCTTCCGTGGCCGGAAACAGTACCACGCACGAGCAGCCGGCGGAAAGCCCCGCGGCGAGCGCGGCCAGGTAGGCAGGTAGCCGCGGCCAACCGACCACGAGCAGGGCGCGCGGGCCGCCTCGCATCCCATCGCGCACCGCGTCCGCCAGCCGCCCGGCGGCGCGAGTTGATCGGTCCAGCACTGAGGCCGCTCCGTCCGGCTGCTGGCGTTCACCCTCCGGGGCGGCATCGCCGGCGCGCCCGCCCCGCGCCGGCGACGGAGCACTGGCCCGAACGGCCTTGAGCAGACCGGACTCCGCCAGCTCGTCCAGCACCCCGGGGAATTCCATCACCAGCGGGCCGGCGTGCCGCAGCGAACGCGGTCTCTGGCGGAGTGCCTCCACGATCCGGGCCGCCGGGCCGGACAGCACCCCCGTCCCCGCGCTGTGCGCCCCGAGCCTCAGGCCGCGCCACAGCGCGTCCCAGGGCGTCGCCACGCTCAGGGCTTCACCCACCGACGACACATACGTGCCGGCTACCCACTCCGCCAGATCCACGGTGGCCGCCGGGATCGGCAAAGATGGCTCCACCATGGCCAGGACAGGCCGCAGGCCCGGGCGGGCGTCGCCCTCGCCGAGCACGACGCCGGGCACGAGCCGCCGGCCGAAGGGCACGATCACGCCCGCCCCGCGCGTCGCCGCGGCGGCGGCGCCGGGCGCGAACGTGAACGCCACGTCGCCAGCCCGCAGGGGTAAGTCCAGCGCGACGATCATCGAACGGGAAGGAGAGATCACCGACGGGCGGGCGGGCCTCCCAATGGCCGAGGGAAATCAGCGGGCCTCCGAGGCAGGACGAAGCCCCCGCACACAGCGCTCGAGGACGTCGACGATGACCTCGGGGGCCCAGCGGCTCGTGTCGATGATCAGGTGATACGGTGACCGGTCGGAGAACTCGATGCCGTACAGCGCCCTGTAGCGCGACCATTCACTGCGCTCGCGCACCTGCAACTGGCGCCTGGCCTCGTCGGGATTCTCCCGGTCGCGGCCGCTGACGCGCGCCGCACGGATCTCTAGCGGCGCGTCCAGCCAGACCTTGAGATCGGCGTCCACCATCCAGCCCGACAGCCGGGACTCCACCACGCAGGGGCCGCCTCGTGCCAGTTCGCCCTGCAGCCGGTCCAGATCGCGGTCGATGGTGGGGTCATCTTCGGCGAGCCGGTTGAGTTCGACCACGGAGACGCCGCGCCGCCGGGCCAGCTCGCGAAAGACGCCCCCCGCGGACACGCACGGGATGCCCAGCCGAGCTGCCAGGCCCTGCGCCACCGTGCTCTTGCCGACTCCGATCGGGCCGCCGATGGCGACCACCACGCGGGGCGGAGCATTACTCGGTGGCTTCGTCGGCGGCCCCCCTCGAGTCGTAGCGATGGGCGAGCGTCTCCGGCTGGACGGCCGACAGCACCACGTGGCCGCTGTCGGTAATGACGACGGCGCGGGTCCGGCGACCGTACGTGGCATCGATGAGCGTGCCCCGCTCGCGCGCTTCCTGTACGATGCGCTTCACGGGCGCTGAATCGGGGCTGATGATGGCGACGATCCGGTTGGCCGCCAGGATATTGCCGTGACCGATGCTGATAAGCCGGGTTTCCATCAGGGTCGACCGCCTGCCTACTCGACGTTTTGTACCTGCTCCCGCATGCTCTCCAGTTCGCCTTTCATCGCAATGATCATTCGGGTAATCTCCAGATCGTTGGCTTTGGAGCCGACGGTGTTGGTCTCACGGGACATCTCCTGGAGGAGGAACTCTAGCTTCCGGCCCGCGGCACCGCCGTCCTCGGTGAGCGTCTGGCGGAACTGGGCCAGGTGGCTGCGCAACCGGGTGAGCTCCTCGGCGATGTCGCTGCGTTCCGCGAAGAGGGCGACCTCATTCGCGATTCGGGCCTCGTCGACGGGGGCCTGTGCCAGCAGCTCGGTTACCCGGGCCCGCAGCCGCTCGGCATATGCCCGCACCACCTCCGGGGCGCGGCGTGCCACGGCATCTACCATCACTTCCAGCCTCCCGACCCTACCGGCCAGATCATCTGCCAGACGCGCTCCTTCGGAAACCCGCATCGCCACCAGGCCGTCGGCTGCCGCGCGGATCGCGGCCTCGACTGCCGTCCACAACGCTTCGGCATCCGCGCGCTCCTCCTCGACGCGCAGGACATCCGGCAGCGAGGCGATCTGGGCCAGGGTCACCTGATCGGGCACACCAATCTCGCTGGCCAGCGCGCGCAGCGCGCGCGCATATCCCGCGGCGAGCTCCACGTCGGCGCGAACGGTCCTGGCACGTCGCGCGCCCTCCTCCCGGGTCACGATGACCTCGACGCGGCCCCGGCGTACGCGCTCCGCCACCAGGGCGCGGGCCCGGTCTTCAAGGCCGGCGAGCTCGCGCGGCATCCGGATCTGAATCTCACTGTACCGGTGGTTGACGGACCGGACCTCCACCGCGAGCCGCCCACCAGGCACGTCTGCGGTGGCCGTGCCGAACCCGGTCATGCTGCGGATCACGGCGCTTGTGTTCGGCCCGGCCGAACAGCGTTCCTGCCCGCCAATGGCAGACCACCGCACCCTTGCCACGGGTTGCGCAGGTGTCGTATCGTGGCACCGGCATGAGCCCCGCTGCACCTGGCCTGACGCCACCTGCGTCGTTCGACAGCATCATCCTGTCCGCGGTGCTCGCCGAGTGCCAGGGGCTGGTCGGCGCCAGGATCCAGCGCGTCTATCAGGCAGGCCCGCACGATGTGGCGGTGGCCTTGCGGTCGCAAGGCCGCGGGCGCACCCTGCTGCTGTCGGCGGACCCGCGGTGGCCGCGCCTCCATCTGGAAGGGGAGGCACCGGTGGAGGAAGCGACCGCCTTCGTGCAGCTGCTGCGCAGCCGCCTGGAAGGCGGGGTGGTGCGCGCGCTTGGGGCCCCGGCCTTCGAGCGCCTGGCCATGCTGGCGGTGGACGCGCTGGACGGTCCGTACGACCTGGCCGTCGAGCTCATGGGCCGGCATGCCAACCTGATCCTGTGCGCCCGCGGCGTGATTGTCGGTGCGCTGAAACCCGTGGGGCTGGATCGGGCCAGAGGACGCGAAGTCCTCCCCGGGCGTCCCTACCTGCCGCCCGCTCGGCCCAGGACCGATCCCACGACGGTTGCCGCCGAAGACCTTCTCGCGCCGCCCAGGCGGCCCGGTGCCGAGCCGGGCACGGTCCCACGGCCAGCGTGGAAGGCGGTGCTCGAGGCCACGGGCGGCATCGGACCGGCACTGGCCTGGGAGGCCTGCCTGCGCGCAGGCGCGGATCCCACCGAGGCGCTCGACTGCTCCACCGCCGGCCGCGCCGTCGACGCGCTCCGCACCATCGGTCGCGCGGTCCTTGCGGGCGAGTTTTCACCGGTGCTCTATCGGGACGGCGCGGGCGACCCCGTCGCCTACGCGGCGTTCCCCCTCCGGTGCTACCCCGGCTTGCAGGCCGAGGCGGTCTCCATGAGCGACGCGGTCTCTGCCGTCACCGGACGGGCCGTGGCGGACGCGCGCTCGGCGTCGCTCCGCGAGAGCCTCCTGACCACCGTCGCAGCGGCCACCCGTCGGGTCGAACGGGCCCTGGAGGCGGTCGCGCGCGATATCGGGCACGCCGAGGCAGCCGACCGCCTGCGAGAGCAGGGTGAGCTCATCCTGGCGTACCTGCATCGCGTGGCTCCCGGCGAGACGGCGCTTGAAGTCCCGGGATTCGACGGTATGCCCATTCAGATCGCGCTCGACCCGGGCCTCTCGGGGGTCGAGAACGCCCAGGCGTATTTCAGGCGCTACGCCCGCGCGGCGGCGGCGCGCAGGAAACTGCCGCAGCGGCGCGCTGCGCTGGAAGCCGAGCGCGCCTTCCTGGAGACCATGGCCACCGCTATCGCGCAAGCCGAAGACCCTGACGATCTCTGGGAGATTGAGCAGGACCTGGCAGCCGCCGGTCTGCGGCGTCTCCCGCGGCGGTCGCCTGTGCGGCCGCGCGCGACCGCCGCGGGCCGTCGCTTCCTGCTGCCCGGGGGCTACCTGGCCCAGGTCGGTCGGAGCGCACGCGAGAACGAGCGGTTGACCTTCGACGTGGCCGGGCCCGACGACTGGTGGCTCCACGCGCGGGGCCTGCCCGGCGCGCACGTGGTGGTGACCGGAGGGCGCAGCCAGCCGCCGCCCTCGGTGCTGGCTGGCGCGGCAGCCATCGCGGCGTACTACAGCGCCGGCCGAGGCGCTGGCAAGATCCCCGTGGACATCACCCGCCGTAGATTCGTCCGCCGTATCCGGGGTGGCAGGCCCGGTCAGGTGACCTACACCCACGAACGCACGCTGGTAGTGAGGCCGGGGCTGCCGGCTCCGGCCACGCCGCCGCCAACCTGAACTGAATCAGTCCGGCTCTTCGATCACGACCTCGTCTCGCCCGTCCACTTCCATGAGCCGGACGGCCACGTGTTCTCGGGAACTGGTCGGCACGTTCTTGCCCACATAGTCGGGCCGGATCGGCAGTTCACGGTGCCCGCGGTCAATGAGGACCGCCAGCTGGATCGTCGCGGGTCGGCCGAACTCGATCAGCGCATCCATGGCGGCCCGCACCGTGCGGCCCGTGAAGAGCACATCGTCGACGAGCACTACGTGCCGGCCACTGATCGAAAAGGGAAGCGGCGGCGCCGGACCGGGGGCCGGGCGGTCGTCACGACGATGGGCAACCGCGAGCACACCGCAGGGTGGCCTCGTGCCCTCGATGGTTCCGATGGCCTCGGCCAAGCGGTGGGCCAGCGGCGCGCCCCGGGTAGGAATGCCGAGAAGCGCCAGGCCCTGGGTCGTCTTGTTCCGCTCAAGGATCTCGTGGGCCATGCGCACCGTGGCGCGCCGCACGGCATCGGCATCCATGACCCGGGCTTTCTCCCTCATGGGCGCCGGCGGCGCGGGGTGCCGTCCGCGTCGCGCTCCTCCCTCAACTGACCCAGGGCCGCCTCCATGTCCGCAGGCAGCGGCGCCAGGAAGCTCATCTCCCTGCCAGTGCCGGGATGGGCAAACGTCAACCTGAAGGCATGCAGGGCCTGGCGCCGCAGGCCCCACGGGTTCGGGCGGCGGCCATAGAGGCGGTCACCAACGACAGGATGCCCGATCGACGCGCAGTGCACACGGATCTGATGGGTGCGTCCGGTCCCGAGCCGCAGCTCCAGCAGCGTGGCATCCGCGAACCGCTCCACGACCCGGTAGTGGGTCACGGCACGGCGGCCCGAGGCCACGACGGCCATGCGGGTGCGGTACCTGGCATCGCGGCCCAGCGGCGCATCGATCGTACCTTGCTCGATGGCCACGGCACCGTGGACGAGGGCCAGATAGTCCCGCCGCGCCCGCCGCGCCTGAATCTGCGCCTGCAGCTCCCGCAGCGCTGCTTCGGTCTTGGCCACAACCAGCAGCCCCGACGTGTCCTTGTCCAGCCTGTGCACGATCCCGGGACGCACCGCGCCGCCGATGCCGGGAAGGTCGGGGCAGTGCGCCAGGACAGCGTGCGCCAGCGTCCCCGTCGGCCGTCCCGCCCCAGGATGCACCACGAGTCCCGCCGGCTTGTTGATCACCAGCACCTCGCCATCTTCGTACAGGATCTCCAGGGGGATCGGCTCGGGCCTCAGCTCGGTGGGGTGGGCCGGCGGAATCTCCACCACAATCAGGTCGCCGGCGCGCACCCGGTACGACGGCCGGACTCTGACGACGGGCGCCGGCGGGCCGGCTGCCCCAGGAGCAGTTGGCTCCGCAGCGACCGACACGTGACCGCCGGCGATCAGCGCCTGCAGTCGCGCCCGCGACTGGTCGGGGAGTTGATCCGCCAGGAAGACGTCGAGACGCCGGCCAGCCGCCGGCGTCTCGACCTGGAATCGGTGTCGCCGGACGCTGGCGATGAGGGTTACGCCTCCACCCCTGCCGCCGGCTGGGGCACGCGTCCCTGCAGCTGGAGGAGCAGGAGGCCACTGATCACCACGGCGGTCCCGCTGGCCATCTGGCCCATCGTGAGCGGTCCCAGGACCGCCGGCGCCTCAACGAAGAAGTCGGCCACGAACCGCGCGATGCCGTGCAGGAACACGGCCAGCACGAACACCGTCCCCGGGGCCAGCGCCTGCTCGCGCTGCGCGCGGAGGATGCCGAGTACCGCCGCCGAGGCCACCAGCATGTAGATCTGGGTCGGATGCCGGCGCTCGAGGAAGAGGTCGATGGCCCACGGGACGCCGGTGGGCTTGCCGGCAAAGAGGCCGTGGAGCAGGGCGCCGATCATGGCGATGGCATACCCGAGCACGAGGCCGGGTGCATAGGCGTCCAGCAGCGCGCCAAAGGAGACGTTCCAGCGCTGCGCAAACACCCGCGCCAGCCACAACCCGCCGAGCAGCGCGCCGTAGAACACCAAGCCCCCGTCGCGCCAGATGGTCACCATCTTCACCGGATCGGTGAGGAACTGCCCGACATTTGCCAGGATGTAGCCGAACCGGCCGCAGATGATGCCAGCGATAATGGCATACAGCGAGAGGTCCAGCGTCTGGTTCGGGTCGAGGCCCACCCGCGCCTGGGCGTTGCGCTTGGCGACGGCAATAGCCGCAAAGAATCCCAGCAGGAGGAAGACACCGAAGGCCGAGATCGGAATGCCGAACAGATCGTACAGGACTGGCCGCACGCCGTCACCTCCGAAACTGCGGTGGACGCCCCTCGCGGGCCAGCGCCAGGGCCAGGGCGCCAGCACCCAGGACGATGGCCACGTCGGCGAGGTTGAATACGGGCCAGGCGCGCAGGTCGAGGTAATCCACCACGAAACCAAGCCGAATGCGATCGAGCAGGTTCCCGGCCGCGCCGCCGGCCATCAGGGCGATACCGGCTCTCTCCATGCGCGATCCCGATCGGCGGCCCTTATTGTAGAAGAGCACGAAGAAGAGGGTCAAGGCCGCGAGCACGGTCACGGTGGGCGAGAGGCCGGCCAGGAGTCCGAACGCCACACCGGTGTTCCGCACAGGGGTGAGCCACAGGATCCCGGGAATGACGGCCACGCTGGCGCCGCCGGGCAACAGGCGAACCACCAGGATCTTGACCACCTGATCCACCACCATCACGGCGGCGATGCCGGCAACCGTCGCCGACCATGGACGACGCGATGGTTCCGGATCGGACCGCGTGGCCAGCGTTACCGGGAGATGGCCTGCTCTTCGCGCGCCTTGCAGTGGATGCAGAGCCGCGCGTAGGGGAGCGCGCGCAGCCGTTCAAGATGTATGGGCTGTCCGCAGATCTCGCAGGTCCCAAATGTGCCGTCCTCGATGCGACCGAGGGCTTCCTCGACCTGCTGCAGGAGTTCGTGGACACTGTTCTCGATGGCGATGCCCTTCTCGCGCTCGAAGGTGTCGCTGGCCACGTCGGCCAGATCCTCGTCGTACCCGCCGCTGGCGTCGACGCTCACCTGCTCGACCTCGGGCAGGTGTTCCTCGATGGCCTCGAGTTCCTCGGTCAACCGGTCGCGTTCTGCCTCGAGCATCTGTCGGAACTCCTCCAGCTCTCGCTGGCTCAGCGGCCGGGCTTTGAGTTCTCCGAGCGCCGCGGCGGGGGCGCCTCTTGGGGAGTGGGTGACGGCGCGGCTGACGGCGGGAGGACTGGTCCCGCGGCCGGACGTCCCTGCCTTGGTCGGGACGCCCGAACGGGCCGTTCTCGCCCGCGCCTTCTTGGTCGAGGCCGCCCGGACGGCGCGTCTGGGCGCTTTGTGCGGCCGGCGGGCAGGCTTGCTGGGCATGAGGCATCATCCCTCCAACGACATTCCGGCGCAAAACCGCCCCTATCTTACTCGGCCGACCCACGGCTGGCAAGGCCGGATCGCAGGGCGGGGGCGTGTCCGATCCGTGGGCGGCCCCCAAGCTATGGGGCACCGGCTCTGGCGATGGCGACGGTGGCCACCAGGCCGTCCATCCTGACCTGCTTGGCGCCCGCCAGACCCGTAGCACCCGGCAGGATGGCCGTGGCCAGCGTCTCGGCCATGATGTAGTCGCGGTGGGCCTGGAGCACGAGCTCCAGCTGGCTGTCCCCGGCCAGGTAGAGCGTGATCCGGTCGCTGACCTCCAGCCCTCGCTCCTTGCGCAGCTGCTGGATGTGGTGTACCAGTTCCCGTGCCTGTCCTTCTCGGGCCAGCGCCTCGTCCACGGCGGTCTCCAAGATGACCACGTGGCCGCCGGCGCTCTCAGCGGCGTACCCGGCGGCCGTGCGCAGCCGGACCTCGACTTCGTCGGCCTCCAGCGGCAGCGGCTCGCCGGCCAGCGTCACGACTGGTCCCCTGCCGGCCGCCAACGCCGCCGCCACCTCCCGTGGGTCCAGTGCCCTCAGGGCGGCCGCCACGGCCTGCACCCGGCCACCGTACTTCGGCCCCAGCCTGTCGAACCGCGGCTTCACGTCGAAGGTGACATATTCCGCGGTGTCATCGATGAACCGGACCTGCTTGACGTTGAGCTCGTCGGCGAGCAGTTCCACGAGCTCGGGCTGCTCGCGGAGACGGCGGTCTGCAGTCGCAAGCAGCACAGCGGGCAGTGGCTGCCGGACCTTGATTCGCGCCGCGCCCCTGGCCGCACGGCCCAGCGCGACCACCTGGCGGACGACGGCCATGGCTGTCTCCAGGTCCGGCGCCACGCGGTCGGCATCGGGGACAGGGTAGTCGCACAGATGCACGCTCTCTGGGGCGTCGGCTTCGACGACGCGCACCAGGTTCTGGTAGATGGCCTCCGCGATGTAGGGCACAAACGGCGCCAGGGCCACCGTCAGTGTGCTGAGCACCGTATAGAGCGTGTAGTATGCCGCACGCTTGTCGGCGTCGTCTTCGCTCTTCCAGAATCGGCGGCGGCTGCGCCGCACATACCAGGTGGACAGATCGTCGACAAACTCTTCCACGGGACGGGTGGCGCCGGCCATGTCGTAGTCGTCGAGCCGCTCACGCACGGTGGACACCAGCCGAGCCAGGCGCGAGAGGATCCAGCGGTCCAGCAGGCGCAGGGGCGGCGGGGCGGCCTGCAGCTGGGCCAGATCCAGCGGCTCCAGTGCCGCGTAGGTCACAAAGAACGCGTAGACGTTCCACCAGGGCAGGATGAAGCGCCGGCGGACGTCATCCGCCGGGCCATAGCCGAAGTTCACATTGATGGCGGGGTTCTGCGCCGCGTACAGCCAGCGGACCACGTCGGCGCCGATGCGCTCGGCCGCCTCCTCGAACTCGATGGCATTCCCCCACGACTTGTGCATCTCCCGGCCGTGTTCGTCGCGCACCATGGCATGGCCCAGGCAGGTCAGGAACGGCGGCCGGTTCTCCAGCACGGTGCTCATCACGAGCAACGAGTAGAACCAGTTCCGGTACTGGCCAGGAAAGGCCTCGGTGATGAAATCCGCCGGAAACCACTCGCGCCAGTACCGCTGGTCGTCCAGGTACGAGACCTTGCCGGTAGCGGGATCAATGAGGGTGGAGAAGGGCACGATGCCCGCGTCCAGCCACGGGTTGCCCACGTCGGCGATGCGCGGAACGGTTGCTCCGCACCCCGCACAGCGAATCTTGATGGCATCGATCCAGGGCCGGTGGGGTGAGTGGCCGTCGAACAGCTCCCATCCCTCCACCGCCCGTGCCCGCAGCTCGTCTCGAGAGCCGATGACCTCGAAGGAACCGCACGCCTTGCACTCGTAGATCGGCAGCGCCAGTCCGTAGTACCGCTTCTTGCTG
This sequence comes from Candidatus Fervidifonticultor quintus, assembly GCA_031459535.1. Classification (GTDB taxonomy): domain Bacteria; phylum Sysuimicrobiota; class Sysuimicrobiia; order Sysuimicrobiales; family Humicultoraceae; genus Fervidifonticultor_A; species Fervidifonticultor_A quintus. The sequence continues at coordinate 15,633 of JAVKIJ010000011.1, read as the reverse complement.
ATCATCCAGTCGTGCATGTTGCGCAGCCAATCCAGCTCCCGTTCCAACCCGAAGGACGGGATCCACCGGATCTGGCGCGTCACCTCCATCATAGCCTCGCGCACCGGATCCATGGCGATGAACCACTCGTCCACCAGCCGGAAGATCAGCTCGCTGCCGCAACGCCAGCATACCGGGTAGCGGTGGGTATGAGGGTCGGCGCGGTAGAGCAGGCCGCGGCGCCGCAGCTCGTCTTCGATGGGTCCGGCCACCTCGTAGACTCCCTGCCCCTCCAGCCACCCGTAGCCCGCACCGAAGACTCCAAACTCATCCAGGGGGGCCAGGACGGCCAGGCCGTGGGCCTTGCCGAGGTCGAAGTCCTCGGCGCCGCAGCCGGGCGCGATGTGGACGATGCCGGTCCCTTCCTCGGCGCTGACGTCCTTCCACGGGATCACCCGGTGCTCCACCCCCTGCTGCACGGGCAGGTCGTCAAACGGTCCCCGATAGCGCCTGCCGATCAGCGCGGCCCCGGGCATCGTCTCCACCACCGCATAGGGGCCCCGGAGCATGCCCAGCGCCCCTTCGCCGAGATAGAACTCTTCGGTCCCCTGGCGCACGCGGACGTAGGTCAGATCGGGGTGGATGGCCGCGGCCACGTTGCTGGTCAACGTCCAGGGCGTGGTGGTCCAGACGAGCAGCGACCGACCCGGCTCGTCCACCAACGGCAGCCGCACCGTCAGGCCGGGGTGCGTCAGCTCCCGGTAGCCTTCGGTGACGATCTCATGTTCTGAGATCCCGGTGCTGCAGCGCGGGCACCAGGGCATGACGTCGTGGCCCTTGTAGATCATCCCGCGCTCCCAGCACTTCTTGAGGAAGTGCCAGATCGTGTAGTTGTTCTCGTCGGAGAGGGTGTGGTACGAGTGGTCCCAATCCATCCAGTACCCCAGACGCTGAGACTGCTGGGTGATGATGTCGGCAAACCGGAGGACCCGCTGTTTGCACAGCTCGACAAAAGGCCCGACGCCGAAGACCTCGATGTCCCGCTTGCTCCTGAACCCCAGCTCGCGCTCCACCTCGACCTCGACCCACAGGCCCTGGCCGTCGAAACCGTTCTGGTAGCGCTGGCGGAACCCGCGCATGGTCTTGTAGCGTTGCACGATGTCCTTGTAGGTCCGGCCCCACGCGTGGTGGATCCCCATGGGGTTGTTGGCCGTGATCGGCCCGTCGAGGAATGCAAAGCGCTGGGCAGCGCCCTCGTTGCGGCGCAGGTACCGGGAGACGATGCCCCGCTCTCGCCACCAGGTCAGGATCTCGCGCTCCAGCGCCGGAAAGTCGACCCTGGTCGGGACTGGCTTGAACTGGGCCCTCTTCATCGTCGTTCCCTCCGAAAGAACAACATCCCGCCCGCAAGGACGGGATGCACCCGTGGTACCACCCTGATTCCGGATGCGGGACCATCGGCCCCGGCATCCGACGCTTGGCTCTCGATCACGGGAGAGCAGGCCGGCGGCGCCTACTGCGCAGCGCGGTTCGGGCCGCGGCTCGGGGACGATCGGTCGGCATGCCGCCACCGCCGGGCTCTCACCACTCCCCGGCTCGCTCTGGGGCGGCTCTGTCCTCCGGTTCCCGTCATCACCTCGTGCAAATTCGGCCGTAGTGTAGCATGCAGCGGCAGGAGCGTCCAGGGTCGGTGGCCTGCGGACATGCAGGGAGATGTCCGCCAGGGCCGAAGTCCATAGCGAGGACCGTCGCGGAAACACCGGGGGTACCGTGAAGGTCTGCTTGTATCTCGAGCGAGAACAGAGCGCCGCCTGGAGCGGCGGCATCCGCCAAGCCTATGAGAACCACCGGAGGGCCCTGCGCAGCGCCGGGGTGGCCCTGACTGCCGACCCCGATCAGCCGTTCGACCTCCTGCACCTGGAGACGCTGGGACCGCGGTCGTTCTACCTGGCCGAGAAGTACAGCGGCACGCGCCCCCTCCTCATCCACGCCCACACCACCGCCGAGGACTTCGCCAACTCGTTCGTGATGAGCGACGTGCTCGCCCCGCATCTCGGTCGGGTCCTGACCCACTACTACAACAAGGCCGACCTGATCGTGGCGCCCACCGCCTACACCAAGCGGGTGCTCGAGGAGCACGGGGTCATGCGACCCATCGAGGTGGTCAGCAACGGCGTGGAACTGCGCCGGTTCGCGTCGCTGCGGCGCGCCCGCTCGCTGGGTCGCGGCTCGCACCAACTGCGAGGGATCGTGGTCTTTGCCGTGGGGCTGGTGCTGCTCCGCAAGGGCGTCGATATGTTCGTGGAGGTCGCGCGCCGGCTGCCGCACCTGACGTTCGTCTGGTTCGGCCGCATCCACCGGGCGGTGAAACCCGAGACCCTGCGGATCGTGGAGGAGGCGCCAGCCAACGTCCGGTTCCCTGGCTACGTGGAGGAGATTGTGCACGCGTACGCCGCCGGCGACATCTTCTTCTTCCCCAGCGCCGTCGAGAACGAAGGCATCGCGATCCTGGAGGCCGCTGCGGCAGGACGGCCGCTCGTGTTGCGGGAAGCAGAGTGTTTCGCTGGCCGGTTCGTCCACAACGTGAACTGTCTGATGGCCGGCGACGCAGACGGGTTCACCCGGGAGCTCAGTCGGCTGGCCGAGGAGCCCGAGCTCCGCGCCCGGCTGGGCGAGCAGGCACGGCGGTTCGCGGAAGCGCGGTCGCTGGACCTGATCGGCGCACGGCTGCGCAGGATCTACGAGCGGGTGCTGAACGGCTGGCCGCAGCCCACACCTGACCCGATCAGGCCCGTGGCCACACCCCGGTAGCAGGACGGCGCGGCGGGAAGCAGAGTTGACCGGCCGAGGGGCTTACGGGGAAGCGGCGCCTTCGTGGGCCGTCTTCCGCCAGTCGCGCTGGCCGGTAATGGCCGTGTAGACATAGCGCCGGATGGCCATGGGCACGATGACCAGCGTGTGGAACGAGAAGACCGTCCACCGGCCCATCACCCCGATCAGGCGCCAGGGCCGGTAACCCACTTCCGCGGTCATGGACACGAACAGCCCGGCGCTGAGCACCGCAGAGGCCCACGCCATGGTGTGCCGGGGCAACTGGGTGAAGACCACGGCGGCCGGGGCCAGTCCGATCATGGCGTACACGTATCCGGTCAGCGCTGCCAGCGCGCTCAGCAGCGATCCCGACAGGAAGAACATCATGTCCAGCCGCCGCAGCAGGGGAACGCGGGTGCTCAACAGGATGTCCGGCAGATAGTCGCCCAGACACAGCAGCGCCCCTTCGAACCATCGCTCGCGCTGGCGGATCAGATCGCGGAGGGTCACCACGGCCTCTTCCCAGATCTCGGCGTCGTAGACATAGCGGATCTCCCAGCCGGCCAGGTGCAGACGCACGGCGAGATCAATGTCTTCGGTCAGAGCCTCGTCGTTCCACCCACCCACCGCATCCAGCGCCGCGCGCTTCACGATCAGCCCGTTGCCCGCCAGGCACACGAATGAGCCCACGGCCTGGCGCGCACGCTGGAGCAGGGTCTGGAAGACGCGATATTCGTCCTCCTGCACGCGGGTCAGCCAGTTCCGGTGCCCGTTGTAGACCAACCGTCGGCCCTGCGCCGCGCCGACCCGGGGGTCGGCCAGGTGTGGCACCATCTGAGCCAGCACATGGGGCCCCAGGCGCGCATCCGCGTCGAAGACCGCCAGCAGCTCACCGCGGCTGTGGGCCACACCGGCGGTAAGCGCGGCGGCCTTGCCGATGCTGCCAGGCGGTGTGCGGACCACCTTGATGGGCAATTCGACCGCCAGCCGCTCGAGGAGCTGCGAGGTGCCATCAGTCGAGTGGTCGTCGACGACGATCACCTCCAGGGGACCCCGGTAGTCCTGCGCGCAGGCAGTGCGCACCGCACCTTCGACGGCGCGCACCTCATCCTTCGCGGGGATGATGACGCTGACCGGGGGCAGCACGGGCCAGCGCCCTGGGCGGGGCCGACGGCTGAGGCCACCGAGCAGGAGGATGGTGCCGCCGAAGACCGCCAGGACCAGGAAGAGGTACTGCAGCCAGACCAGATCGACGACATAGTAGTGGAACCACAGCGCTTTGCGATAGGTGATGCTCTGGACGACCAGGCCGATCCAGATCGCCGCGAGGGTGACCAGCACCAAGTGACGGACCAGGGCGCGGCGAGGCCGCATCTCAGCGCCCGGCGCCGGCGGCCACCAGCGCCGCCAGGCTGCGGTCATAGGGTGGGAAGGCGACGCCCGCCTCGGTAACGATGGCGGTAATGAGCCGGTGGGGCGTGACGTCGAAGGCCGGGTTGCGCACCGCGATGCCCTCGGGCGCAATGCGCCGCCCGGCCACGTGCGTCACCTCGGCCGGCGATCGCTCCTCGATGGGCACCGCCTCCCCGTGCGGGGTGGACAGGTCGATGGTCGAGGTGGGCGCGGCGACGATGAACGGGAGCCCGTGGGCCTGCGCCAGCACCGCCAGCGTGTACGTCCCGATCTTGTTGGCCACGTCGCCGTTGGCTGCGATCCGGTCCGCGCCGACGATCACCCGATCGATCTGGCGCCGGGCCATGAGCGCGCCTGCCACATTGTCAGTGATCAACGTGGCAGGGATGCCGTAGTGCAGCAGCTCCCAGGCGGTGAGCCGTGCGCCCTGCAGGACCGGACGGGTCTCGCAGGCCAGGACGTGGATACCCTTCCCGGCCTCGTGGGCGGCGCGCAGGATCCCGAACGCGGTGCCGTACCCGGCCGTGGCGAGCCCGCCGGTGTGGCAGTACGTGAGGATCCGCTCGCCCGGCTCGACCAGCGCCTGGCCCAGCCGGCCGATCGTCTCGTTCGCTGCCCGATCCTCGGCCTCGATCGCCTCGGCCTGGCGGACCAGCCGTGCTGCCAGCGCCTCCCCGTCGGCCACGGCTGCCCCGGCCGCCGCGCGCATCCGGTCCACCGCCCACCGCAGGTTCACCGCGGTCGGCCGCGCCGCGACGAGGACAGACGCGGCGGCCTCCACCTCCGCCTGCACCTCGGACGTCGAGGCGGCGCAACCGGCCCGGTGCGCCCTGACGGCACGCCACGCGGCGAGTGCGACCCCGTAAGCGGCGGCTACGCCAATGGCCGGCGCACCCCGCACACGCATCGCGCGGATCGCCTCCGCCACCTCCTTGGCCGTCTCGCAGGTCACGATGACGAACTCGTCGGGCAGCCGGGTCTGATCCACTACCCGCACCGTCCCGTCTTCGAACCAGACCGCCCGGACCCCACCGGGCGGCGGTGGCGAGGGAGGCCGATCAGGCCATGGGGAAGAGTTCGCGATGGCCGTCACCGGTCGTCTCCGCCATCACGGTCACGGTGCTCGGGGCGAAGAGGAAGATCTCCTCGCCGATCCGTTGCATCTGCCCGTCAACCGCGTAGGTCACCCCGCAGACGAAGTCCACGATCCGCCTGGCCAGCTCCCGGTCCACATCCCCCAGGTTCACGATCACCGGCCGGCGCGCTTTCAGGTGATCGGCGCCGCTGCGGGCCTCGTCGAGACTGCGTGGCTCGAGCACGACGATCTCCATCGGCCGGTGCGTGTGCAAGTTGAAAACCGGGGCCTTGCGCCGGCGCGGGTCTTCGGCTTCCGGGGGGCCGTCGGGATCTTCCTCGGTGAACCCCAGGAACGTCCACAGTCGCTGCATCGCGCCCATCGTCTACCTCCCGCTCTCTCCTCCCTCCCTGGACGGTCTGGCCTCTCCCGTAGCTGCCTGTCGTTCACCGAAGATCGCGCGTCCGATCCGTACCATCGTGGATCCTTCTTCGACCGCGACCTCAAAATCTCCTGAGGTGCCCATCGAGAGCTGGGTGAACTCCGGCGGGGCTCCAGCGCTCATCATCTCGGTGAGCAGCCTTCGCAGCGCCCGGAAGACCCACCGCACGGCTTCCGGGTCTTCCGCGAGCGGGGCCATGGTCATCAGGCCGACGGGCGCCAGGTGCGTCAGCCCGCGCATGGCGGTCAGCAGGTCAACCGCCGCCTCCGGCGGCACCCCGAACTTCGTGGGTTCGCTGGCAACATTCACCTCGATGAGCACCTGAACGCGCCGGCCGGAGCGCGCCGCGGCCCGATCCACCGCCTGCGCGATCCGCAGGCTGTCGATGGAGTGAATCACATCGAACGCGCCGACCGCGGCGCGGGCCTTGTTGCGCTGCAGGTGTCCGATGAAGTGCCAGCGCGGGCCGGGTCCCACCGCGGCGATCTTGGGCAAGGCCTCCTGCACCCAGTTCTCCCCCACGTCGCGCAGCCCCGCGTCCACCGCGGCGCGGACCCGGGCCGCATCGACGGTCTTGGCCACCCCGATCAGCGTCACCGTCGCAGGGTCTCGGCCGGCCCTCGCCGCCGCGGCCGCGATCCGCCCTCGAACCCGATCGAGCCGCTCCCGCACCCCGGACACGCCAGACCGGTATTCGGCGACCGAGATGGAATCCCTGGTAGAAGCCTACGGCCGCGAGACCGCGATGAGCCCGGCCATGCGGCCGGTGACCCGGTCGCGCCGGTGGGAGAAGAACAGCCCGCGATGGCAGGAGGTGCACAGTCGGACCATGCTCACCGCCTCGGGTCGCACGCCGGCCCCGACCAGTTGCCGGCGGTTGGCCTCCCAGAGGTCGAGCATCCACCGCCCGAGGCGTCTGGCCACAAAGACGTCGCCGCGCCAGGGCCAGGCCGAGAACCCGGCCATCACGGCCGCGTCAACCTCGTAGCAGCACGGGCCGATCGACGGCCCCACGGCCGCGATCAGATCCGCAGGCCGGCTGCCGAAAGCCTCGGCCATGGCCCGCACTGCGGCCGCCGACGCTCCTGCTGCTGCGCCTCGCCATCCGGTGTGCACTGCCGCCACCGCTCCTCGCACCGTATCGGCCAGAAGCACCGGCACGCAATCGGCGCAGTGCACCGCCAGGACCACGGCGGGGTCGCGGGTCAGCAGAATGTCCACGCCGGAAATCTTCTCCCCGCGTTGGAGGGCACCCACGATCGCGGCGTTCGCGCCGTGGACCTGGGAGGCCTCCACGTGGTCGCGCAGGGGCCGGCCCAGTGCGGCCAGGACTTTCGTCCTGTTCTGGCGCACCGCCTCGGGGGCATCGCCGACCCCGCGGCCCAGGTTGAGGGTGTCAAACGGCGCGGCGCTGCGGCCGCCCGGCCGTGTGGTGAAGGCATGGGACACACCCAGCGCACGCAGTGACTCGGCGTGCAGGAGATACAGACCGTCCTGCGCGGCCCACCTCCAGCCGGCGGGAAGCGGCGGCAGTGCGCCGGCGGATGGCGGGTCCGGCCGACCCATGGTGAGGCTAGACCACCTTCTCGCGCACCCTGGCGCTGAGGTAGTCCATCAGGGCCACGACGGCGGTGATCGCCCAAACCGCGGTGGCCGCCTGCCGCCACTGGAGCAGGTTGATGTACTGGTACAGCAGGAAGCCGAGGCCGCCGCCGCCCACGAACCCGATGACCGTCGACATCCGCACGTTGATGTCCCAGCGGTAGATGGTGAACGCGATGAACGGCGGCACGATCTGCGGCACGACCCCGTACCGCACGACCTGGAGCATGGTGGCCCCGGTGGCCGTGATGGCCTCGATGGGGCCCGGGTCAATGGACTCGATCTGCTCGGAGTACAGCTTCCCCAACGAGGCGATGGAGTGGACGCCCAGCGCTAGCACCCCGGCGAACGGCCCGATGCCGACCCACACCGCGAAGACCGTGGCCATGATCAGCGGCTCGATGGATCGGGCGATGTTGAAGACCGTGCGGATGCCGTAGTAGACCGCCATGAAGAGCGGCCCGCGCGCCATCAGGTTCTTCGCGCCCAAGAACGACAGGGGTACGGCGAAGACCACAGCCATCGTGGTCCCCATCAGGGCCAGGAAGACCGTCTCGACCATCCGGAAGAGGGTCAGCATCAGGGTATTGCTGAGGGCAACGCGCGTGCCCTCCAACCGTACGCGGGCGATGATGTGGTGTGTCGTGCCGATGACATCCGGAACGGTCAGGGTGACCTGGAACCGCCCGGCGCTGTCCGTCGTGACCGTGGCCAGCGACGCCTCGGCCCCTGCCTGGTCCTTCCAGAACAACCCCACCGGCCGCGATGGGGCGAAGCCAGCGCCCTCGATGGTGATCGGCTCACCGATCTTCGTCGACGCCGGCGTCACGGTCAGTCGCCCCTGGCGGCGCCGCGACTCCGGCGGGGGCGGGGCTGCGCCGTCCAGCCCTATCCCGGCGTCTGCCACCTCCAGGCGTGGCTCGCGGACGATCAGATCCGGGCGAATCAGGTCAACGAGCAGGGGCTTGGCCAGGTGGGCCTTGCTGACCAGTTCACCCAGGTTGATCTGGGTGACCTTCCAGCCATACGCGTAGATTACGCCCAGCACGACCAGCCAGGCCAGCACCCGCAGCACGCGGGCCCCGGGCCGCGAGACGTCGGGCGCGCGGGGGACAGGTTGTGCGGTGGCGTTGCGTCCCATGTTCACCCCTCATTGGAGCCGCCCTCGCGGCGGGGTCTAGCGGATTTCGACCTCCACGGCATCTTCGCCGAAGATTTCCTTGAAACGGTGCTCGTCGATATCGGACGGGACGCCTTGGAAGACGATCTCGCCCGCCTTGAGCGCCACCACCCGGGTGCCATAACGGCGCGCCAGGCTGAGAAAGTGCAGGCTGCACATGACCGTGATGCCGTCATTCCTGTTTAGCGCCTCGATATACTGCAGTACCGAGTGGGATGTGGCAGGGTCGAGGCTCGCCACCGGCTCGTCGGCCAGGATCAGCTTGGGATCCTGCATCAAGGCCCGGGCGATCCCCACCCGTTGCTGCTGCCCACCGGAGAGCTGGTCAGCCCGTACGTAGGCCTTCTCGGGGATGCCCACGGTCGTCAGGTGCCGGAGTGCCTGCGCTCGGAGGTCGCGCGGCCAGTAGTCGACCAGTGCCCAGGACGAGGGGATATAGCCCAGGCGGCCGGCCAGCACGTTGGTGAGGACGCTCGACCGCTTGATGAGGTTGAACTGCTGGAAGACCATCCCGATCTGTCGGCGCAGCTTCCGCATCTCGTGAGGTGACAGGGCGGTGACGTCCACATCATCGATGTACACCTTGCCGCTGGTGGGCTCGATGAGGCGGTTGATGCAGCGCATCAGGGTGGATTTCCCCGATCCCGAGAGGCCGATGACGATGAGGAAGTCGCCCGGCCGGACCTCGAAGCTGACATCGTTGAGGGCTCGGGTCCCGTCGGGGTAGATCTTTGTCAGGTGCTCCACGCGCACCGCGGCGCCCGGCATGCCTCAGCTCCGACGCGACACGGGGACGGGGTCGTCTGCTACCCTCCCCACGCTGCCGGCAGACTGGCCGGCCCGTGCTAGCGGACGATCTTGGTCAGATCAATGCCGAGCAGTTTGACCGCATCCCGGATCGGGTCGAAGTAGGCGTCCAGGCTCTTGGTCTGTCGCGGATCGACCCGATACTTCTTGATCAATGCGTCGTAGTCCGCGTACCCCTCGTGCTGATAGAGGGCGAAGACCGCTTCCCTGCCCGGCGCCGTCTCCGCGATGCGGAACAGGGCCTTGACGATGCGCTCCTTGACCTCGGCGGGCAGCTCCTTGCGGAAGCTCACCGTGTCGTTGGGGATGTAGCCCAGGACCGGCGGCTTCACGTACTCGACCACCACGACCTTCTGCCTGACGTCCGGGAATTGCCGGACCGCCCGCTCGCGGGCCTCCAGTTCCGGCCGGCCCGTCAGGTCATCGCCGTACGTCGCTCCGGCGTCGACGCTGCCCTGGTAGATGGCGATGACCACCTTGTCGTGGCCCCCGGCCTGGACTACCTGGCTGAAGAAGGTGTTCGGATCGTACCCCTTCTTCTTGATGTACACCATGGGCCAGATGTAGCCCGATGTCGAGGCGGGGTCCACAACCGCAAACCGCTTGCCCTTCAGGTCTGCGAGACTCTTCGCCCCCAGATCGGCGCGCGCCATGATCTGTGAACCGTAGTAGGGCAGGCCCGCCCGGACGGCGATGAGGCCCACCTCGGCACCACACCGGGCGTTGCCCAGCACGTAGGCCGTGGGCGCGAACCAGGCGATGTGGACCCGCCCCGCGCACAGGGCCTCGATGGTGGCCGCATAGCTGGTGGGCACGGTGGCCTCGATGCTGTAGCCGGTCGCCACCTCCAGCATGCGCGCGACCGTCGAGCCACTGGCGAGGACGCGTTGGGCGTCCGACGATGGAACGAAGGCCATCACGAGCTTCGTCTGGCCGGACGTCGGCTCCGGGATGAGACCTGCCAATGCGCCGATCAGCACCGCCGTCAAGGCGACGACCATCCAGCGCGACACACTCACGCACTCCACCTCCAGCGGAACGGTACCGCCGTCCCATCGGTCTCTCTTCGGTCTGCCACCCCGGTCTTAGGATACCAGGATCACCCGGGCGTGCGCCATGCTCTGCGCGGGATGGGGGCCTACTTCCGCGGCACCACGGTGATGGCCGTCACTCGACCGCCATCGCCTTCGACGCGGAATCGGATGCCCAGGGACTCGTAGTAGAGCATGACCGAGCCCCGCCCGGCCCCCGCCAGGCGCTCGGGCGCCCCGTACTGGGCCAGGATCTCCTTAAAGCCGGAGTTGTGCATGGCAATGCCCTTGCTAGTGACATACCGAGGGGCGTCGGTGTAGATGAAGTCCACGCCGCCGGCTTCGCCCTGGCGCTTGGTCCACGAGACCACCAGCACCGACCGCTCGCCCTGCGGATAGATCCAGTAGACGTTGAGACCGCCGTCGCCGCCCCGATCATTGGAGATCTCGTCTGGCATGCCCAGCCGGTTCAGCACCTGCCGTTGGCTCATCCCAAGCTGGATGTCGCCGACGGCATGCCCGGGCACGATGATATAGTTGGCCGGGCCGGGCGGTTGCGTGGCCGGCTGGGCACCCGCAGGCACGAGTGCCACGCCGAGCACTATCAACAGACCGATAATCGAAACCCGCCTTCTCATGGTGGAAACCCCCTCTGTCCACGCTGCGGGGCGGGCTTGCGACCCTCCGACGGCCCGCTCTGGCCTCGGCGCAGCCGACCGTCGCGCCCCGAGCAGTTTGGCCGTAAGGTTTCGACCCGCAGAGGATGAGTCCTTGTCGGCGATTTGCCCGATCAGCACCTTGAGTAGCCGCACTGGCGACAGGTGGCGCAACCGTTCTCGTGAACGAGGGACGACCCGCAGTCCGGGCAGATCCCGACGAACTCCAGGCCGATGGCCGACTCGACCAACCAGGTGTGTCCGTTTCCGCCCTGCGCACCGCCGGCTACGGGGGCCGCCGATGACCGCGCCGCCGGTTCGGGCGGCGGACCGAACCGCAGAATCTCCTGCCGCGCGCGAGGGCCCGGCTCGGGCAACGCGTCGGCCCGCGGAAAGGCCTTGTCGGGGCGGAAGCCGTCGCCGTAGAGCGCGCGGCCCAGGGCCAGGGCAACGGCCTGGGCGATGGTGGACACCCGGACCACCGTCCCGTCGGCCGACCGATCAAAGGCCACTTCCTTGCTCTGCACGCGCCACAGTTGCTCGATGACCTCGCGCGGGTCGAGCCCGCTGCGCAGTGCCAGGGAAGCCATGCGGCCGATGCCCTCGGCCTCCACGTCCAGGGAGTGCACGAAGACCTCACAGATACCCAGCTCGTCCTCGTTGATGACGACGTAGACGCGCCCGCGGGGGGTCTCGATGCGTTCTGTGCGGCCCGCGGTCACCTTGGGTCGTACCCGAGGCTGCGCCCGCTGCGCGGCGTTCAGCGCAGTACCCGGCAGGGTCGCGGGTGCGGACCGCGCCTTGGCCTGCTCCTCGGTGATCAGGATGCCCTCGCGGCTGCCCTCGCGATAGACCGTGATGCCCTTCGCGCCCAGCTTCCAGGCCAGAAAGTAGATGCGTTCGACCTCCTCGGGGGTCACATCGTGGGGCAGGTTTACCGTGGACGAGATGGCGTGGTCGATGTGCCGCTGGATCGTCGCCTGCATCTTCACCCGCATCTCCGGCCTGATCTGATGGGCGGTGACGAACTGCTCGGGCAGATCTTCCTCACGTTCGATCCCAAACCGCCGCATGTACTCCCGGACCAGCGGGTGGTAGACGGTGAAGACCTCCTGGGAGAGCGACTCGGAGCGCCGGATGTAGGAGAGGTCGAAGATGGGCTCGATGCCGCTGGTCACGCCGGCCAGAGCGGCACCGCTACCGACCGGTGGGACGGTCAGCAGCGCCACATTTCGCAACCCGTGACGCTCGATGCGCTCGCGAACCCGTGGGGCCAGCATCTGGATGAACGGCGACCGCATGTGTTGCTCGGCGTCATAGCCGGCAAACGGCCCCTTCTCGGTGGCCAGGTTGACGCTCTCGTCGTAGACCGTGTTCTTGATCCGATCGAACAGACCATCGGCAAACGAGATGGCGGCCTCGCTGTCGTAGCGCAACCCCAGCATGATCAGCATGTCGCCCAACCCGGTGAACCCCACACCGATCCGCCGAGAGTACAGGCTGGCCACCCGCTGCTGCGGCAGCGGGTGGCGCTCGGCATTGTAGTCCAGCACGTTGTCCAGGAAGCGGGTCGCGTACCGCAGCGCGCGTTCCAGGTGGTCCCAGTCCACGCGGGCCTGCGAGGTGAACTCGTCGCGCACGAACCGGGCCAAGTTCACGTTGCCCAGGCAGCAACACCCGTAGGGTTCCAGGGGTATCTCCGAACAGGGATTCGTGGTCATCACGCCCATCCCGTTGTACTCCGAGGTGGACCACCGCTTGACGGTATCCCAGAAGATGACCCCTGGCTCGGCGTAGTCGCGGGCGCCCTGGATCAACTCGTGCCAGACCTCGCGGGCGCGCACGGTGCGCCGCAGCGTCGCGCGTTCGTTCTCGAAGACCAGGTCGTAGGTTCCGTCTTCTTCCACGGCGCGCATGAAGGCATCGGACACCCGCACGCTGATGTTGGCGTAGCGCACCCTGGTCAGGTTGCGCTTCACCGTGATGAAGTCCAACAGGTCAGGATGGTTGTCGGCGATGGTGATCATCAGCGCCCCGCGCCGTCCCGACTGCCCGATGGTACCCGTGGTCAGCGAGAACAACTCCATGAACGAGACCGACCCGGTGCTGCTGCGGGCGGCGTTGTTGACCGGTGCCCCCCGCGGCCGCAACACGGAGATGTCGGTGCCTACACCGCCGCCCAGGCTGTACGTGCGCGCCGCCTCTTTCATCCAGTCGAAGATGGATTCGATGGAGTCGTCCCGGACGGGAATCACATAGCAGTTCAGGGCCGTCACACGTCGGTGGTTCCCCGCCGCGTGCATGATGCGGCCGCCGGGGACGAACCGGAAGTCCCCAAGCAGCCACCGGAAGTTGGCCGTCCACTCTGCGCGCTTCTCCGGCGCTTCGACCGATGCCAGCTCGCGGGCGATCCGCAGCCACATCTGGTCAGGGGTGTGCTCCAGGACGGTCCCATCGCGGTCGCGCAGCGCGTACTTGTCGTGGAACACGCGTGCGCGGAGTTCATCTCCCCCGAAAGCCGCAAGCGTCTCCGCTGGCAGGTCGGTGGCGGGTCGCGAGGGAGATTGAGTCGAAGAGGACGATGCGGCTTCCATGGGTCACCTCCACGCAGGTATCTACCGGCCGCGTCGCGCGTCCGGTAGGGTGATCAAGGGTACCTGATCGCGGGCCTCGTCTTCGCGGCGTTTACGGGCTTTGAGGGTTTCAATTTCTTCCGCGAGCGACTCCACATCGCGGAACCGGCGGTGCTCTGAGGCAAAGCGCACGTAGGCGACTTCATCGAGCCGCCGCAGGCGCTCCATCACCAGATCGCCAATGGCGGCCGACGTCACTTCCTGCCCGCCCATCTGCCGGAGCTCGCGCTCGACGTCGTCCACCAGCGCGTCCATGGCTTCCACGGAGATGGGCCGCTTTCCGCAGGCGCGGGTCACACCGCCCAACACCTTGGCCCGGTCGAAGGGCTCCCGGCGGCCATCCCGCTTGACCACCATGAGCGGTGCCAGGTCGGCGCGCTCATACGTGGTGAACCGCCTCTGGCACTTGAGGCACTCCCGGCGGCGCCGAATCGCCCGTCCATCGAGGACCGGACGGGAATCCAGGACCTTACTCTCTTCGTGACCGCACAAGGGGCATCGCATGGGTAGCCCCACATGTAGAGGCACGACGATTCTATGTCCCAAAATCTGGGGTGTCAACGCCGGAACTGGGGCGCCCGGGGGCGCACGCGCCCCCGGGCGCCCGCTTTCTGCCCCGCGCGCAACCCGATCACCGATTCAGGCGCCCGTGTCGGCCGAGCAGCCAGCCCGTCCACGCCAGGATCGGGACGGCCAGGCCGAGGGTGGACCCAATGGTCGCGGCCAGCGCCGGGGGAGCGGCACTCTCAAGCAGAAGCGCCCGGATGGCCCACACGGCGTTGAGCACCGGCACCAGCGGAACCCAGGAGTGGTCGAGGGCATCGGCGGCCAGGGGTGCCAGCATGGCCGGCAGGGCCACCACGAGATAGAGGCCGGTGAACGCCTGCTGGGCCTCCCGCAGCGTCCGGGAGGCGAGGCTGACCGCGAGCTGGGCGGCGGACAGCAGGACGGCTAGGGCGACCCCCACGGCCATGACCAGGCCGGCGGTGGTGGGCCGCACGGCCACCCTGACCGGGCCGGTCATCAGCAGCCCACCACCGGCGACCAGGGCACCGGTGCCGCTGGACAGCATCACGATGAGGGCGAGCACTGCAGGCGCCAGCACGGCCAGGAACTTGCCGGCGACCAGGGCAGACCGGGCGGCCGGCATGGCCAACAGCGGCTCGAGCGTCCCGCGCTCCCGCTCTCCGGCGCCCACGTCCAGAGCTGCATGCTGTCCGCCGAGGAGCAACCAGACCGCCAAGAAGAGGGGAAGCGCCGAGGCCAGCAGGGCGCCACCCATCCGCTCCGGCGTGGCAATGTTCCGCACTTCGATCCCCACGGGCCGATCTAGGTCCGCACCCCACCCTGGCGAGCCGGCGCCTGGTCCCCGCCCGAGAGTTTGGGCGGCCAGCGCCGCCACGCTCCGCGCCGCGGCCACCGAGGCCGGCCGGCTCTCGTCGTAGAGGACCAGCAGCAGCCCCTCGCGCCGGGCGTCACGGCTGAGCACCGCCTCAATCTGACCGCGCAGCAGCGCGGTCTGGGGATCGGCAACGGCCTGCACCCTCACCGAGCCTGTACGGCCGCCGGCCGCAACCAGGGGCCCCCATGCGTCGTCCTGGACCGCGACCCGTACGGGTCGTTGCTGCCACGCCTCCTGCTGCCGCTGGGCCAGGGCAGGGGCCACGAGCACCACCAGCGGCATGGTCAGCGCAGGCAGCAGCACGGCGGCCACGAGCGTCCGGCGGTCCCGCAGCGTCTCGATCATCTCCTTACGGAAGACCGCCAGCGCCGCCCGGCGCCAGCGACCGGCACGGGAGTCGGCTGGTGGGCGCCGCTCGAGGAGCTTCACGGCCCGTCAGAGCCCGGTAAACGGGCGCAGGACGACGGCGCTCAAGACGAAGATGGCGACCAGCGCGGCCGCCATGATGCGCCGCGAGGGCGACAGGGGCGACAGATCGTCCAGCGGTCCGACGTGACCGCGGCGGATGAGCAGCGCGATGATGATGGCCATCGGGTAGTAAC
>JAVKIJ010000109.1:0-7886 GCA_031459535.1 Candidatus Fervidifonticultor quintus | reverse complement strand
GGAAGCCAACCGGCGGAAGAACGATATCGTGCTCATCCCGGTCGGGTGCACGGAGAACCACGGCCAGCACATGGTGAGCGCCGCGGACACCCTATATGTCAGCATGATCTGCGAAGGAGTGCGGCGCTATACGGCCAGGCGGGGGGCGCCGGTGAATCTGGCGTTGCCGCCGCTCATGTACGGCGGACACCCGTACCACCACCTGGGAATGCCCGGCACGGTGATCCTGCGGGAGGAGGTGGTCCGGGAGCTCATGATCGACGTGATGCTGGGTTTGTGGAACGACGGCTTTCGCAAGCAGATCATCGTGAACAACCACGGGCAGCTGTGGATTCTAGAAGCCGCCGTCCAGGAGTTCTGCAAGCGCTATCAGTTGCCGGGGATCTACCGCGTGCTCGACTGGCACCGAGCGGTCCGGGAGTTCTTCCGGACCCGTGAGCAGGGCGGCGTCTACGACACCCCCTTCGTCCATGCCGACGAGGCCGAGACCTCCCTGTCGTTGTTCCTGTACCCGGAGATGGTCGACATGGCCTACGCGGTGGACACGGAAGCGGTGCAGCTGCTGCCCGGGGGCCATTTCGACACGTCGGTGGACGCCTATCGCCGGCCGCATCGCTGGAGCGAGGGTGAGGGGCACGCGGCCATCGAGATCAAGGGCACCCCGCAAGGAGTCGTGGGGCGCGCCACCCGGGGAGAGGCGCGCAAGGCGCGGAGGCCGCTGGCGGCGATCCTGCGGTATCTGACGCTGGTGCAGGACGAGATCCTGGCCCGATTTCCCGCCGGGACGGTGCCCCCGGCGGAGCTGGTGAGCCTGCGCGATCCCGCGGAGCTGGAGCCCTATCTGCGGGAGCCCGGAAGCCCCGGGTGGAAGTCGGTGTACGCGCTGCCCATGATCGGCCAGCGGTAGGCTCACCGGCGACGGTCTGGGAGTCCGGGCTGTCTGCGCGGGTCTGTGGGTGGGCACACCACCGGTAGAGGCGGAGGATGCCACGAATGCGACCGCGTGTGCCCCTGCCAAGCGGACTCGTCGTCGCCGGCGGCCTGTTGGGCGCCGGATTTGGGCTGGCGCTCGGCTGGCTCGCCGCCGGCGCCCTCGCGGGTTTCGGGCTTCTTGTGGCTGCTTCGGCGTTCTACGTGGTGCTGTTCACGCAGATCCGCGGTACGCTGGAGGCCTTGGTCGAGCGGCAACGGGCCGTCGAAGAAGTGTTCGAAAGCACCATCCGATCGCTGGCCGCGGCGATTGACGCGAGGGATGCGGGCGCGCGGGACCACGCCTCCCGGGTCGCCCACCACGCGCAGGCGATCGCCCGAGCCCTCGGGCTGCCCGATGCCGATGTCCGGGCGGTCCGGCTGGCCAGCTATCTCCACGATGTGGGCAAGATCGGGGTCCCGGACCACCTGCTCCGCAAGCCCGGGCCCCTCACAGAGGAGGAATGGGCTGCCGTGCGCCGCCAGGCGGTCGTCGCCCAAGACATGCTCGACCCGGTGCAGATCGACGAACGCGTCAAACTGGCCGTGCGCCACAGCCACGAGCGCTGGGACGGATCGGGCTATCCGGACGGGCTGGCCGGGGAGACCATTCCCGTCCACGCCCGCATCCTGCTGGTCGCCGAGGCCTATGTGGCCATGACATCGGACCGGCCGTACCGGAAGGCCATGGCCGCGCCCGACGCCGTGGCCGAACTTCAGCGCGGCGCCGGCCGCCAGTTTGATCGCAGAATTGTGGACGCGCTGGTGACGGTCCTGGAACAGGAGGGCGCCACAGTGTGGGCCCTGGGGCCGGTCGGGGGCCATGTGTAGGGATCGCGCGACCCCGTGGGTGCGCGGGCCGTGGCCGCGCAGCCACGAAGTCTACAGTTGGTTGGTTTGTGGCATATGTCTCTTGCCGGTCCCTTGAGAGGTCACACCGCCCACGCCAAGGAGGGTTCGAGCATGGCGAAGCCCGTTCAACTCCGCATATCCGTGCGCGATGCCGCCGGAAATGTCACCGTGTACGAAGCCACGGGGTACGTGAACGAGCCCCCGGTCATCGAGCAGGTGATCATGGATCCGCCCGTGACGCTTCCCGGGGGCACGGTGAGGATCACGATTATCGCTCGGGATCCGGAGAACGAGCCGTTGACTTACGAGGTGATCCCGAGCGAGGGCACGATCGAGGCGACCGATCAGCCAAACGTGTTCATCTGGCGCGCCGCCTGAGTGCCTTCCCTTCGGATCCGCGTCCGGAACGGCAGCGGTCTGGAGACCTCCCAGACCGTCTCCATCGAGGTCGCTCGGGAGCCGCCTGCGACCCCGGAGGCCTCCAGGCAGATCCATGCCGGCGGGAGAGTGCGCCTCGGGCAGATCCTGGTCGAGTCCGGCGTCATCACACAGGCTGAGCTGCGCCGGGCCCTCGAGGAGCAGCGGCGGACCGGCCAGCGCCTCGGCGCGATCGTGCGGGCGCTGGGGCTGGGCTCGCAGACGAGCATCGCCGAGGCGCTGGCTCAGCAGCTCGGCCTGCGGTTCGTACGCCTCGACGCCCGCAACCTCAACCCGGCCGTCCTCGCGCGCATACCCGTGGCCCTGGTCAGACGGCACCAGGTGGTCCCCATAGAAGAACGCGACGGAAAACTGGTGCTGGGGATGGTTGATCCGCTGGACGTCGTGGCCATTGACGACGTCGGCCGCGCGACGGGCCTGCCCGTGGACCCCGCGGTTATCATCGAGGATGACTTCCAGTACGCCCTGGGCCAGTATCCGGCCGGTGAGCTGAACCTGGACGACCAGGCGGCGGCCGGCCTGGAACAGATGGTCCAGGCCATCAAGCCTGCGGGGCTCCCGGAGGAGTCTATCTCAGACGATCCCCTGGCCGTGTCCGTCGACGGGGCGCCGGTGGTGCGGCTGGTCAACCTGATTCTCGTGCAGGCGATCAGGCAGCGGGCCAGCGACATTCACATCGAGCCGCAAGAGATGGCAACCCGGGTCCGGTACCGAAAGGACGGCATGCTGTCCCAGGCGCTGACCGCACCCCCGCACGCCCACGCGGCGCTGGTGTCGCGGATCAAGATCATGGCCGGCATGAACATCGCCGAGCGCCGGGTGCCTCAAGACGGCCGGGTCGAGCTCAAGGTCGACGGCCGCGACGTCCGCCTGCGCGTCTCCAGCATCCCCACGCCGCACGGCGAGAAAGTGGTCATCCGGATTCTGGAGAGGGCGGCCGCCGCCGTGGAGATCGGGAAGCTCGGCCTGCGCCCCATCGACGCCCAGCGGTTTGAGCAGTTGATCACCAGGCCCCACGGTATCATCCTGTTCACGGGGCCCACCGGTAGCGGCAAGACCACCAGTCTGTACGCCGTCTTGAACCGGTTGAACCGCGAGTCGGTGAATATTCTGACCATTGAGGATCCCGTGGAGTACCAGCTCCCGGGCATCAACCAGGTGCAGGTGAACCCCAAGGCGGGGTTGACCTTCGCCTCCGGCCTGCGCGGTTTCCTGCGGCAGGACCCCGACATCATCATGGTCGGGGAGATCCGCGATGAGGAGACGGCGCGCATCGCCCTGCACGCAGCGTTGACGGGCCACCTCGTGCTGAGCACGCTGCACACCAACGACGCGCCGGGGGCGGCGGTGCGGCTCGTTGACATGGGCGTCGAGCCATTCCTGGTGGCTTCCGCGTTGCTGGGCGTCGTCGCGCAGCGCCTGGTGCGGGTGCTCTGCGAGCGCTGCAGGGAACCCATCCCGCTGCCGGACGACCTAGCGCGGACGGCCGCATCCGCCGAGGGGGAGGCGCCGACGGTCTACCGGCCACGGGGGTGCGAGTTCTGCGAGGGCACCGGGTACCGGGGGCGCGTGGGCCTGTTCGAGATCATGCTGGTCAGCCCCCAGATCCGGGATCTGATCGCCAGGAACGCGCCAGCCTCAGAGCTCGCACAGCAGGCCGCCGCCGATGGAATGTACACACTCTATGACGACGGTCTGGCCAAAGCCCTGGCGGGCGTCACCTCGCTGGAGGAGGTGTACCGCGTGGCGAATGTGGAGCCCACCGGGCGCGAAGGAGGGCGTCCGGGCCTCGTCCAGGAGTCGCCGACCGCTGCGATCTCATGAAGGGCGCCCGAGGTGCCGATCGAACCAGCTCGCCGCTAGCCGCGCAACCTGGTCGAGCGCCCCGGGTTCTTCGAACAGGTGAGTGGCCCCCGGCACGATCTCCAGCGCCTTTTCCGTGGCCAGCCTCTCCAGCGCCGCACGGTTGAGGTCGAGCACCAGCACGTCGGCCCCGCCGACAATGAGCAGGGTGGGCGCACGCACCTGTGGGAGCGCGTCGCCAGCCAGATCCGGCCGCCCGCCGCGCGACACGATGGCGCGCACACGTTCCGGGTGCTCGGCGGCGGCCACCAGGGCGGCAGCCGCGCCCGTGCTGGCGCCGAAGTAGCCCAGGGGAAGATCCTGCGTCTCCAACAGCGTGGCCAGGTAGGCCGTGATATCCGCGAGCCGCTCCGCTAGCAGAGGGATGTCGAACCGCAGGTGGCGCGTCTGGGCCTCTAGCGCCTCTTCTTCTACCGTGAGCAGGTCGGCGAGCAGGGTGGCCAGGCCCGCGTCCCGCAATACCCGGGCGACGAAGCGGTTGCGGGGGCTGTGACGGCTGCTACCGGTCCCGTGCGCGAAGGCGACGACACCGCGGGCGCTCTCGGGGATAGCGAGATCGGCTTCGAGGGTCACCCGCCCCGCCGGGATGCTGAGGAGGCGGCGGGCAATCCTTTCGTGGGAAGGCTCGATCATCGAACCGACACCGGGCGGACCGGCCTGAGGTCTCAAGGCGGTCGCTCGAGTCCGCCCCGATACCTATTCGTGATGGGCAGGCGCCGGTCCCGTCCGAACGCCTTCGGGGTGATCTTCACCCCCGGCGGCGCCTGGCGGCGCTTGTACTCGTTGCGGTCTACCATGCGCACGACCCGCGCGACGGTGTCTCGGTCGTAGCCTCTCGCCACGATCTCCTCAGGAGCGACATCCGCTTCGACGTAGAGCTTCAAGATGGGGTCCAGAACCTCATAGGGTGGCAGGCTGTCCGTGTCGAGCTGGCCGGGACGCAACTCCGCTGTGGGAGGACGCCGGAGAATCTCCTCGGGGATCACCTCGCCCTGGCGGTTGCGCCACCGCGCCAGCTCGTAGACTAGCGTTTTCGGTACGTCTTTGAGCAGGGCAAAACCGCCGGCCATGTCGCCGTAGAGCGTGGCGTAGCCACACGAGTACTCGCTCTTGTTCCCGGTGGCCAGCAGCAGCCAGCCAAACTTGTTGGACAGCGCCATCAGGAGTGTGCCGCGGATGCGCGCCTGGATGTTCTCCTCGGCGACGTCGGGTTGCCGGCCCACAAACACCGGCGCCAGGGCGTCGAGAAACGCCTGGAAGATCTCGCCGATGCCGATGTCCACGGTCCGCAGTCCCAGTCGCGCCGCCACGTCGCCGACCAGCCGGCGGCTCTCCCGCGACGTGTAGGGTGAGGGCATGAACGCCGCGTGCACGTGTTCGGAGCCGAGCGCATCCACAGCCAGCGTGGCCACCAGGGCGGAGTCAACCCCGCCCGACAACCCCAGCACCACGTCGCGAAACCCGTTCTTGCCCACGTAATCGCGCAGGCCGAGTTCGAGGGCGCGGTAGACCTCCTCGACAGCCGGTAACGGCTGGGCGATGTGCGGCTGCGCCGGCGTCGGTGGCACGGGGGAAGGGAGGGGAGCAAGGACCACGACGGGAGTGGGCAGGGTATCGTCTTCGGGCGAAGTGCTCAGCCCGGCTTCACGGCTTTCTGTTGCGGGCGGCGCGGCAGTCGCGGACGACTCGTCAAGACGCCCCGCCGCAGCGGGCCGCCCGCGCGTGGCTGCGGCACCGGCGCGGGCCCGGCGCACGGCCTCGAGGTCCACATCGCACACCACCAGGTCTTCGATGAACTGGGCGCCACGGGCCAGCACGCGGCCGTCGTGGCCGATGACCACGCTGGTTCCGTCGAACACCAACTCATCCTGTCCGCCGACCAGATTCACGTACGCCACGACGGCGGCATACGCGCGGGCACGGGCGGTGAGCATGGCTTCGCGCTCCTGCCACTTGCCGGCGTGGTAGGGCGACGCGTTGATGTTGATCAGGAGCAGCGCGCCAGCCCAGGCCAGCAGCGCCGGCGGCCCCCCGGGAAACCAGATGTCCTCGCAGATGGTTACGCCCACGGGCGCGTCGCCGAAGGCGAAGACCGGGCAGTGGCGGCCCTGCTGGAAGTAGCGCTTCTCATCGAAGACGCCGTAGTTGGGTAGCCGGCGTTTGTGGTAGGTCCCGACCCGTTGCCCATCGCACAGGACCGCCGCCGCGTTGTAGATCAACTCAGGCCGATCTGGCCGCGGCGCATCCACGAAGCCCACGACAGCGGCAAGCGCACTGGTGGCACCGGTGACCTCACCCACAGCGGCGAGATTGGCCCGGACGAAATCGGGCTTGAGGAGCAAGTCGTCCGGTGGATAGCCAGTGGTGGCCAGTTCCGGGAATGCGACGATCTGGACGCCGAGGTGGCGCGCGCTCGCCAGCGCCTCAAGGATACGCCTCGTGTTGCCGTCAATGTCTCCGACGGTCGCGTTGATCTGCGCCAGACCGAGACGAATCATGCGGTGCTGCCCCAGCGGGATCGATGGGCTGCGGACCCATTGGACACAAAGGGCGCCGGCCCCTTGATGCCGGCGCCCTCTCTTGCGTCTCCCGCGTTTCCGGCTGCGTGCCGGACTAGAACTCCTCCTCCGGCATGCCGCCCGCCCCGGGCGCCGGGGCGGCGGCCTTCTTCTTCTCGCGCTTCTCGACCACGACCGCCTCGGTGGTCAGCATCAGGCCCGCCACGCTCCCGGCGTTCTGGAGCGCCAGCCGGGTGACCTTGACGGGGTCGATGATCCCGGCCTTGATCATGTCGGTGTACTCCAGCCTGGCAACGTCATAGCCGATTCCAGGCCGCTCCTTCTTGATGCGCTCGACGACCAGTGAACCCTCGCCGCCGGCGTTGAGCACGAGCTGCCGGGTGGGCTCCTCCAGCGCCCGTCGCACCAGCGCGACCCCGATGGCCTCGTCGCCGTCAACGCGGAGGTTGTCCAGCGCTGGCAGCGCATTCAGCAGCGCGACACCGCCTCCAGCGACGATGCCCTCCTCGACCGCGGCCTTGGTCGCGTTCAGCGCGTCCTCGAAGCGGTGCTTCTTCTCCTTCATCTCAGTCTCGGTCGCGGCGCCGACCTTGATCTCTGCCACGCCTCCGCCGAGCTTCGCCAGCCGTTCCTGGAGCTTTTCGCGGTCGTAGTCGCTGGTGGTGTCCTGGATCTCCTTCTTGATCTGGGCGATACGGCCGTCAATGTCGGCCTTCTTGCCCTTGCCCCCGATGAGGGTGGTCTCCTCCTTGGTCGCCTTCACTTTGTCGGCGCGGCCCATGAAGTCGAGCTCGACGTTCTCCAGCTTGACGCCGATATCATCGGAGATCACCTTGCCGCCGGTCAGCACCGCCATGTCCTGCAGCATGGCCTTACGCCGGTCACCGTATCCCGGCGCTTTGACCGCGATGCTGTGGAGCACGCCCCGCAGCTTGTTGACCACCAGGGTGGCCAGGGCCTCGCCCTCGACGTCCTCGGCGATGACCACCAGCGGCTTGCCGGTGCGGATGACCTTCTCCATCACCGGGACGATGTCCCGGGCCGCACTGATCTTCTTCTCGGTGAGCAGGATGTAGGGCTCGTCAACCACCGCTTCCATTTTGTCGGGATCGGTGATGAAGTAGGGGGAGATGTAGCCCCGGTCGAACTGCATGCCCTCGACGACCTCGACAGTGGTCTCGATACCCTTCCCCTCTTCGATGGTGATGACGCCGTCCTTCCCGACCTTGTCCATCGCGTCGGCAA
>JAVKIJ010000108.1:0-7950 GCA_031459535.1 Candidatus Fervidifonticultor quintus | reverse complement strand
TGCTGCGGGGGGTCGAGAAGGACGAAGTAGAGCGGGGGATGGTGCTGGCGAAGCCGGGGACGATCAAGCCGCACACGACGTTTGAGGCGGAGGTGTACGTGCTGACGAAGGAGGAGGGGGGGCGGCACACGCCGTTCTTCACGGGCTACCGGCCGCAGTTCTACTTTCGGACGACGGACGTGACGGGGGACATCACGCTGCCGGCGGGGGTCGAGATGGTGATGCCGGGGGACAACATCACCATGGGGGTGAAGCTGATCACGCCGGTGGCGCTGGAAGAGGGGCTGCGGTTTGCGATCCGGGAAGGCGGACGGACCGTGGGCGCCGGCGTCGTCACCAAGGTGGTGGAGTAAGCCATGCCCCGAGACATCGTGACACTAGCGTGCACGGAGTGCAAGCGGCGGAACTACACGACGACCAAGAACAAGAAGAACGACCCGGATCGCCTCGAGATGCGCAAGTACTGCCCATGGTGCCGCAAGCACACCACACATCGCGAGACCCGGTAGGTTGCGGCCAGTGCGGCTGGTACTTATAATGAAGGCGTTACAGGGGCGTAGCTCCAACTGGTAGAGCAGCGGTCTCCAAAACCGCGCGTTGGGGGTTCGAATCCCTCCGCCCCTGCCAGGAACTCCCGCGGCGGCTGCCGCGGGCGCGTGTTTGACAGCGCTGGCTGTCGTGATATACTGGGCCTGCAGTCCGAGGCGGGTTCTTTTTTTTTGGGCTCCTGCGGCCCGGGAGGGCGTCATGGCGCGAACAACGGACGTCAAGCTGGCGTCGCGATCGGTCGCGAAACCCGTCAGGGTTGAAGCGCCCGGTCGCGTGCGCGCCACTGTCGGGCGCGTCGCCACGTACCTGCGGGAAGTGCGGGTCGAGTTGAACCGCGTGGACTGGCCCACGCGGGTCGAGTTGATGCGCATGTCGCTGGTGGTCCTCATCGTCCTCCTGGTCGTGGCAGTGTACCTCGGACTGTTCGACTACATCTATACGGTGATCATCAAGCGCTGGCTGCTCCAGTCCGTGGCGCGGTAGGGACCCATGTCGAAGATCGACGATCCCCTCAAAGGGCTGTTTGCCGACGAACCGGTCGAGCCCGCGGCGGAGGTTGCCGAGCCGGAGGAGGTAACGGCGCCGCGGGACCCCAGGATCAAGTGGTTCGTCATCCACACCTACTCGGGCTACGAGGCCAAGGTCAAGTCCAACCTCGAGCGACGCATCGCCTCCATGAATATGAAGGACAAGATCTTCCAGGTGCTGATCCCCACCGAGAAAGAAAAGGAGATCAAGGGCGGGAAGCGCCGCGAGATTGACCGCAAGATCTTCCCCGGGTATGTGCTCGTGGAAGTGAAGACCAACGATGAAGGCGAACTGGAGAACGACGCGTGGTACGTGATCCGCAACACACCTGGCGTGACGGGCTTCGTCGGTTCGGGCGCCAGGCCCATACCCCTCGAAGACAAGGAAGTCAGGGCCCTGCTGCGGCAACTGCGCGACGAGACCCCGAAGTTTCGCATCACCTATCAGAAGGGCTCGCCCGTGCGCATCACCTCGGGCCCGTTCCAGGATTTCACCGGGCTCGTGGACGAGATCATGATGGAGAAGGAGAAGGTCCGCGTGCTGGTGTCGATCTTCGGGCGGGAGACGCCGGTGGAGCTCGACTTCGGTCAGGTCGAGAAGCTGTAGGAGGACGGGGATGGCCAAGAAGGTCGTGGCAATGGTCAAATTGCAGATTCCCGCAGGCAAGGCGACACCGGCGCCGCCGGTAGGTCCGGCGCTGGGCCAGCACGGGGTGAACATCATGGAATTCTGCAAGTCCTACAACGAGCGGACGGCGAAGATGGCAGGCACCATCGTGCCAGTTGAGATCACCATCTATGCCGACCGCACGTTCTCGTTCGTGACCAAGACCCCCCCGGCGGCGGTTCTCCTGCGGCAGGCCGCCGGTCTCGAGAAGGGCTCCGGGGAACCCAACAAGACCAAGGTGGGAAAGGTGACGCGCTCGCAGATCCGGGAGATCGCCGAGCGCAAGATGCCCGACCTGAACGCCCACACCCTGGATGCCGCCATGCGGATGATCGAGGGGACGGCCCGGTCCATGGGCATCGAGATCGTGGGCTAGCGGGCGCCAGACGACGCGGGAGGGGGTTCGCCCCGATAGGACCGCCAGGAGGCTGGATCATGGGACGGCATGGGAAGCGCTATCTGACCGCCGCCAAGCGGGTTGAGCACCGTAAGCTCTACGAACCCTCTGACGCCGTACGGTTGGTCCGCGAGACCGCCACGGCCAAGTTCGCGGAGACCATCGAGGTCCACATCAGGTTGGGGGTGGATCCCAAGCAGGCTGATCAGCAGGTGCGCGGCACGGTGGTCCTCCCGCACGGCACGGGCCGGCCGGTGCGCGTCGCGGTCTTCGCGAAGGGGGAGAAGGCGAGGGAGGCCGAGGCAGCCGGCGCCGACGTCGTGGGCGCTGAGGACCTGGTCGAGCGGATCCAGGGCGGATGGATGGACTTCGACGTGGCGGTGGCGACGCCGGACGTCATGAGCCTGGTGAGCCGCCTGGGCCGCGTCCTGGGCCCGCGGGGGCTGATGCCCAATCCCAAGGCCGGCACCGTGACCATGGACGTCGCGCGGGCGGTCAGAGAACTGAAGGCTGGCAAGATCGAGTTCCGCCTGGACAAAGCCGGCATCATCCACGCCCCGGTGGGGAAGGCCACCTTTACCGAGGCCCAGTTGTTGGAGAACCTCGGCGCACTGGTGGATGCGGTCCTCCGGGCCAGGCCGGCCTCGGCCAAGGGAACGTATCTGCGCTCGCTGACCGTGGCGTCCACCATGGGTCCGGGGGTGCGGGTGGACCCCGCCAAGGCCCAGAGTGCCTCGCGCGCGAGCTAGTCCTGGCGAGTCCTGGCGGCCGTTTGACGCTGCCGTGGCTCGGTGGTATACTCGCCCGGGCTACGAATTGAAGAATCAGCCGCCCGGTGCGGCTGCGCGCCGTAGACAGCAGGTGCCCGCGTTGCGGGCCTAAGGACCACGGTCGCCTGCCGAGGAGCGAGATGGGGTGGACCCGTCCGTCCGCGGCGGGTCCACGTCGTTGTGCGGGAGGAACGAACGACGATGCCTCGTGCCGACAAAGTCAGCGAGGTCGAGAGCCTCCGGGCCAGGCTGCGGGAGGCGACGGCGGTGATTCTTGCCGACTTCCGCGGCCTCACCGTCGCCGAGATGACGCAACTGCGCGGCAGGCTGCGGGAGGCCGGAGTGGACTTCTGCGTGGTCAAGAACCGGCTGTTCCAGATTGCCGGCCGAGAGGTGGGGCTCGACGGGTTGGGCGCCGTGCTGGAGGGCCCGACCGCCGCTGCGTTCACCCCCGGCGATCCGGTGGTGGCCGCGAAGCTCCTCCAGGAGTTCAGCCGGCAGAGCCGCAAGCTGGCCATCAAGGGCAGCATCGTGTCCGGAGTGGTGTACGACGAAGCCAGGACCCGGGCGCTAGCCGATCTACCCTCGCGTCAGGAACTGCTCGCCAGGACCGTTGGCGGCATCGCGGCGCCCCTGGTCGGGCTCGCGGGCGTGTTGTCGGCCCTGCCGCGGAACCTGGTGTACGTGCTGGATCAGGTCCGCCGGCAGCGCGCGCCCGCCTAGGCCGCGGGCATCGGCATCCACCCATCGGGCGCACGGGTACATCCAGACCCACTCTAAGGAGGGACTGACGTGGCAGCAAAGCTGAGCAAGGAAGACATCATCGAGGCCATCAGCGGTCTCACGGTGCTGGAACTCGCCGACCTGGTCAAGGCCCTGGAAGAGAAGTTCGGTGTGAGCGCGGCGGCGCCGGTGGCGGTGGCCGCCGTACCTGGCGCGGCGGCGCCGGCGGCCGCGCCGGTGGAGGAGCAGACCGAGTTCGACGCCGTCCTGACCAGCGTTGGCGAGAAGAAGATTCAGGTCATCAAGGTCGTGCGGGAGTTGACCGGTCTGGGGCTCAAGGAGGCCAAGGACCTGGTGGACGGCGCGCCGCGGGCCGTCAAGGAGAAGGTCAGCCGCCAGGAGGCGGAGGCCATCAAGCAGAAGCTGGAGGCCGAAGGGGCGACCGTCGTCATCAAGTAGCAGGTCACCAGCGTGACACCTGCCACCCCTTGACAGAGTGGGGAGGCCGGGATATATTTGTGGTTACGGCTTTTCGCAGGTTGGTTGCGCGCGGGTGAGCCAGCATCCTGGATAGGCAAAGTACTTTCGACAAGGCAGGGGGGACCGTCCTTGGGGCCGGCCCTGCTTTCGTCTTTGCGCGAGTGCCCGTTGCCGCGCTGTCGGCTTGACAGCCGACCCTCGTAGAGTGCGTGGGTACCCCATGCACCGCGCACATGCACGCAGAGCGCACGGTGTGTTCCCAGACGACCGCGCCCCAGCGGGCGGCGCTGATTGCATGCGGAGGTGACACTCTCCACCGTGAAGACGAGGTCCAAGATCGAAGCCAGCAAGCCCATCCGGAACCGTCCCCAGATCCCGGACGCGCGCGTAGTCCATCGCGGACGCCGGGCGCGCATCAGCTTCGCGAAGATCCCCGAGATCCTGGACATGCCCGATCTGGTGGAGGTTCAGCGCCGGTCGTACGACTGGTTCCTCCGCGAGGGCATTCGCGAGGTCTTCGACGAGATCTCGCCTATCGGAGACTTCACCGGCAACCTCGAGCTGCACTTCGCCGTGGACAGCGGCCGCCGCAAGGCTGCGCCACCGGGCAGCGTCTTCGACGGGGCCGAGGTCCTCGACTTCGGCGGTTACCGGCTCGAACGGCTGAAGTATACCGAGGAAGAGTGCCGCGACCGCGACTACAACTACAGCGCGGCCCTCAAGGTGAAGGTGCGCCTGGTCATCAAGGAGACTGGCGAAATCAAAGAGCAGGAAGTCTTCATGGGCGATTTCCCGCTGATGACCACCCGGGGCACGTTCATTATCAACGGGGCCGAACGGGTCGTGGTCAGCCAGCTGGTGCGGTCGCCCGGCGCCTACTACAGCTTTGTGCCTGACACCTCCGGCCGACCGTTGCCCACCGCCGTGGTCATCCCGCACCGCGGCGCTTGGCTCGAGCTGGAGGTGGACGCCAGCGGCGTCGTCTTCGTGCGCATTGACCGAACCCGCAAGCTGCCCGCAACAGCCCTGCTGCGCGCGGTCGGGTATGAGACCGATGAGAAGTTGCTCAAGCTCTACGGCGAGAACCGATTCCTGCGGGCCACCCTGGAGAAGGACAACACCACCAACCGTGACGAGGCCCTGATCGAGATCTACCGTCGCCTGCGGCCGGGCGACCCACCCACGGTGGACAGCGCCCGCACCCTGCTGCAGACCCTGTTCTTCGAGCCGCGGCGCTACGATCTGGGTCGCGTCGGCCGGTATAAGCTGAACAAGAAGCTCGGGCTTCGGGTCGATCCCGACACGCGGATCCTGACCCGGGAGGACATTGTTGAGATTGTCCGCTACCTGATGCGGCTGGCCGGGGGCGACCCCGAGGCCACGGTGGACGACATCGACCACCTGGGCAACCGTCGCGTCCGATCGGTGGGCGAGCTGCTGCAGAATCAGTTCCGGATCGGCATGCTGCGCATGGAGCGCGTGATTCGCGAGCGGATGACGATCCAGGATCCGGGTCAAGTGACCGCGCAGCTCCTCATCAACATCCGGCCAGTGGTGGCGGCGATCAAGGAGTTCTTCGGCTCCAGCCAGCTCTCGCAGTTCATGGATCAGACCAACCCGCTGGCCGAACTGACCCACAAGCGCCGGCTGTCGGCCCTGGGGCCGGGCGGGCTCTCCCGGGAACGGGCCGGTTTTGAAGTGCGAGACGTTCACACGTCGCACTACGGTCGGATGTGTCCCATCGAGACGCCCGAGGGTCCCAATATCGGTCTCATCAGCTCCCTGGCCACCTTCGCCCGCGTCAACGATCTAGGTTTCATCGAGACGCCCTACCGGGAAGTCAAAGACGGCGTGGTGACTCGCCGCATCCGCTTCCTGACCGCCGATGTGGAAGACCAGCACGTCATCGCCCAGGCCAACGCCGCCGTGGACGAGGAGGGCCGGTTGATCGGCCCACGGGTCGTCGCACGACACGGGCACGCCAACAAGATGGTGAAGCCCGAGGAGGTCGACTACCTGGATGTCTCCCCCAAGCAGATCGTGTCGGTGGCCACCGCCCTAATTCCGTTCCTGGAGCACGACGATGCCAACCGGGCGCTGATGGGCTCCAACATGCAGCGTCAGGCGGTGCCCCTGCTGCAGAGCGAGGCACCGCGGGTTGGGACGGGCGTGGAGTACCGGGCGGCGGTGGACTCGGGCGCGGTGGTGGTCGCGCGCCGGGCCGGCGTGGTCGAAGAGGTCTCGGGCGACCGCATCGTGGTCAAGGCGGGCCGGGACCGGGACGAGTATCGGCTGATCAAGTACCAGCGGAGCAACCAGGGGACGTGCATCAATCAGGTGCCGATCGTGCGCACGGGGGACGAGGTCAAGGAGGGGGATGTGCTGGCCGACGGGCCCAGCACCGATCGGGGTGAATTGGCTCTGGGGCGCAACGTGCTGGTGGCGTTCATGCCATGGGAGGGGTACAACTACGAGGACGCCATCGTGGTCAGCGAGCGCCTCGTGCGCGAGGATCTGTTCACCTCCGTCCATATCGAGGAGTACGAGGTCGAAGCGCGGGACACCAAGCTTGGGCCCGAGGACATCACCCGCGATATCCCCAACATCGGCGAGGAGGCCCTGCGGGATCTGGACGAGCGGGGTATCGTCCGTATCGGCGCCGAGGTACGCGCTGGCGATATCCTGGTCGGCAAGGTGACGCCCAAGGGCGAGACGGAACTGACCGCCGAAGAGCGGCTGCTCCGGGCTATTTTCGGCGAGAAGGCCCGGGAGGTCAGGGACACCTCCTTGAAGGTGCCGCACGGCGAGCGGGGCAAGGTGGTGGCCGTGAAGATGTTCACCCGTGAGCGCGGTGAGCGCGAGGAGGGCGATGAGCTCCCGCCCGGCGTGAACAGCCTGGTCCGGGTCTACGTGGCCCAGAAGCGCAAGATCGCCGTCGGCGACAAGATGGCAGGCCGGCACGGCAACAAGGGCGTCATCTCGGTCATCCTCCCCGAGGAGGACATGCCCTATCTCGAGGACGGCACCCCCGTGGACATTGTGCTCAACCCCCTGGGTGTGCCGTCCCGCATGAACGTGGGGCAGGTGCTCGAGACGCACCTGGGCTGGGCGGCGGAGAAGCTCGGTTTCTGGGCTGAGACGCCGGTGTTCGACGGCCCCAAGGAGCAGGAGATCGAGCGCCTCCTGGAGATGGCGGGCCTGCCCCGGTCCGGGAAGGTCGTGCTCCGGGACGGCCGCACCGGCGAGCCCTTCGACCAGCCGGTCACCGTGGGGTCGATCTACATGATGAAGCTGCTGCATCTGGTTGAAGACAAGATCCACGCTCGCAGCACGGGCCCCTACAGCCTGATCACCCAGCAGCCGCTGGGCGGCAAGGCGCAGTTCGGCGGCCAGCGTTTCGGCGAGATGGAGGTCTGGGCGCTGGAGGCGTATGGCGCCGCGTCCACGCTGCAGGAGCTGCTCACCGTCAAGTCCGATGACGTTGTGGGCCGCGTGAAGACCTACGAGGCCATCGTCAAGGGCGAGACCATCCAGGAGCCCGGCGTGCCGGAGTCTTTCAAGGTGCTGCTGAAAGAACTCCAGGCGCTCTGTCTGGACGTCAAGGTGCTCAGCGAAGACAAGCGGGAGATCCAGCTCCGAGAGATCGAGGAAGACATCGCCGAGACCGCCAGGGCCCTGGGCATCAACCTGGAAGGCGAAGAGGCATTGGTGGAGGACTACTAGGCCATGCAGGACGTCAACAACTTCGATGCGGTCAAGATCGGCCTGGCGTCGCCCGAGGTGATCCGGAGCTGGTCCCACGGCGAGGTTAAGAAGCCGGAGACCATCAACTACCGT
>JAVKIJ010000107.1:0-8020 GCA_031459535.1 Candidatus Fervidifonticultor quintus | reverse complement strand
GCGAGGGATGCTCATGCGGGCCCAAGCCCAGTCCGTGCCCGATGCGGCCAGGCAGGTAGGCCCCGTACCCGAGGCGTTCGGAGATCTCCCCTGCCGCGCCGTCGAGCTGCGCGCAGGTGGCGCCTGGCCTGAGGGCAGAGGCCGCCTCTGCTCTGATGCGGAGCATCGCCTCGTACATCCGGCGCTGCTCGGGCCCGAGTTCGCCCACCGCCACCGTCCGCTCGTTCTCCGCATGCATCCCGTCCACTACTGTCCAGATCACGATGAGGGCCAAATCCCCGTCCTGGGGCGTGCGGAGGGTCGGTGCATCGCAGTTGAGGAGGATCCGCTCACCGATCAGGCAGTAGCACCACAGGCCGTTCATCACACCGCCCTCGGGACTGCCGAAGTCGGCCACCTCCGCGTCGGGAAACCGCGCCACCCACGCCTGGTTCATGGCCGCCATGGCGGCGACGCTGACCTCCCGTTCGCTCCGGCGGGCCGCCACGGCTGCCAGGGCGGCCTCCATGCCCCGGTCGGCCAGAAACGCCGCCCGTCGAATACGCTCGATCTCCGCGCCATCCTTGACGAACCGGGCGTGCATGAGCAGGCCGGAGGCGTCCTCAAACCGCGCTCCGGTCAGCCGCCGTTGGAGCGCCTCCGCGACTCCCACAGGCAGGAAGTCGAATTCGATGCCAAGGCGTCCGGACAGCAACGCGCGCTCGGCGAGAATCGTCTCCAGCGCTTGGAGCCAGTCCGGCCCCATGGTGCGTTTGGTGGACCACGCGCCAAAGAGCCGGATGTCACGGATTCGGGAGGAGGCGCGGGCATGGTCGTCGCGAAGCGCGTGCACCAGCAGCACCGGCTCGCCCTCCACGGGCAAGACCACGACGACCGGGTGGCTGTAGATGATGGGGTTGAAACCGCTGAGATAGAAGGTGTTCTGGGGCTTCAGGCAGATCACGGCGTCCATGCCCCGGGCCCGCATGCCTTCCCGAAGGCCACCGAGACGACCACCGACTTCCACAGGAGACATCGTGGCGCTCACCCCTGGACCGGGACCCTAGGTCCCGTACCGAATCCGCGGATCAAGCATGTCACGCAACCAATCCCCCACCAGGTTGACGCCCAAGACCAGCGCCATGATCGCTAACCCTGGAAACGTGGAGATCCACCAGGCCGTGGCCAGGAAATCGCGACCATCGGCCAGCATCCGCCCCCAGCTCGGCGCCGGCGGCTGGACGCCGAGTCCGAGAAAACTCAACGCGGCCTCGAGGATCACCACCCGCGCCAGCTCCAGCGTCGCCACCACGATGACCGGCGCGGCCACGTTGGGCAGGATGTGCCGGAGCACGATCCGCCCATCGTGCACGCCGATGGCGCGCGCGGCCTGCACGAACTCGCGCTCGCGCACCGAGAGCACCTCCGACCGCACGACCCTGGCATAGGTGACCCAGCCGCTGAGCGCCAGCACCGCGATCAGCTTGACCAGTCCAGGACCGGCCACGGCGATGATGGCCATCGCCAGGAGAATGAAGGGAAAGGCCAGCTGGATGTCCGCTGCCCGCATGATCAACCGGTCGGGCCAGCCCCCGAAATACCCGGCCGTGACCCCCATGGCCACGCCGGCCGCGCCGCCCAACACCACGGCCACCGCGCCGACCAGCAGCGAAATGCGGCTCCCATAGATCAGCCGGCTCAGGATATCGCGGCCGAGTTGATCATTGCCCAACGGATACGTCCCGACCCCCGACCACGACAGGGTGGGCGCCCCAGCCCGGAGCTCCAGATGCTGGGCGTAGGGATCATGGGGCGCGAGGATTGGAGCGAGCACGGCCACCAGCACGATCGTGCCCAGGAGCGCCCACCCCACGCCGCTGCCCGCGGTTAGCCAGCGCCGCCGGCGCCGTCGTGGCGCGGGGCGCGGGGGTTCAACCATCACGGGGACTGGGGCCACCACGGATCTGCAGGCTATCCGAAGCGTACCCGAGGGTCGATGTACGCGTACAGCACATCAACGAGCAGGTTGATGATCACGAATGTGATCGCCACCACCGTGACAGCGGCCTGGACCACGGGAAAGTCGCGGTTCTGAATGGCCTGAATGGCCAGCCGGCCCACGCCCGGCCAGGCGAAGATCGTCTCCGTGATCACCGAACCCCCGAGCAGCGTGCCCGCCTGAAGCCCGAGAATGGTCACGACGGGCAGGAGCGCGTTCCGCACGGCGTGCTTGATGAGGACGACCCAGGCTGCCAGCCCCTTCCCCCGGGCCGTCCGAATGTAGTCCTGTCCCAGCACCTCCAGCAGGCTCGATCGCAACAGACGCGCGATGGCGGCGCTGGAGTAGGCGGCCAGCGCCGCCACCGGGAGCACCATGTGCCACGGAGTCTCGCTGCCGCCCGTCGGCAGCCAGTGCAGCTGGACCCCGAACACCAGGATGAGCAGCACGCCCAGCCAGAAGACCGGCATCGCCTGCCCCAGCAGGGCCACGGTCATCGCCACCAGCTCGACCATCGTGCCCTGATACGCAGCCGCCAACAACCCGGCTGTGCCGCCCAGCAGGACCGCAAAGAGCAGGGCGCTGAACGCGAGGCGTGCCGTGGCCGGGAGGCGCTCCAACACCAGCCCCAGGGCCGGCTGACCTGACCGCAGGGACATGGCGAAGTCGCCGCGCGCGACCCGCTTGAGGAACTCCACGTATTGGACGGGCAGCGAGCGATCGAACCCCAGCTCGTGACGGAACTCCTCGACCTGCGCTGCGGTGGCACCGACCGGCAGGAGCAGCAAGACCGGGTCGCCGGAGAGGCGCAGCACGAAGAACACAATGGTCAAGACGCCCCACACGGCAATGAGGGCGTCGCGGGCTCGGACCACCAGGTACCGCTGCATGGGGCTCGGGGCGGCCCGGCTACTGCTTGATCCGCACGTCCATGGCACGCATCCAGTCGTCCGGCCGGGCCTTCCAGTCCAGCGTGCGCCGCACACCATAGGTGGCCGGCTGCGGGAACAGGAAGATCACCGGGGCCTGCTGACACATCCGCTCGGTCGCCTGCCGGTAGAGGCTGGACCGGCGGACCTTGTCGTGGGTCGAGCGAGCGGCGACCAGCAAGCTCTTGAACGGCGCATCATTCCAGTAGGCATACTGATTGCCTTCCTCGAACAGCGAGAGCAGCCCGTCGGCGTCCACAGTGGGCCAGGCCAGTGTGAGGTACATCATCGGCGCCATGTTCGCTTCGCGAAGATACTTGTTCATGTACACCGAGAAGGGCATCTCCGTCACGCGGGCGCGCACGCCGATGCGTTCCAGTTGCCCGGCAATGGCCTGCGAGATGACATCGCCCAGCAGATACACACCCGAGGGCATGTCGAACTCCACTTCGAACCCGCCACCGAGGCCGGCGGCCTGGAGCAACTCCCGCGCCTTAGCCGGGTCGTAGGGGTAGGGTTTGAGGTCAGGATTGTACCCAAAGTAGGCCGGTGTCAGCACCTGACAGTTGCTCTTGGCGGTGAGATTGCCCAGGAGATTGCGCGTCAAGGCATCCTTGTCGACCGCATAGTTCAACGCCTGTCGCACCCGGACATCGTCCATGGGCTTCTTGAGCGTGTTGAACTTGACCATCGCCGTCCGGATGCTCGGCGTGGCCCCGACGGTCGTCGCAGGGTTGGCCGCGATGCGGCTGAAGTCTGAGGGC
The DNA here is from genome assembly GCA_031459535.1 of Candidatus Fervidifonticultor quintus. Classification (GTDB taxonomy): domain Bacteria; phylum Sysuimicrobiota; class Sysuimicrobiia; order Sysuimicrobiales; family Humicultoraceae; genus Fervidifonticultor_A; species Fervidifonticultor_A quintus. The sequence continues at coordinate 4,349 of JAVKIJ010000107.1, read as the reverse complement.
GCCACCCCGGCGGAGACGATGTCCACATCGCCAGCCAGTAGGGCAGCCACGCGGCTCGAGGCTTCTGGAATTGCCCGGAAGATGACGGTCTGGAAGGCTGGCTTGGGTCCCCAGTAGTTGGGGTCCGCCTCGAGCACCACGCGATCGTCACGAATCCATTCACGCAGCCGGTACGGCCCGCTCCCCATGGCCCCGGCGGCGGGGTTGTTCTTCGACGCCCACTCAGGCGGCAGGAGGAAGAACATGGACAACTGGTCGGCCAGAGCCGGGTAGGGCGCTTTGGTGACGATGTCCACCGTGCGATCGTCGACCACCCGGACCTGTTCCACCAGGTCGAACCAAGGCCGGATGCGTGCCTTGGTCTGCGGATTCAACACGCGGTCAATGTTCCACTTGACCGCGCGGGCATCGAGCTTCTCCCCATTGGCGAACGCCATGCCGTCACGGAGCGAGAACCGCCATACCGTATCCGAGACGATACGCCACGACGTGGCCGCCGCAGGCTTGAGGCTCAGGTCGGGCGCGCGAATCACCAGGCTCGTGTAGATGTGACTGATCACGCTGAGGTCGGTCCCCACGCTGGCGGTCATGTGGGGGTCCAACGTATTGATGTCGGAGCCGAGCGCGATCCGCAACGTCTGCCCCGGCTGGGGTTGCGCCTTCCCGGTTGGGGCGAACACTGCGGCCAGGAGCGCCCCACACACGGCTGCCACCAGGGTGTGGAACCATGCCAGTCGTCGGACTCTCATCTGCATGCCTCCTTGCGACCAACCCTCATTCTATCTGATCCCTCACACCGGCCATCGCCGGGAGGGCCTGACACGGATTGCCCAGCAGGACGGTAAATCTCCGGTTGGTCACGTTGGCAATGGACGCGTAGAGGGTCCACGAGCCCTTGCCATCAACCCGGTGCCGGCAGAGGGAGAGGTCTGGGAACCCGTCGTGGCTGGTGAGCAGGTCCGCCAGGGCGTCGTGCGTCCACCTCCCGTGACTGGCCTGGACGCTGCGGCTGGCGACCGAGAACCGGTAGTACGATGACGGATTCTCGTCCCGCCGGGGCCCCAGTTGCGCCAGTTCAGGGTCGAGGAAATGGTTGGTACGGATGAGCACGCCGTCCGCCGGTCGCGCGGCGACCACCCGGTCCGGCATCGCCTCGAGGGCGACGGCCGAGCGATCATCGGCCACCAGCAGGTTCATGCTCGTCCACCGGGGCTGCACGCGCAGCCGGTCTGCGAAGTCCGCGGCGTCGGCGCTGTCCCGCAGCAACAGGCCCGTGTTGGTCAGCAGCCACGCCGTGCGCGCGGCCTCAGGAGCAAAAGTCATCCGGCGCGACCACACGCCGCTGGTCGAGAACGCCAGGCCCCGGCTGGTCAACCCGCTGCCCGGCCAGGTGATGCTGCCCGCCACGGACACCTCTGCGGTCTCGTGGCCTTCGCTGTGGCATCGCTGGAGCACCACGTGCCGGAGCCGTGCGAAGCCCACATCCCGCGTCTTGGCCAGATAGGTGCGCCCGTCGGCGACAGCCGGTGGCCGCACCAGGATCTGGGAGCAGTCCAGCGGCATGAAGCTCCAGACCAGGAAGACGGGCAGGTTGAGCCGGAGCACGTCGCGGTAGTCCACGCCGGCGCCCTCGGCAATGCCGCCAATCTCCTCGAGGATCTCCGGCGCGCATCGCGCGGCGTAGGCCTCGTTGGCCACGAGCAGCCGCTCGGCTTCCACCGCCGAGCTCCGATCAGAGTTCCGCGCGAGCGCGCGTTGGGCGATCGCGAGATTCTCATAGATGGCGTCACGGGCCCGGCTGCCGTGCTGGCGTCCCTGCTCGCGAGGCGTGCCGATCAGCCGTATGAGGCTCTCTGGCGAAGAAACACGACACTCCATCGTGCTTCCCCTCCTTCACCCGGTGCGAACCAAGAAAATGCGCCTCTTGGCCCCGCCGGCCCACTGCCGAGGCGATACAAGAGCTTGACGTGAGTGTACGATCTCTTTATAGTATATGTTACAAGTATATCTTTGAATATGTCAAGTGTATGGTCATGATGGCGACGTCTAGGCGACGCTCGACTCTGGCGCGATCCCCCGGCGCCGAAGGAACCATCGCGCGGTTTGTGCACGAAGAGCTGCGCCGCCTAGTCCTGGAGGGCCGGTGGAAACCTGGGCACACGCTGGTCGAGCTCGACATCGCGCGCCGGTATGGGGTCAGCCGCGCGCCAGCGCGCGAAGCATTGAAACTCCTGGAGCGCGAAGGGCTCGTGAGCGCTGTCCCCCGCCGTGGGTATGTCGTATCCGAGATCACCGTCCGCCAGATCCACGAGCTCTTCGACCTGCGCCTGATCCTCGAACGCGAGGCCGCCGTGCGCGCGGCCCGCACAGCCACGCCCCAAGACATCGCCCATCTGGAATCGCTCGTCGGCGATCCCTACCTCCCCGGCGACCAGGAGAGCTACCGCAGATTCCTGGCCCAGAACAGAGTCTTCCATGGTGCAATCGCACGGCTGGCCCGCAACGAGCGGCTTGCCGCCCTGGTCGAGGCCCTGTTGGAAGAGCTGGAGCGGCTGTTTCATCTAGGCCTCGACGTGCGGGACCGCGCTGAAGCCCTGGTGCAGGAACACAGGGACCTGGTCGAAGCCATCCGCGCCCACGACCCGGAGCGCGCGTCGCACGTCGCGGCCGCGCAGATCGAGAACGCCCGTCACATGGTCCTCGAGGGTGTCATGCAGGGATCGCTGTCGGCCAACATCCGTTGAGCGCCATGGAGCCAGTGGACCAGAGAGTTGCGCGCACGATGGCCACCAGTCTCCCGCCGCTGGAGGAGGCGTTTGCCGGGTTCCTGGCCCGCTACCCGGCGTATGCCAGGACCCAGAGCCTCGACACGCTCCGGGCGACCGAGTATCGCCGCCTCGACGAGTCAGGCCACACATACCTGGACTACACCGGTGCCAGCCTGTACGGTGACTTTCAGTTGCGGGCGCACCTGGCCCTCCTCGGCCGCGGCGTCTTCGGCAACCCGCACTCCTCGAGCCCGAGTTCCGACGCTGCCACACGCCTGATCGAGCAGACCCGGACGGCGGTCCTGGAGTTCTTCAACGCATCCAGTGGCGAGTACGCGGTCGTCTTCACTCCCAACGCCACTGGAGCCCTCAAGCTGGTCGGTGAGGCGTATCCTTTCTCCGCGGGCAGCCGCTACCTGCTGACCTTCGACAACCACAACTCCGTCAACGGCATCCGCGAGTACGCCCGAGCCCGCGGCGCCGAGATCACGTACGTGCCGCTGACTTTGCCCGAGCTGGGCGCCAGTGAGGCATTTCTCGACGCGCAACTGGCGTCGCCGCCCCGCGAAGGTCCTGGTCTGTTCGCCTATCCCGCGCAGTCCAACTTCTCAGGGGTTCAACATCCGCTGGAATGGATCGACCGCGCACACCGGTTCGGCTGGGATGTCCTGCTGGACGCCGCCGCGTTCGTGCCCACGAACCGGCTGGACCTCGCCCGCTGGAAACCCGACTTCGTGGCCATCTCGTTCTACAAGATGTTTGGCTACCCCACCGGGGTCGGCTGCCTCCTCGCCCGGAGAGACGCCCTGGCGCGGCTGAAGCGTCCCTGGTTTGCGGGAGGAACGATCACGGTCGCCTCAGTCCGCGGCGACCGGTACTTCCTGGCGCCCGGGGAAGCGGCCTTCGAAGATGGAACCCCGAACTACCTGGCCATTCCCGCCGTGGAGATCGGCCTCCGTCATCTAATGGCGATCGGCATCGAGACGATCCATGACCGGGTCCAGAGTCTGACCGGGTGGACCATCGCACGCCTGCTGGCCATAGAACATGGCACCGGCGTCCCCCTGGTCCGGGTGTATGGACCTACCGAAACCGCCGGGCGGGGAGCCACGATCGCCATGAACTTCTACGATCCAAACGGGCGCTTCATCGACCACCGCACCGTCGAGGCTGCGGCCGGTCGCGCCAACATCTCGCTGCGCACGGGATGTTTCTGCAACCCGGGTGCCGGCGAGACCGCGCTGGAGCTGTCGCGCTCTGACCTGATCGGGTGCTTCAACCGCACGGGCAGCCGCATGACCACCGACGACCTCCGCCGATGCATCGACGGCCGGAGCACGGGAGCGGTGCGCATCTCGTTTGGCGTGGCCAGCAATTTCGCCGACGCCTACCGCTTCGTACAATTCGCGGAGACGTTCCGGGACGCCGCCGGCGGGGATAGGTAGTGCCCTAGTCTGTCAAGTTCGGACTAGGTGTTTGCACTTTGAGACTCCAATCGAGTCCTGAATGCCATGGCCGGGGTTCGCCCCTTGAGGCGATAGCCCAGATGGGGCCGCTCCCGATTGTAGAACCGCAGGTACG
>JAVKIJ010000106.1:0-8186 GCA_031459535.1 Candidatus Fervidifonticultor quintus | reverse complement strand
CGCGCGCCGTCCCGATCGTTGAGGACGCTGAGCACGACGCCGTCCCGCCTGCCGTCGAGCAGCGCAAGGCTGAAGCTCAGGTGTCCACCGAGCGACCTCAGCGCATCGTAGCGCACCAGGCCCACGTGTTGCACGCACCGAGCAGCCTGGTCCTGCAACCGATCGAGGCGGTGACCCAGGATCTCCAGGCGGTCGGTAACGGTACCGACCTCGCGCTCCACGGCGGCCAGCCGGTCCAGCACCCTGGGATCACCGCTTACCGCTGCCAGGCGCCGTGCCTGCGCGCGGATCCGCACCCCCAGGACCAGCACTATCACGGCCAGTGCGACATTGGCCGCGATGAGGATCTGGATCAGGGACTCGTTGCCAGTGGGCATCGCGACACTTCTCCTCTTGGCCGGTACGTCCCGCCTCTTGCGACCACACCCTGGCCCGCTCCGGTCACAACCCCACCCCGCGAGCCGCGGCGCGCAGCCACGGCATCGCTGCCGTGAGCAGCACCGACACCACCAGCGCGGGCAGCAGGCTGCCGACACGGATGCGCCGGATGTGCAAAATCCCCAGTCCGAGGCCCACGATGAGAATGCCGCCGGTGGCGCTCAGCTCCCGCGTCATGTCCTCAGAGAGGAACGTCTGAACGGCACCCGCAGCCAGGGTGATGGCCCCCTGATAGGCCAGCACGGTGCCCGCGGACAGCAGCACGCCGGCGCCCAGTGCCGCGCCAATGGCCATGGCCGAGATGCCGTCGAGGAGCGACTTAGTGTAGAGCAGCACCGGCGGTTGGCCCAGCCCATCCTGAATCGAGCCCAGGATCGTCATGGGCCCGACGCAGAAGAGCAGGCTACTGGTCACGAAAGCCGTGGCCACACTGCCCGCGGCATTGGCGCCGCCCACGCGCTGCTCGGCCCACCGGCCAAGCGCCTCGAGGCCCTCCTCGATGTGCAGGCTCTCGCCCGCCACGGCACCGATGGCCAGGCTGACGATGATGCCGAGCACGTTCTTGGTCTGGAGCGACATCTGCACGCCGATGAGCAGGGTGGCAAGCCCAATGCCCATCATCACGGTCTCGCGCATGCGCTCGGGAAATCGCCGGCGCAGCGCGAGCCCCGCCGTCCCGCCCAGGAGCACCGAGGCCACATTGACGAACGTCCCCTCCATGGCGCCTCCTCTGGCCGTGCCGCGGTCCTACCCGGGGACCGACGAACCGGCCAGCCCCAGGTCTGCCGCGATGCCCTGCATGGCTCCCAGAACCACCGCGACGTGCTCGTCGAAGGGTACCCCCAGGGCGTCCGCGGCCTGGATCAGCTCGTCGCGGTTCACGGGGCGCGCGAACGCCTTGTCCTTCATCTTCTTGCGGACGGCAGTCACGTCGACGGCATGGAGACTCTTGCCGGGCCGCACCAGAGCCACCGCGACGATGAACCCCGTGAGCTCGTCGCACGCGTGGAGCGCGTGCTCCATCGGGCTCTGGCGCGGCACGCCCGCGTAATCGGCGTGGGAGAGGATGGCGCGGCAGACCACCTCAGGATAGCCGATCGCGCGCAGGTGCTCGACCCCACGGAATGGATGGCCGGCCTCCGCGGACGGGTGGCGCTCATAGTCCAGATCGTGGAGCAGTCCCACAACTCCCCAGAGGTCCTCCCCCTCGCCAAACCGGCGGGCGTAGGCTCGCATCGCCGCCTCGACGGCGAGCATGTGGTTGCGGAGGTTGGGGCTTGAGGTCCATTCGCACAGGAGCGCCCAGGCCTCCTCCCGAGAAGGCACCCATACGCTCATCGCGGCCTGACCTCCATCAAGGCCCCGACCAACCGGTCGAGGTCATCGGAAGAGAAGAAACCGATGCGAATCTCGCCGGCACCACGCCTTCTGACGAGCACGCGAACCGGCGCACCTAAGGAAGAGGCAAGATTTTGTTCGATAATATTGATCTCTCTTGTTGGCTGTCGCTTCCTCGCCATTTCACGTGAAATAGACGCTCTCCTGGCCGCAGCCTCCGTGGCCCTCACAGACCAGCCCTTCGCCTCCACCTTCCTCCACAGGCTGATCATCTTGTCTTGATCGCGCACCGTGGCGAGAGCGCGGGCGTGGCCCTCGGAGATCCTTCCCGACTCAATTGATGCCTGGATTTCGGGCGGGAGAGCAAGCAGTCTGACGGTATTGGCAACAGAGGACTGGCTCCTCCCGACCCGCCTGGCAATCTCCTCCTGCGTCAACCCGAAGTCGTCCATGAGCCGGCGGTAAGCCCTTCCGCGCTCTACGGGATTCAGGTCCTCGCGCTGGAGGTTCTCGACGAGGGCGGCCTCCAGGGCTCCCCGATTGTCCAGATGTCGGATGATCGCCGGAATCGTCTTCATCCCAGCAGCAGATGCCGCCCGCCATCGCCGCTCACCGGCGATGATCTCGTACGATCCCGGTTGCCCTGGGGTCGGCCGCAGCAGTATCGGTTGAAGGACCCCGTGCTGCCGGATTGACGCCTGAAGCTCGGAGAGCGGCTCCTCTCCGAATCCGGTTCGAGGCTGGAGGGCGTTGGGACGGATTCGGTCAACGGGGACTTCGACCACCCCGGCCTCGGCAGTGGCGTCCACCCCTGGGATGAGGGCCCCGAGGCCGCGACCGAGCGCGCGACGCGCGGCGCCCGAGCCAGACGACCTCCATGGCAGGGATTCAGGGGGCAGGGGAGGGCTGTCGGCCACGCAAGATAACCTCCTGGGCGAGGGCCTGGTAGGCCTGCGCGCCCCTAGAGTTGGGGTCGTACATCGTGATGGGCCTGCCGAAGCTCGGTGCCTCGGCCAGGCGCACGCTCCTCGGGATGACCGTGTGGTACACCCGGTTCCCAAAGAACCGTCTGACCTCTGCAGCGACCTGCTCGGATAGGTTTGTTCGTGAATCGTACATCGTCAGTACCACGCCGTTGATCTCCAGCCCTGGGTTCAGATGCCTCCGGACCAGTTCGATCGAGTGCAGCAGCTGCTTGAGCCCCTCCAGGGCGAAGTACTCGCACTGCAGCGGGATCAGCACCTCCGTGGCAGCGGCTAGCGCATTCACGGTCAGGAGCCCCAGCGAAGGTGGGCAGTCGAGGATCACGATCGCGTATTCCACGCCGCGAAGCGCCTCGCGGAGGCGCGTCTCCGCGCCGTCCAGTCCGGCAAGCTCCACCTCGGCGCCCGCGAGATGAATCGTGCTCGGGACGACGTCCAGGCCTGGCACGGACGACGAGGCCAGGACGGACGCCACGTCCGCGCCATCCAGGAGAATGTCGTACACCGTTCCGGTCCGCCTGTCTCGTTCGATGCCAAGACCGCTGGTCGCGTTGGCCTGAGGGTCGAGGTCGATCAGGAGCGTTCGCGAGCCCGCTGCGGCCATGCACGCACTGAGGTTCACCGCGGTCGTGGACTTGCCGACCCCGCCCTTTTGATTGACGATGGCGATGATCCTGGACGCGGACACGTGCTGGTCATTCGGCGACGCCTCATGCGGTTTCCTCTGTACTGCCACTCATTATGGCTCGCGGCCGATCCGATGTGCCCTCCTGGGGAACCGCTCCGGTGTCTGCCCCACCTTCTTGAGCACGATGGCGATGCGCCGGCGATCGCCACCTGGAAGACCCATCGACTCCTCCAACGCCGCCGTATCCACGTCGCCGCCGAGGGCCCGTACGAGCTCATAGCGCTGCCGGATATCTTCGGCGGCGCAGCTGGCCTTGAGCAGGACGGCAGCCCCGCCCACCCTCACGAACGGCAGACAGAGCTCCACCGACACTGCTGGCCGCGAGGTGGCCCGCTCGACGGCATAGTCGAACGCCTCCCGGTATGCCTGCCTGTGGGCGAGCTCTTCTGCGCGCCCCCAGACCACGCGCAGGCCCGGCATGTCCAACACCTGCGCGAGGTGCTCAAGAAATGCGACGCGCCGCCGGGACGATTCCACCAGCACAACCTCGAGGTCAGGGCGGACGATCTTCACCGGTATCCCTGGGAATCCGGCACCGGACCCCACATCAACAGTGCTGGCGCCGATGCGCATCGGGACGGCGGCAGCCGCCAGGATCGAGTCGAGGAAGTGGCGCCTGACAATTTCCCGCGCGGTCCGGACGGCGGTCAGGTTGAGCCTGGCCCTCCACCGCACGAGCTCATTGAGGTAACGATCGAACCGCTCAGCGGCGGTGGCTGTCACCTCCAGGCCCATCGCTGCGGCGCCCTCCTGGAGGCTTCCGATCTCGGGGTTCACTCTTCGGGTCGCTGGCCGTCCACGTCCTCGCCACGAGCATCCGGAGGCGGCGCTTCTTCGGCGGCGGCGCCACGGCTCTCTCCCGCAGACTTCGGCCTCACGACTACGTGCCTGTGTTCTGCTTCGCCCTCGCTTGTGGTCTCCACGCGGGAGTCATCCTTGAGGGCTAGGTGCACGATCCGCCGCTCCCGCGGCTCCATGGGGTCGAGCGCGACGACCGTCTGCCCGGCCACTGCCCGTTCGGCAGCCCGTCTGGCCACCGCAACGAGGGCCTGCTCGCGGCGGGCTCGGTATCCGGCCGCGTCCACGGTTACCTGCACGCGACGCCCAAGGGCCCGCTGCAGATGGATGGCCAGCAGGATCTCGAGCGCGTCGAGGGTTCGCCCATGCCTGCCGATGAGGGGCCCCACATCCCGACCCTTGAGGCTCACCGTGATGCGGTCCCCGGCATCTGTCACATCCGCCGCCGCTCTGTAACCCATCATGCCAATCGTGGTATCCAGGAATGCCTTGGCGCGCTCGACTGCTGTGGGACGGCGCGTGACTCGAACCCGGGCCTCGCGTCCACCGAACCCCAGGAGCGCGGGCTTGGGCTCCTGGAGCACCTCGACCTCGACCTCGTCCCGGGTCGCGCCGATCTGCCGCAGCGCGTTCTCCACGGCCTCATCGATGGTGCGCCCCGTGCCGTCTGCGGCCGTCACGCCGTCACTCTGGCTCCTTGTGCCCTGGGGCGCTCGCGCGGCGCCTGGCACGCCGCGCACCACGTGCCTCTCGAGGGGGTGCTACCCCGACCCGCCTCGGAGCGCCGACCACAAGGTAGTACTCAGCGATGTAAGCCGCGGTGGACACGATCCAATATATGGACATGCCGACCGGGAAATTGATCGAGAACCATGTGATCATTATTGGCATAAAAATGAACATCTTTGCTTGCGTGGGGTCTGTGATGGACATGTTCTGCTGGAGATACGTCGTCAGCCCGACGAGTAGCGGCACGAGGGCGATCAGCGGGTGCTGGGCGACGGCCTGGAAGGTCGGGTGCGCCTCCAGGGGCACGCCGAAGAGCGCCTCGTTACCGAAGATGTTCGGGCGGCTGAGCAGCCTGAACAGGCCCCACAGGATCGGGAGCTGCAACAGCATTGGCAGACACCCGCCGAACGGGTTGACCTTGTTGGCCCGGTACAGGCTCATGATCTCCACGTTGAGCTGACGCGGATCGTCCTTGTACTTCCGGCGCAGGACCTCCATCTGGGGCGCCAGCGCCTGCATGGCCTTCATGGACTTGAGCTGCTTGCGCGTCAGCGGGTGGAGCACCAGTTTAACACCGATCGTGAGCAGGACGATGGCGGCGAGGTAGCTGCCCCAGAGGGCGTGCAACGCTGTGAGACCAGCGGCGAGGACATTCGCGATGCTGTCCGCTAGCGCCGTCACGCGTTCGCTCCTCTACTACGGAACCGGATCATAGCCGCCAGGATGGAAGGGGTGGCAACGGAGGATGCGGCGCAGCGCCAGCACGGTCCCACGCGCGGCGCCGTGCCGCGCGATGGCCTCGGCCGCATAGGCGGAGCAGGATGGATAGAAACGGCACGCCCGCGGGAGCAGCGGGGAGATGAAGCGCCGGTACCCCTCGATCAGCAGCAACAGTCCTCGCGCGACCACCCGACCGTCTCTCCCCGCACCGCGACGATCCCGCACGCCTCCAGCGCCCCGCGGATCTCCCGGCGCAGAGCGCAAAACGGCGCCCGGGCCGCAGCCTCACGCGGGCTCACCACGAGATCCACCCCACAGCGGATCACGTGCCGCTCGGCACGGACCGCCTCTCGAATCCGCCGTCGGATACGATTGCGCACCACCGCGGGACCAACCGGCCGCCTGACCGCCAGACCAATGCGCACAACGCCGGTGCGAGTTGGCAGGGCGTGAATCACCAGCAACGCCGAGGAGCGCCGAACGCCTCGCCGGTACACCTGACGAAACTCTTCCTCTCGGGTCAGCCGTCCCAGCCGCGAGGCCTCCAGCGGCACGCCTAGACTGCCAACCGGTGCCTGCCCTTCGCCCGGCGGCGCTTCAGCGCGCGCCGGCCTCCCGGCACGCCCATCCGGGCGCGAAACCCGTGCACGCGCTGGCGCGGCCGCTTCTTGGGCTGGTAGGTTCGCTTCACCGTTGGCTCCCTCCGACGCAGGGCATACTATAGCACACACCCCAGGGCTCAGCAACGCACGGACACTCCACCCGCCACAGCAAGAACCGCCTCCCTGTGGGCAATCTGTTGACAACCCCAGTGGTTGTGCACATCTTCTGTCACGTACCACGCCCGACGGGGCCCCACAGGCGGCCCTCGGGGGGCGCAGCGGGCGTCGCTTCCCACGACAACCCACCGATGATCCACAGGATTCTCCACACCTGTGGATAATCGCCGTATTCCTTGCGTCAAGCGGGACATCGCCGTCGCGGATCACGGAGGAGGCCGCCGGCAACGGCGCGAATTCTCATGTGTTCGCCCCGAGTTGTCCACACTCTCGCGACCCGCCTGATCGCCCGGGGGATGGCGTGAAATGCGGCCTCCGCGCGTGTCAGCAGTAGGAATCGTCGCCGGGGCGGCCAACGATTCGTCTGCACCGGGACCACAATGTCGATACGGGATCTGGTCGCGCACCTGCTGGAGGAGCGGAGATCTGCCCCGCAGCCTCCCAGCAGCGCCGAAGACACCGAGGTCCGCCTAGCCATCTACGACTCTCCGCTGGCGGCTCCTCAGGTGATCTCGTTGCGCGGCGACGACTTCCACACGCTGGTGGGCGAGCTGGCTGCCCGCACCTACCAGGTTTCGCGCGAACGCGGCGGCCGGGTGCCGTTTGTCGTTATTCGGGAGATCGTCGAGAACCTGATCCATGCCTACTTCCACAACGCGACCATCACCGTCCTCGACGGCGGCAATACGATCCGCATCGCCGACCAGGGCCCCGGAATCGCCGACAAGGAGCACGCCCTGATGCCGGGATTCTCCACGGCGTCGGCAACCATGCGACGGTACATCCGCGGCGTCGGCAGCGGCCTGCCCGTGGCCAACGAACAGATGCACTTCCTCGGCGGCACCCTCACCATCGAAGACAATCTCGACCGTGGCACCGTGGTCACGTTGCGCGTTCGCCGCGAGCCCGAGCCAGCGGCTGCGACGCCTCCTGAGCCGCCGCCCAGCCGCCGGCCGGACATTTCGGCCCGTCAGAAGAAGGTTCTCCTGCTGATCGCCGAACTCGGCGCCGCGGGCCCAACGACCATCGCGAGAGAGCTGGACATGAGCCACAGTACCGCCTACCGCGAGCTGCAAGCGCTCCAGACACTCAACCTCATCACCGGCAAGGGGCGCGGAAAGCGGACGCTGACCGAGGAAGGCATCGCCTACCTCGACGAGGTCTTCAAGCCCTAGCCCGGCGGATCCCGCCGGGCGTTCAGAAACGCGACGAGAGAGGAGCCCTGCGTGTCGATCGAAGTCTCTGTCTCTGAGGTGTGGACCGACGCGCTGCGCCGGATCGAAGGCCAGCTCAACAAGCCCACCATGGAGTCCTTCCTGAAGGTGATGCGGCCGGTGGGGCTCCATGGTGATACGTTTGTGTTCGCGGTACCCAACCGGTTCGCCAAGGACTGGGTCGAGCAACGGCTGCTCGGGATGATCCGCGGCGCGCTGCGCGCGGCCCTCGGGCGGCCGGTGGACGTCCGAGTGACCGTGGCCGACACGCAGGCGCCGCCTGCCTCCCAAGTGCACCGGGTCCCCTCGGCGCCGCCGGCGCGCACCGCCGAGGGGATGCAGCTCTCCCCCAAGTACACGTTCGAGACATTCGTGGTGGGCGCTGGCAACCGTTTCGCGCACGCCGCAGCCCAGGCCGTGGCCGACGCGCCGGCGCGCGCCTACAACCCCCTGTTCATCTATGGCGGCGTGGGGTTGGGGAAGACCCACCTTCTCCAGG
>JAVKIJ010000105.1:0-8304 GCA_031459535.1 Candidatus Fervidifonticultor quintus | reverse complement strand
CGTCGTCTGCTCCTTCGAAGAGATCGTTAGCGGCTGCGCTTTGACCAGACTATACGCAGAGGCGTGCACTTTGTGAAGCCACAAGATATGGAGCGTTTTTCAGCATCCTGCTAGGCGAGTCCAGGCACCTCAAGGCAAGGGAGGCCACAGGTCGTCGGCGCACTGGCTGTCCCGCTCATCGCTTGGTATTTGTGGGAGACGTATCGCTTGCGAAGGTCTTCCGAAGTCCAGACCCAGATTCTTGTTCAACCGAACTTAGCCGGTGCCAATTGGCTAGCCATGCAGGTAAACCCTGGCGATCCATCCATCGAGTTCATGAACGTCGGGCAAGGACCTGCGTACGGTGTCGTGTTTGCTGAGAAGACCAACACCTTTGAGGGACTGCAGTTCTGGGTCAGGCCACACGCGATCCCTTACGTGGGAACACGGGAAACCAAGGTGGAAGCGAGGTGGCAATTCCGGACCGAACAAGACCAGCCTGGGGTTTGGACAAAGGTAGGCAATGGACATCGATTCTACCTTGGAGGGATTCCGGGACGGTGGGTGTTTCCACTTGATGTGACATACCGCGACGTTGCTGGTCGTAGGTACCGGCAAACGTTAAACGCTGAAGATCGACCAGGCCCGCCTTGGTTCGTGAACTTCACGCCACCGAGCCTTGTGAAAGAGATGACGCGCTGGGAGCGATTCTGGAGACAATTGAGGAAGAGAAAGAACAGCCGGTGAACAGGAACACTGAAAACCCGCCCTGCCTGGGTTCAGATGGCCTCCGCCTTAATTCCCTCGGTAGTGATGACGATGGCCTGTGCGTGTCCTGCTCGACGTAAAGCCTGTGCGACCGGCCATTGTCGCAGGCAACGCTCGATCTCGGCAGGGTCCAGGTTCAGGAACTCCTCAGATACACGTAGCAGATGGCCCGGTGCATTGCCGACCCTGAACCGCCGAATGTCGCGGTCGAAGTCCGTGGAACTCACGTCCAAAACCGCAACGCCGAGGTCCGGGAACTGTTCCTCTAGATAGGTTCTCACAACACCAATTCCGCGTTCAACACTCTCCCGTTTCTCCATCGGTTTAGTCCCCCCACTACTACTTGGGCGAACCATCGGGTCCGCGCTCGTGATCATCGCTGCCTACGGATCGCACGAACCTCTCTTCATACTCTTTGACGATGGCCTCCAGTTTCGCCAGATACTCTGCGCAGGCCCCGATAATGTCACGGTCGTTGATGCCATCGATGATCCACCGCATCTGGACCCCTCGCGATGCGAGGACAGTCTCAGCCGGTTCAGCAATTTGCTTCGTGCCGTCGGCGCGAGGAGTTTCAAATTCCATGTGGTCGATGATTACCGCATTGTCGCCAACAGGTACCCTGACTTGCATCGTCGGCCGGACTGGCGCCCGGTGCAGGTTGGCATCGCGAATCGTCTTCATCGCGCTCATAAGAGCGTCGGACTGCATCTGCTGGCGTTTGTCGCGGTACCAGTCTATGAATTCGGGTACACGTGCGAACTCATCTTGCATCACCAGAGTCACGGCCCTGGCCGACGACAAGAAGGCGTTGAAGCGTTGAAGTAGTAGACGAAGGGGACCCGCGTGGCCTGGGTCTCCTTCATCCGATCCAGGAAGTACCGGGCCTCGTCGAGTTTCCCTTGGGTCTGGCTCGGCATGGCTCCGCTTCCCTTCAATCCCCCGCGCGTCGGACCTTTGCCGTTTGCCTTCAGTTTGCCATAACGTGTACGAGAAAGCCCGGTTTCACCCCGAACCAGCCCGGACCAGTCCGAAACTGACTGGCGGCTGGAATTCGGACAGGACGCCGGTTTCAGCGTCCTGCCTGCGTTTGCGCCGTTCTGTCCGTTTGTGCCGGAGCCTTCTTTGGGCCCAGAAGGTCGGCGGTTCGAGTCCGCCCGCCCCGACCAGTCGAGAACAGGTTCGAGCGAGCCCATCCCCTCCGTGGCCTATCTGCCAACTACGAGCCGCCCTCGACCATCGTCTGCCACCTTGCCCGTCCAGAAGAACCGCCGGTAGCCCAGGAGGTTCCAGTACCCGCCCTCTCCCAGCCTCTGGTACCCCTGCCGCTCCACGAGCCGCAGCGGCGCCCGGTTCCATGACGCGATGACGCACAGGACTCTCGTGAACCCGCGGGCACGCAGCAGTCGCTGCGTCTCGTGCGCCGCCGCGGTCTCGACGCCTCGCCTCCTCCAGGCTGGCACCGTGTAGACCTCGTCCAGGAGGCCCTCGCCCGGACCCAGCAGCAGCCGCCTTGACAGGTACGGTAACGGTGCCGCGGCGACAAAGACCCAGCGCAGATGCACGATCTCAGCGCCGCTTCGGCCGACGAGCCCGAGGTGGCCTCGTTCGATCCAATTCGTCAGGCGGTCCGGCGTGTACCGATCGGGTCGAAAGGCCACCAGGTCGGGGATCTCCTTCTCCGAGAGGACGTCGAGCCGGAATGGCAGCGGCGGCGGGGAAAGGGGCCGGGCGTCCGCCGGCCTGATGCCGTAGAACAGATAGCGGCGGCGCAGCAGCCACGGCGGGATCTCGGCCAGGAACCCTCGTACACCGAGCATGCGGTATGCGTCGAGCGCCGGATTGAACTGCAGGAACCTCCGGGTGGGTGCGGGCACGCGGACTTCCGCCGAACTCGGGCTGGAGGCCACCTCGGCCACGGCTACCAAGCTCCTGTTACCATACTCTTGTTGCAGCGGGTCCAGGCGGCTTGGCGCCATCGGGTGTCGGCCTGATCGCCAACTCGACCGTTTCTCGTACGCTGGAGGAGGGGATCAGGGGCGTCTGGGGTGCCCGATTGCGCCTCAGACGTGTGGAAAAGGGGAGGAGGAGTATGCGAGCCATCGCCTACGACGACGTCGTCGCCGCCACGAAACGCCTGTGTATCGAGGCCAACCTCCTGCTGGGTCAAGACGTCCTGTCCGCCGTCCGCGCCGCCGCGGCGCGGGAGTCCTCGCCGCTGGGCCGGCAGGTGCTCGCCGAGATCCTCGAAAACGACGAGATCGCGGCCCGGGAAGGCATCCCGATGTGTCAGGATACCGGTTCGGCCGTGGTCTTCGTCGACCTGGGCGAAGAGGTGCAGATCACCGGTGGCCACCTACGGGACGCCATTGACGCAGGGGTCCGAGCGGGCTACGTGGAGGGGTTCCTGCGGAAGTCCATGGTCGCCGACCCGCTGCGACGACGCAACACGGGCGACAATACGCCGGCCGTGGTGCACGTCGACGTCCACCCCGGCGACCGCCTCCGCCTGGCGGTGCTGCCCAAGGGCGGCGGCGCGGAGAACATGAGCCGGGCCACGATGCTGACGCCGGCCGACGGTGAGCGTGGCGTCCGGGCCTTCGTCGTCGAGACGGTCGAGCGTGCCGGTCCCAATCCCTGCCCGCCGGTCATCGTCGGCGTCGGGATCGGTGGGACGTTCGACACGGTCGGGTTCCTGGCCAAGAAGGCGCTGCTGCGCCGTGTCGGTGAGCGGCATCCAGACCCCTACTACGCGGCCCTGGAGGAGGATCTGCTGGCTCAGATCAACGCGCTGGGCATCGGACCCATGGGCTATGGCGGGACGGTCACGGCGCTGGACGTCCACATCGAGACGGCGCCGTGCCACATCGTCAGCCTGCCCGTCGCCGTGAACCTCCAGTGTCATGCCGCGCGTGTCGCGCGGGCCGAACTCTAGGGAGGAGCGAACAGCATGGAACCGAAGCGGCTGAGGACACCCCTGACGGATGCGGATGTGGAAGGCCTGCACGCCGGTGACCCCGTGACCATCACCGGGGTCATCTATGGTGCCCGGGATGCGGCCCACAAGCGGCTCGTCGAGGCCATAGATCGGGGCGAGGCGCTCCCCGTGGAGCTGCAGGGACAGATCATCTACTACGTGGGGCCCACGCCGGCAAAACCGGGCCAGGTCATCGGCGCCGCCGGGCCCACCACCAGCATTCGCATGGACCCCTATACGCCCGCGTTACTGGCGAGAGGCCTGAAGGGCATGATCGGCAAAGGGTTCAGGTCGGGCGCGGTGCGAGCCGCCCTCCAGCAGCACAAGGCTGTCTACCTGGCGGCCACCGGCGGCGCGGGGGCGCTGCTGGCCCGGCGGATCAGGAAGGCCGAGGTCGTCGCGTATGAGGACCTGGGCCCCGAGGCGCTGTTCCGGTTCGAGGTGGAAGACTTCCCCGCGATCGTGGTCAACGACGCGTTCGGCGGCGATCTCTACGCCACAGGAAAGGAGATGTTCCGCAAGGGGATGGAGGCCCTGGCCTAGCGGCGGGAAGAGGGCGGCATCCCACGAGATACATCCTCCGCCCGATGGAAACGTTTTCCGGGTCCATGGTATGAACGGGCCAGCCGGTCATGGTTTGGTGCCGGAGACCTCTCCCGGGGGTGAGGTTCGTGATCGAACGCAGACCCCGATCGGCCGCCAGCCGGCCCCGCAGCGCGGCTGCACGCAAGTCTGGTAAGACCACCCGGTTCGGCCCCCGTGATGGACGCTCCGTCAGCGGCCCGTCGGCAACCCGCCGCAGGTACGCCGCAGGTCACCCGGCGGGCCGTGGCGGCGTGGAGTTCCGGCGCCTGCTGGAGGCCGAGCGGCGCCGTCTGCTGGCGGAGCTGGACGCGCTGGGCCAGCGGGCAGCCGCCGCAGACGACATGCCGCGCACCGGCGGCGAGACGGCCGAGGACGACGCACTGGCTGACGCGGCCATTCACACCCTTGAGCGCGACCGCGACTCGGCGGTTGAGTCCAGTCTGCGGGCTCTGCTCGAAGAGGTGGAGCAGGCGCTGGCCCGCTACCGCCAGGGCACGTACGGCATCTGTGTCAGGTGCCGTGAGCCCATCCATCCCCAGCGCCTGCGCGCGATCCCCCATGCCACGCTCTGCGTGGCATGTAAGACCGATCAAGAGCGAACCCGATCCCCGCTGTCGCCCATGTTGCTTACCGAGTGGCGCGTGTTCAAGCCTCCGAAGGACTGGGACGAGGAAGAGAACCCCGGCAGGCGCTAGAAGAAGAACTCGTCCAGGCTCCCGCCGTCGTCAAAGGTCACGGAGCGCGCCAAGCGCCCCGCGGGGAGCGCAAACACCAGCGTGCACGAACGGCTCTCGCCGGGCCGCGCCGTCACCGTGGACCGGCAGGCGTCCTTCCGGCTGAACGTCGAGCGGTCGTACTTGTAGCTCTGCCCGTTCCGATCGGTCAGCACGAAGAAGTTCGGGTTGAGCACTTTGGTCGCGCGGCTGGCGTTCTTGAGCGTGACCGCAATCACCGTCACCCGACCCGTCCCCCCGGCGGCGTCGGTCTGCGCCGCGTCGGGTTCCCCGGTCCTCAACGGTCGGGCCGTCAGGAAGACATCACGCGCCGGCTGTTCGTCGGCCAGGATGGCGCGGACGAACGTCTTCGGGTCGTACACCCCCAACCGTATGATCGTGCCCCCGCCCGTGATGACCACCAGACCGACGGCGTCATACCACGTCGTGCGGCCATCCCCGCCCGCGGAGCCCGGGCCGTAGAGACCCGCTACGACCGAAGAGGCCAGGCCGACTCCGACCCCTTTCTCGGTGCGGTATCGCTCGCTGGTGGTCAAGATGAGGACCACAACACTGTCCCGCACCGCCACCGTCACGGCGCGCCGGTTGTAGGTCGCGTAGGAGATGGACCCGGAGGTGTGCACGCGGTCCGGTTGCCCCCATCCGGGCATCTGATACAGCGCAGCGACTGGCGTGCCCAGGCGCAGCCCGCCCAGCGACTGGCCAGGCACGATGAGCCCTTCCGTCGAGGCGGCGGTGGTCCTCGACGTGAGGATGAGCAGGACCAGCAGTCCGATGGCCAGGTGCCGGTAGCGGGGCGTCGCGGCGTTCACTCCTTCTCTATACCACACTCCGGCCGACGCGCAACGGCGAGAGTCTCCGGTGTCTCTGGCGATCCCGGGTGGGAGTCTCGCGTTCCTTGACCCTGTTGACGGCAGAGTGATACCCTCTGGCTAACGACGCCCCGGGTGAGGGAGGACTGACTGTGACCACCGTTCCGCTCGAAACGTTCCACCAGGCCTCGGCGACGATGCGCAAGGTGCTCTACGAGATCAAGCGGGTCATCGTGGGCCAGGACCTGATGCTTGAACGCCTGCTGGTGGCGCTCCTGGCCCGCGGGCACGTCCTGATCGAGGGGGTGCCGGGCCTGGCAAAGACGCTGGCGATCAAGAGCACGGCCCGCGCCATTGACTGCGACTTCAAGCGCATCCAGTTCACGCCCGACCTGGTGCCAGCCGATCTGGTCGGCACCCGGATCTTCAACCAGCGGACCAACGCATTCGACACCGAGCTCGGCCCCATTTTCGCCAACTTCGTGCTGGCCGATGAGATCAACCGGGCACCCGCTAAGGTGCAGTCTGCGCTGCTGGAGGCCATGCAGGAGCGCCAGGTCACCATTGGCAAGCAGACGTTCCACCTGCCCGAGCCGTTCCTGGTCATGGCGACGCAGAATCCCATTGAGAGCGAGGGGACCTACCCGCTGCCGGAGGCTCAGGTCGACCGGTTCATGTTCAAGGTCATCATCGGCTATCCCAGCTACCACGAAGAGGTGACGGTTGTCGAGCGAATGAGCGGCGAGGTGCCGGAAGTCGCGCCGGTGGTGAGCGCGTCCGAGTTGAAGGACCTCCAGCAGGTCACGGACGCGGTCTACGTTGACCCGAAGATCCGCGAGTACGCGGTTGCGCTCACTTCCGCCACGCGCCACCCCAGGGAGGTAGGGCTAGAACGCCTCCAGCGCTACATCGCCTACGGTGCCAGCCCCCGGGCGTCCCTCAACATGGTCATCGGGTCGCGCGCCCTGGCGCTGCTGCGCGGCCGCGACTACGTCATGCCCGAGGATGTCAGAGACCTGGCCCCGGAAGTGCTGCGCCACCGCATCGTGCTCTCGTATGAGGCGCTGGCCGACGAGGTGACCGCGGACAGTATCATTGCCCAGACGATCCATGCGGTGGACGTCCCGCGCGTGGCGCTGGGCGATCCCTACGAACGCCTGCGCGGCAAGGCAGCGTCTGCACAGACATCGGCCGGAGGATAGTCCCATGCCGGCGGCGCTGCTGCAGGAGACGCCCGAGCGCCTGCTCCAGCGGTTGCAGTTCACCGTAGTACGCCACCTCGACGGGTTCCTCTTCGGCGATTACCGCGGCGTCTTCTACGGTCCCAGCCTGGATCTGGCCGAGGTGCGCGAGTACCAGCCCGGGGACGAAGTGCGCCGCATCGACTGGAATGTGACGGCCCGCATGAGCCGGCTCTACGTCCGCCAGTATCTCGAGGAGCGAGAGCTGACGGCCTGGCTCCTGGTGGACCTTTCGCCTTCGATGGCGTTCGGCACCCGGCGCCGGCTGAAGCGCGAGCTGGCGGTGGAGTTCGCGGGCGTGGCCGCCTACATCATCGCGCGTCACGGCGACAAGGTGGGCGCACTGGCATTCCCTGGGCCCGGGGTGCCCATGGTGCCTCCGCGGGCCGGCCGGAGCCACACGCTGCGGTTGCTGCACACGTTGCAGCGCACCGAGGCCAGGGGGCAGGGAACCACGGACCTGGCGGCGACGCTGCGGACCGCCGCCGGCCTATTCAAGCGCCGGCACCTCGTCTTCGTCATCTCTGACTTCATCGCACCGCCCGGGTGGGAGCGACCGCTACGCGAGCTGGGCCAGCGCCACGACGTGATCGCCGTCTGGGTGCGCGATCCGGCCGAAGAGGCACTGCCGGACGTGGGGATCATGCCCGTCCGCGATCCGGAGACCGGCGCCCACTGCTGGATCGACACATCAGACGCGCGGGTGCGCAGGACCTTTGCGGCGCTGGTGGCGGCGCGGCGGGCGCGGATCACCGATGCCTTCCGGCATGCCCGGGTGGATCATCTGGAGCTCTCTACCGCGGAGTCCATGGTGGACCCGCTCGTGCGGTTTGTCCTTCGGCGTCGTCGTCGAGGGCGGCAGCAGTGGAATTCATCTGGCCGTTGATGTTGGTGGCGGTGGGGCTGGTACCCCTGCTGTGGCTGGGGTATCTCTACCTGACCCGGCGCCAGCAGCGGATCGCCGAGCAGTTCGCCGAGTCCCGCCTGTTCGCGCAGCTCGTGGTGCGGCCGCCAGCGTGGCAGCGGACGCTCCCGGTGGTGTGCTACCTGACGGCCGTGCTGGCCCTGGCGATAGCCATGGCCCGGCCGGTGGCCGCGGTGCCGATGCCCGTGAACCGGGCAGCGGTGGTGGTGGCCATTGACACCAGCAAGAGCATGATGGCCACCGACGTGCAGCCCTCCCGGCTGGAGGCCGCCAAGGCCGCGGC
>JAVKIJ010000104.1:0-8329 GCA_031459535.1 Candidatus Fervidifonticultor quintus | reverse complement strand
GGTTCTACAATCGGGAGCGGCCCCATCTGGGCTATCGCCTCAAGGGGCGAACCCCGGCCATGGCATTCAGGACTCGATTGGAGTCTCAAAGTGCAAACACCTAGTCCGAACTTGACAGCCTAGAGCAGCATCGGGATCAGGGTCGCGCGTTTGCGCATCCCGCCCGAGAGTTCATGGGGTAGTGATGCTCGAACCCGCGGAGGTTCACTATCCCGATGTACTTTTCCGCGCGCGCTCGTCGATCGTCTCGGACTTGGATGACTGTCTCGTCGCAGATGGCGCCGCGTCCGGGAGATGGGGCGGCGCGAGCAGGGGCCGGGGCGTCGGGCGCCTCATTGCCACTCCATGACGACCACCTGCATCGTTGCGGGGAGGTCGTCCGGCGTCAGGGTCAACGTATGGTGGCCGAGCCGGCGGACGTTTGGCTTGCCCTCCAGGAATGGCCGTTCATCGACTCCCGGCCAGGTCGGCGGCTGCCGCATGGGAGTCTTGTAGTGCATGGGGATCACAATCCTCGGGCGGATCTGCTCCACCAGCCGGTTCGCGTCGGCGACGCTGACGGTGAACAGCCCGGCGCCCACAGGGATCATCAGGACGTCGATGGTCCTCAGCGCTTTCAGCTGGCCTTCGCTCAGCGTCGACTGGCCGATGTCACCCAGATGCGCGATGCGTAACCCGCCCGACTCGATGACGAAGAAGGTGTTCAGCCCCCGAGGAGTCGTTCCAAACTCGTTGTCGTGGAAGCCGGGGATCGCGTAGATCAGCGTGCCGCCCAGCCGCTGGTAGATACGGTTCCAGTCACGCGCGCCCTCGGCGAGCCCCCGGAAGACCTGCGGGCTGCCCCGAATGAGGCTCACGTTGTTGTGGTCGCCATGTTCGTGGGTCACCAGCACGACGTCCGCCTCGACCGATGGGAAGGGGTAGCCGATGTTGCCGTAGGGATCGATGGCGATGCGCAGACCGTCGGCCGCCGTGATGAGGAAGAACGACCAGCCGAGGTAGCGGATGGAGACCGGTCGCTGTTGGGCGGAGACGATGGGGCTGGCCATTATTGCCACGCCGAGCACGATGGCCACGACGAGGTGCATCCTGCTCACCCCCTGGTCCCCAGCCGGTTGCGATGCCGTCGGGCGTTGCGCGTCCGGCCGTTCGGGCGTACCACTGGTGAATTGGCACAGAGTATACTTTTCGAGGCTGCGACGCGCAAGTAGCCGAATCGAGTAGAAGTGTTCTGTCCTCGCCGAGGCCCGATAGACGGCGGGCTCACCTGAGATTCCCGTGCCCACTTGACCGACCCCTGCCCGGGCTCTCCAGGAGGGGCGTGCCGGTGGAGTCCACTAGCCGCAGCCTCGGTTCCGTGTCCGCAGTGACCCGCGCCTCGAACCTCTCCCGCTGGCGCGAATCGAGAATGATGAATCGCACGCCGTCATCCCACGCCTGGAGCCCGGCGCTGTGGCCGCGCCTGGCGTCCAGGAGGCTCAGCTCGACCGAATCGTCCGGCGCGACCAGGAGTCCCGCACGCACGGCGCCGGTGGAGTCTGGGAGCGTGACTCCCGATGGCCCGTTCTGGTAGTGCGCCAGGGTGATGCGTTCGCCGCCCCGCTCATCCCGCACGGACACGAATGCGGGGCCCTGGGGATGCACGCCCGCGACCACCCTCGCCGTGCCCGCGGCGTCGAACACGTTCACGACGGCAGCCCCTTCCCTGGCCACTCCCAGCGCGATGCGCACCACGCCTGCCGCGTCGACGATCTGGAGGCTGCGCGTGCGGATGTGTCGCCTGGCGAGCTCCACGTAGACGAGAATCGGTACGAGCATCAGCAGCAGCGCGACCACGGGCACCAATTCCTTCATCGGCACTCTCCGCCAAGCCAGCGGCCCCCAAGCCCCGGTGCCGCCGGACCGAGTTGTTTGCCGTTCGTCGTCGGAACCACTGGAGGGCAAAGCGGTCGCAGGCCGTCTCGGCCGCGCCCTTCCTGCCCAGGACATCGTGCAGATAGTAATGATAGTGCTCGTGGCAGTAGAGGAACCGGATGACCTCGGACTTGCTGCGGAACAGCACATCGCGATAGAACCAGCGGAATGCCAACGCCGCTCCTCTGGCGGCGCGGGACTTGAGCCGCTTCGCCCGGTACGGGATGCGGGTCCGAAACGGTCTGAACGGTTCCGGGACCTGGACGGTGATGACCCGGCTGTCGTAGTCGCACAACGCCTGCAGGTGGGGCGACGTCCGGTAGCGCAAGGGCTTGACGTGGAGACGGTAGCCGTGGGCCCTCGGCAGGCCGGCCAGTAACCGCCGCAGGCGCGCCACGGGAAACCCCGCGAGCGAGGACTGGACGACCATGATCGCCCTGCGCCGTTGCCCCACGGCGTGTCAGGTTCCCGCACAGGCGCCGGGCTTCCTGCCGGCACACGCGACGCCGGGGAAGCGCGCCGCACAAGGGTTTTCGCCACCGCTGTGGGGAGGATTCCCCTCGGGGGTGCCGAAGCGAGTCCCGGTGCTCGCTGTCACAGACTGGGATCCTACGCTCGGTGGGAGGTGAGCCATGAACAAAGAGCAGCTCGTCGACCGGGTGGCTGAGCGGACCGGCGCCACGAAGAAGGACGCGCTGGAGATCGTCAACTGCGCGCTCGACTTGATCACCGCCTCGCTGAAAAAGGGCGAAAAGGTCACCCTCGTCGGCTTCGGCACGTTCCTGGTACGCAAGCGAAAGGCCCGCGAGGGGCGCAACCCTCAGACCGGTGCCAAGATCAAGATCCCGGCCAAGAGGGTTGCGGCCTTCACCGCGGGGAAGGAGCTGAAGTCGGCGGTCAAGTAGTTCAGGATGAGCCCGAGCAGTCAGCGGGCAGGTCGCCTGCGGCGGCCTGCCCCTTTTGTCGCCCTGCGGCCCGGGCGAGGGCTCATCGCCGGATGCGGGCGCAGATCGCGAGGAGGTGCAGGCGCCGCGTGTGGGTAGACCTGCTGGCGGAAGAGATCCTGAAGGCGCGGACGGAGACGCGCCACGTCGTCAACGACGCCAAGAGCCCCTCGGGCCGGGTGCACGTCGGGTCGCTGCGGGGTGTCATCCTGCACGACTGCGTCGCCAGGGCCCTGCGGGACCGTGGGGTGGAGGTCGAGTACGTCTACGGCTACGACGACTACGACCCCATGGATGGTCTGCCCCCTGGGCGCGGGGACCTGGCGCCGTACCTGGGAGTGCCCCTGTGCGACGTGCCATCCCCGGACCCCGCCGTCGCGCCCAGCTTTGCCCGCTACTACGCCGACGAGTTCACCCGGGTGTTCACCCGACTTGGCGCCACGCCGCGCATCTACTGGACCAGCGAGCTCTACCGGTCGGGGCGGTTGGACGACGCGATCCGGACGGCGCTGGACCGCGCCGAGGAGATCATCGAGATCGACCGGGCCATCAGCGGCAGCCGGAAGGCCGAGCGTCATCCGGTGCAGGTCATCTGCGAGGCGTGCGGCAAGATCGGCACCACCGTGATCACCGGGTGGAACGGGTCCGAGGTGGACTACGAGTGCCGGCCGGGCAAGGTGACCTGGGCGCAGGGGTGCGGCCACCGGGGCCGGCGCGCGCCCTTTGGCGGCGCGGCAAAGCTACAGTACATCACCGAGTGGGCGGCCAAGTGGCGGTTGCTGCGCGTGACCGTGGAGGGGGCCGGCAAGGACCACATGACACGGGGAGGCAGCTTCGACCGTGCGGGGGCCATCGTCGAGGCGGTCTACGGCTACCCCCGGCCGTTCTCCATTCCCTACGAGTGGCTGCTGGTGGGCGGGCGGAAGATGGCCTCCAGCAAGGGCGTCGGTGTGCCGGCCGCCGAGTTTGCGGACCTGCTGCGCCCGGAACTGGCCCGCTTCACCATCGTGCGGCCGCACTACCGGCAGGCGGTCAACTTCGACCCCTCAGGTGAGACCATTCCGCTCCTCTACGACGAGTACGACCGGGCTGCGCGCGCCTACTTCGGGCGCGAGGACGACCCCGATTTGGCTCGCACCTTCTACTACGCGCACCCGTCGGGCGGGATGGCCGACGCCTTCCGCCTGCGTTTCTCTACGGTGGCGCACCTGTGCCAGATCCCCTCGGTGGACGTCTACGCCAGGGCGGCGGCGGAGAAGGGGGCCCCGCTGACAGACGCCGACCGCGCGGAGCTCGAGGCCCGCCTGGCCGACGCCCGTCGGTGGCTGCGCACCCACGCGCCGGCGAGCTACCGGTTCGAGGTGCAGGAGAGCCTGCCTGCCAGCGCGGCCGGCCTCACCGACGCCCAGCGGGCGTTCCTGGCGGACCTGGTCCCGCTGGTCGAGCGGGGACTGTCGGGCGAGGCGCTGCATGCGGCTATCCACGCCCTGAAGGGACAGCGCGGGCTCGCGCCGAAGGCGGCGTTCGGCGCGATCTACCAGGCCTTCCTTGGCAAGGACTCCGGCCCCCAGGCAGGATGGTTCCTGGCTGCCCTCGACCGGGCGTTCGTCATCCGGCGACTCCGGGAAGCGGCGGGCCGGATGGGGTGAGAGAGTGTCATGAGCGGGCAGACGATCACGGTCCTCGTTCTCTCGCGCATCGACGAGCGGCATGCCGCCGCGATCCGCGCGGTGGATCCCCGCGTCCGGGTGGTCGTCGCCGGTGACGCCGAGGCGGCCGTAGCGGCCGCGCCCGACGCCGAGGTCATCGTGGCGTGGGAGGTGCCCGAGGCCGTGCTGCGCAGGGCCGGGCGGGTCAAGTGGATCCACGCCACCGCCGCGGGCGTGGACGGGTTATTGACCCCGGACGTGCGCGCGGGACGCGTCATCCTCACGAACAGCGTAGGGATCCACGTCGGCCTGCCCGATCACATCATGGGCCTGGTGCTGGCGTTCTCGCGCCGTCTGCACGTGGCTGTGCGCAATCAGATGGCCCACCGCTGGGACCGCGCCGCGGCCGTGGGCGACGAGGTCGCCGGCAAGGTGATGGGGATCCTGGGCTTGGGCACGATCGGCCGTGCGCTGGCTGCGCGCGCCGCCGCGTTCGAGATGCGCATCATCGGGACCAAGCGGCAGCCCGAGCCGATCACGCACGTGGAGCGCGTGTACCCGCCCGAGGGCACCGACGAGGTGCTGCGCCAGGCAGACTACCTCGTGGTGATCCTGCCGCTGACCCCGCACACCCGCGGGTTGATCGACGGCCGGGCGCTTGGCCTGATGAAGCGGACCGCGGTGCTGATCAACGTGGGCCGGGGGCCGGTCGTCCAGGAGGCGGCGCTGATCGACGCGTTGCGGCGGGGCCTGATCGCCGGCGCGGGCCTGGACGTGTTCGAGCGAGAACCCCTGCCCGCCGACAGCCCGCTGTACGACATTGAGAATGTCATCATCACGCCCCACGTCTCAGGCGCCTCGCGGACGTATTACGACCGCGCGGTTCCGCTGTTCTGCGAGAACCTGCGGCGGTACCTGGACGCGCGACCGCTGCTCAACGTCGTGGACCCGGCGCGGGGGTACTGAGCCGCGATCTCTCTGTAGGAGGAGGACCGATCTTGAAGCGTTACGGCCCCGAACGTATCCGCAATGTGGCCGTCGTCGGCCATGGAGGCACGGGCAAGACGTCACTCGTGGAAGCCCTGCTGTTCGTCGCCGGCGCGATTGACCGCCAGGGCCGGGTGGAGGACGGCACGACGACCACCGACTTCGATCCTGAGGAGATCCGCCGTCAGCACACCATCAACGCCTCCCTGGCCCCGGTGGAGTGGGAGGGCACCAAGGTCAACGTGATTGACACGCCCGGCTATCCCGACTTCGTCGGCGAGGTGGCGGGCGCGCTGCGCGTCAGCGAGGGCGCGCTGGTCGTGGTGGACGCCAGGGCCGGCGTGGAGGTCCAGACCGAGTACGTGTGGGCCCGGGCCAGCGAGAGGGGCCTGCCGCGCATCGTGGTGGTGAGCCGGCTTGACCGTGAGAACGCCAGCTTCGAGCACGCCGTGGAGTCGCTGCGGGCCCGCTTTGGCGCCCGCGTGGTGCCCATGCACCTGCCGCTGGGCGCCGAGGCCGGGTTTGTGGGCGTCGTCGACCTAGTCACCATGAGGGCGCACTTGCGCCGCGACGGCAAGGATCTCGCCGAAGAGGTGCCGGCCGCGCTTCGGGCGGCGGCGGAGGCCGCGCGCGAACGGCTCATGGAGGCGGCGGCCGAGAGCGACGATGCGCTGGTCGAGAAGTACCTCGAGTCAGGCGCCCTCAGCGACGAAGAGCTCGCCCGCGGGATGGTCGCGGGCACCAAGAGCGGCAGGATCGTCCCGGTGCTGGCGGTGGCGGCTACGCGTCTGGTGGGGGTTCGGCAGGTGCTGGACGCGCTGGTGGCGTTGCTGCCGTCGCCCGCTGAACGGCCGGTGACCGGCACGCACCCCCGCAACGGCGCCGAGGTGACCGTTGAACCCAACGAGCGGGGCCCGATGGCGGCGCTGGTCTTCAAGACCATGGCCGACCCGTATGTGGGCCGCCTGTCGTATTTCCGCGTCTTCGGCGGGACGCTCGCGTCGGACTCCCAGGTCTACAACGCGACCCGCGACAGGACCGAGCGGATCGGCCAGCTCTACTTCCTGCGGGGCAAGCACCAGGAGGCTACGTCCGAGGTGGGGCCGGGCGACATCGGCGCGGTCGCCAAGCTCGCCGAAACCGCGACCGGCGACACCTTGTGCGCCAAGGACGCGCCCGTGCGGCTCGAGCCCGTGGCGTTCCCGCAGCCCGTTATCTCCCTGGCCATTGAGCCCAGGAGCAAGGCGGACGAGGACAAGATGGGCTCGGCCCTGGCGCGGCTGGCCGAGGAGGACCCCACGTTCTCCGTGCGGCGGGAGGCGGAGCTCAAGCAGACCGTGATTTCGGGCATGGGCGAGTCTCACCTGGAGATCATGGCGGACCGCCTGCGCCGGAAGTTCGGCGTGGACGTCACGCTGGCGCCGCCGCGGGTGGCCTACCGGGAAACCATCAGGGGTAAGGCCCAGGGGCAGGGACGGCACGTCAAACAGAGCGGCGGCCGGGGCCAGTATGGTGTCTGCTTCCTCGAGGTGGAGCCCCTGCCGCGGGGATCGGGCTTCGAGTTCGTCGACAAGATCTACGGCGGCGCCATTCCCAACCAGTTCATTCCTTCCGTGGAGAAGGGGGTCCGCAAAGCCCTGGAGGAGGGCATTCTGGCCGGCTATCCGGTGGTGGACATCCGGGTGACGCTCTTCGACGGCAAGTACCACGACGTCGACTCCTCCGACATCGCGTTCCAGCTGGCAGGCGCCCTGGGGCTCAAGGAGGCCGCCACGAAGGCCGGCCTGGTGCTGCTCGAACCCATCCTCGACATCGCCGTGCGCGTGCCCGAGGAACTCATGGGCGACATCATCGGCGACCTGAACGCCAAGCGCGCCCGGATCTCGGGCATGGAGAGCCAGGGGGACGGCACAACGATCATCCGGGCGCAGGTGCCCCACAGCGAGGTCCTGCGGTATGCGTCAGACCTGCGCTCGCTCACCGGCGGGCGCGGCACGTTCACCACATCGTTCTCGCACTACGAGCCGGTGCCAGCCCACATCGCCGACAGGCTCGTGGCCGAGGCGCGGCGGCAGAAGGAGGAAGCGGAGAGCCAGCGGGCATAGAACGCCCCTCCGGAGGGTTCCAAGGCTAGGGGTGTCGGCATGAACCGGGCGGGGATCACCCCCGAGGTCAAAGAAGAGATCCGGCGGCGCACAGACATCCTGGCGCTGGTTGGCAGCCACGCGGCCCTCAAGAAGTCCGGTCGCTACTACAAGGCGCTGTGTCCCTTCCATCAGGAGAAGACGCCGTCGTTCCACGTGGATCCGGAGCGGGGCCTGTTCCACTGTTTCGGCTGCGGGGTGGGCGGAGACGTCTTCGACTTCGTGATGCGCATCGGCAACCTGACCTTCATGGAGGCGGCCTTGGAGCTGGCCCGCCGGGCTGGGGTGCAGGTCGAGACCTCTCCGGACGCCCTCAGGCGGTCGTCCGAGCGAGAGCAGACGCTGCGCGCGCTGGACGCGGCGCGCGAGTACTTCCGCGCGATGCTGGCGTCCCGGGGCCGGAAGGCGCGCGACTACCTGGCTGGGCGCGGGGTTTCTGAGCCGATCGCCTCGCGCTTCCAGTTGGGCTACGCGCCGCCGGGCTGGGATGGCTTGCTGACGGCGCTCGGCCGGCGTGGGTACGACGCGGCGGTGCTGGAGCAGGCCGGCCTAGTCGCGGCCCGCCAGGGCGGCGAGGGGTACTTCGACATGTTCCGCGATCGGCTGATGTTTCCCATCTTGGACCTCCAGGACCGCACGGTGGCGTTCGGCGGTCGCGCGCTGGACTGGTCGGAGCCCAAGTACCTGAACT
>JAVKIJ010000103.1:0-8549 GCA_031459535.1 Candidatus Fervidifonticultor quintus | reverse complement strand
CGGCAGGTCCCAGGTCTGGAACGCCGGTCGCATGGAGATGAAGGCGATGGAGATCCCGGCCAGCGTGCCCAGCATGGCCGCCCGCGGCGTGTACCGGCGGATGGTCTTGCCGAACACCCCACCCAGCGCCTCGATGATCCCCTCGATGAACGCCCACGCCAGCCCGGCCTGCCAGGCCAGGATCGGATCCTTGGTCTTGATGAGGACCGGGAGCATGATGACCAGGACCACGATGAACATGTGCGGGACGCTGGGGCCGTAGGGCAGTGCGGTGACGTCCGTACGGTTCTCACGGCGCGCCAGGCGCCGCGCCATGTGCGCGTAGTAGATGTTGCCGATGATCAGCGAGAGGCCCACAGCCGGCACGATCCGCCCGAAGACGATCTCGTTGGGCAACTTGAGGACGAACACCATCAGGCTGGTGAGGACCAGGATGTTGAGCACGCTGTTGGTGCCCAGGCCGAAGAAGGCGTCCCAGTCCCCGCGGACCCACCACCGCACGCGCTGTTCCACGTCTGTCCACCTCCTCACGATGCCTTGCGCTGCACGTCTTCGAGCGCCTCGAGCAGGGACTCGGAGCGGGAGACCCAGCCGAAGATTCCCCCCTGAGCCTTGATCATCTTGATGGCGGCGTTCTGGAACTCGGGAAAGTAGGACGCCACGCAGTCCTCGAGCACGAGGCACTCGAACCCGCGGTCGTTGGCCTCGCGCACCGTGGTGTGGACGCAGACCTCGGTGGTCACGCCGGTCACGATCAGGCTGCGGATGCCGCGTTCCCGCAGGATCAGCTCCAAGTCCGTGGCGTAGAATGAGCCCTTGCCCGGCTTGTCCACGACCGGCTCTCCGGGCCGCGGGGCCAGTTCCTGTACGATCTCGTGCCCTGGTTCGCCCCGGATCAATACCCGCCCCATGGGCCCCACGTCGCCGATACCGCACGCCAGCCTCCCACGGGCCTTCTTGGTCGCCGGCAGGTCGCTCAGATCCGGCCGGTGCCCCTCACGGGTGTGGATGACCATCATGCCCCGCGCGCGCACGGCATCCAGCACCCGGCGCGTGGGAGCGATGGCCCGCCGCAACGGCGTGACGTCGTTGCCCAGCATCTCGCCAAACCCCCCGGGCTCGACGAAATCGCGTTGCATGTCAATGACCAGCAACGCCGTGCTCGCAGGATCGAACTCGTAGGCGTATGGCTCGGCGGGTACGCTGACAGTCGGCATGGCCGTTTTCCCCCTCCCTTCCTGTGGTCGAACGACCCAGCCCTCCGGCTCTGAGATCACACGCGCGGCCGGAGGTACATCTCGGCCAGCAGTTCCTTGACCGCGGGGATGACGTTGGCCTTGCTCTCCAGGATGTGGTCGCGCATGGCCTCGCTGGCCGCCTCGGCGTCCCCCTGCGCGATGCGTTGCAGGATGTACGCGTGCTGCGCATAGGTGGCGCGGACCCGTGGGAGCATGGTGAAGTCCTTGGCGCGCACGGCCCGAATGCGGTCGCTGATCGACCGCAGATAGTCTACTAGGACCCGATTGCCGGCAGCCTCGGCGATGGCCAGGTGGAAGTTCTCATCCAGACCCAGCATGGCCTCGGCGTCGGGGAGGGGATCGGGGGGATCGGACCAGATCCGGGCCAGAGCGGCCCAGTCGTACGCTCGCCCGCGCTCGACCGCCAGGCCCACGGCGAAGACCTCGAGGGCGACGCGTACCTCGTAGCACTGGTCGATCTCGACTAGGTCCAGTTGGCGGACGGTGTATCCCCGGCGGGGAGCCGTGTGGACGAGACCGGCTTCGACGAGCCGTTTGCAGGCTTCGCGGACCGGTGTCCGGCTGACCCGCCACTGCTGGGCCAGCTCTTCCTCGAGGAGCCGGTCACCCGGTCGGAGCTCAAACCGCAGGATGCGGCGCTTGAGATCCTCGAAGATGCGATCCGCGAGGAGCGTCACGTCGACCGGACCTCCTGGGATCCGACACTGTGTGCGCACCAAGTTGTATGCGCTCAAGGATACATTGACGTATACGCGCCAATGGCGTCAATAGGCAATTGGGGCCATACGCACCGGCGCCTGGTCTTCGCCCGGGAGGACGCTAGCGGGTGCTCAACGCGGGAACCAAGGCGGCCTGTTGGAGCATCGCCACGGCCCGGTTCAGCGGAGCGTCGTCCGGGCCGCCGATGGGCGCACCGCTGGTCGAGACCTCCACGTCCGGGACGAGACCCCGGCCTTCGACGTCGCGGCCGGCGGGCGTCAGGTAGCGTGAAACCGTCAGGCGCAGCCCGCTGCCGTCGCGGAACTGATAGACTGCCTGGACCGTAGCCTTGCCGTAGGTGCGGGTGCCGACGAGCTTGATGCCGGCGTCCTGAAGGGCGCCGGCGACCACCTCGGATGCGCTGGCGCTGCCGCGATCCACCAGCACCACGAGCGGGCCGGTGTACTTGGGCGCCCTGGACCGTACTGCGTACGTGGTCGCGGGGCCCCGGCCCGACTCGAGGATGACAACCACTCCCCCCTCGAGGAAGTGGCTGGCGATGTTGACGGCGGCCTCCAGCAACCCGCCGGGATTGCCGCGCACATCGAGCACGATGCCTCTAGCACCCTGGTCGATCAGGCCCTGCAACGCCTCCGCGAAGAGGCGGTCCGACCCCTGCGTGAACTGGGTCAAACGCAGATATCCAATACCTGATGCCATCACGCGGGTGGTCACCACCCTGGACTGGATGCGGCGCCGGGCGATCGCCAGCGTCAGGGGCTCGGCCTGGCCGAGCCGCTGGAGCTGCAGGGTCACTGTGGTGCCCTCGGCGCCGCGAATCATCTGGCTGACCTGCTCCAGCGACAGGCCCGCCGTGGAGGTTCCGTCCACGGAGAGGATCACGTCGCCGCTGCGGATGCCGGCCTCGCTGGCCGGTGAGTTGTCCAGCACGTCGGTAACGGTCACCTGCCCGGCGCGATCCTCGATGACGATCCCGATCCCCACGAAGTCGTCAGCGCGAGTACGACGGATGAACTGGGCGAAGGCGTCGGGTGCGTAGAAGGCGCTGTTAGGGTCCCGCAGGGCGGCTACCATGCCCGAGATGGCCGCGTGGACGATGGCCAGCGGCCGTGCCCTGGTCAGGGCCTGGACCTGCTCGATGCGCGCCAGCACCTGTTCCAGGTCGGCGCGCTCGCTGCCTGTGAGCGTGAGCGCGGCGAGCGGAACGTCGTTCTGGCCTTCCGCGCGCAGCGCCTGGCGCAGCCCGGCATCGGCGCCCTGAAGTAGGACCTCGGTGGTGGGCTTGGCCAGAGCCTCGTCGCGCAGCAGCCGGTAGGCTTCGAGGAAGAGCGCAAGGCCGCCGTCGGCAGGCTGGGCGCCGACCGGCGGCGTCACGAGGATGATCGCCAGGACGGCGGCGACTGCGGCTGTGATCAGGTGCCTGCGCATACGGGCCCCCCCGGAGAACCGCTCACCGCGGACTATACCCAACCTTGGTTCCACGTCTGCCAGAATACGCCTCTTGCGCCAGGGCGGCTAGATCGCGCCATCGACCACCGAGCGCCCCAGGGCGTACCGGAGGGCGATGACTCCCGCGAGTTCGTCGAACTGGGCGGTCGCCAGCGTCACCTCGGCCTGGACCAGCGCGGTCTGGGCATCAATCACCTCGAGAAACGGCCCTGCTCCGGCGGCATAGCGTCCCTGCGCCAGGCGCAGCGACTCCTGCGCAAATGCCAGCTGCGCCTGGGCGCTGGTCACCCGGGCGCGAGCGTTGAGGATGCTCAGCAGCGCCGCCGTCGCCTGCTGCTGGACCGAGAGACGGATAGTCTCGACGCCGGCGCGGGCGGCGGCCAGGTTGGCGGTGGCCGCCGCCACCTGCGCCTGCACCCGTCCCGCGTCGGACAGCGGCAGGCTGACCGTTGACGCCACCGAGTACGTGGTCTGGAGGCTGGGGTTGAACGACTGCGTGACCCGACCGTCCAGGGTCACCCGCAGGCCGCCCCCGGCCTGGGCAAGCGCCACGCCGGCTTCTGCGGCCTCGATCTGGGCCAGGGCCCGGCGGACCTCGGGCCGCTGCTCGACCAGGGTCGCAAGCTCGGCGGCCGCCACGGTCAGACGCGGGATCGCCGGCGGCGGGGCCACGGCGATTGGAGTGAACGGCGCCGCGCCGATCGCGGTGTTGAGCGCAGCCTTGGCCTGGTCCACCGCGTTGCGCGCAGCGATCAGGTCCCCTTCGGCGGCGGCCAGCCCGGCCTGCGCGCGGACCACATCGGCCCGGGCCACGACGCCGGCACGGAACTGTCCCTCGGCCAGACGCAACAGCTCCCGGTTCTGCACCACCACCTGTTCCCGCTGCGTCACCGCGCGCTCAGCGCGGAGCACGTTCACGTACGCCTGCGCCACGCTCTGGGCCACGTCCTGCCGCGTCGCCTCCAGCGACAGTTGCGCGGCCCTCAGGTTGGCCTCGGCCTGACGCACCGCATGCTGGATCTGGCCGCTGTCGTAGATCAGGTACGAGGACGACAGGGACACCCCGGTGGAGAACGACGGCGTGGTGGTTGCGGTGCCACCGCCGGCTGTGCCCACCGAGCCCGACGCGGTCACCGTGGGCCCGCGGCCCGACCGCGCCAGCGCCACCGCCGCCTCTGCGGCCGCGACCGCGCCCCTGGCGGCGACAATGGACGGGTTGCGCTGGTCAGCCTGGGCGACCAGCGCGGCCAGGGAGAGCAACTGAGGAGCCTGCGCGGCGGCATGCACGGGGTATCCCAGCACCACCGCCAGTAGCACGACCACCATGGGAGCTGCAGTGCGCATCTAGCCCTCCTGGGACCAGTCGGGGGAACTGGTTACTGCATTCGTCGCTCGAGATACCGGATCATTCTCTGAAAGGCTCGCATGCGCATCTGCGCGCGCTCGTCGTCGCTCAGTGCCACAACGCCGGCGCCCGCCGGCGGGCCGCCGCCGTCCTCGCCATCGGGACCCGGCGCACGGCCGGCGCGCGCGCCCGGAGCCTGGGCGCGCTGCCGCAATCGACGTCGGGCCTCCTCCAGCGCGGCCCGCTGCGCGGGGGTGAGCAGATCCCGGACTGCCCGCGCGATGACCGCAGCGGCCTCGGCATCCGAGGGCGGGATGTCCTTGAGCGCCTTGACGAACGGTAGGATCCTCTCGATCTGCTGCTTCGTCAGCCGCGTGCCGGGATCGCGCTCGAGCGTGCGGATGGCCAGGATCACAGCCAATCCAGGATCCACGGCTCGCTGCGGCGGTGCCTGGGGCCTGGCGCGGGTGTAGTACGCCCCGCCAACCAGCACGACCACGACCAGCGCGATCCCGATCCAGATCCAGCCCTTCTTCATCCAGAACCCCCCGAATGGGCGTGGCGACTCAGCGGCTACTCGTGCCGCAGGGCCTCGATGGGATCCAACCGCGAGGCTCGCTGGGCCGGATACAGCCCGAAGAACACCCCCACGGCCAGCGCAAAGCCAAAGGCGAGGCCCACCGCCTGGGGGGACAGCAGCGTCGCCCATCCAGCGAAACGGGAGATCAGCCAGGACCCGAGCACGCCCAGCCCGATGCCCACCAGGCCCCCAGTCACGCTCAGGGCCACAGATTCCACCAGGAACTGCAGCAGGATGTCCTGGCGCCGCGCGCCGACCGCCTTGCGGATGCCGATCTCGCGGGTGCGCTCGGTGACCGAGACCAGCATGATGTTCATGATGCCGATGCCGCCCACGATCAGCGACACGGCGGCGATCCCGCCCAGCAGCAGGGTCATGGTCTGCGCCACGCCGGTCAGCGTCTGCAGGATGTCGGCCTGGCTGCGGATAGTGAAGTCGTTCTCCTGGTCCGGCCGCAACCGGTGCCGGGTGCGCATCAGCGCCTCCAGAGCCGCCCGGGCGGCCTCCATCTGGTCCTCGGCAGCCACCTGCACCTGGATGGACCCTACGTGCTGCACGCCGAAGAGGCGGCGCTGTGCCGTGGTGAGCGGCACCAGCACGATGTCGTCGCGATCCAGGAACGCGGAGGCGCCCTTCTCCTCCATCACGCCGATCACCGTGAAGGTGACGCCCCGGATCTTGATCTGCTGGCCCATGGGATCGCCCTCGGGGAAGAGCCGGCTGGCGACCGTCGCGCCCAGCAGCGCCACCCTGGCCCGGGTCCGCATATGGGAGTCGTCGAAGAACTGTCCCCGGGCAGGGTGGAAGTTTCGGACGGTCTCGTACTCCGGGGTCACGCCGGTCACACGCGTGACGGTGTTCTCGCCGCGATAGACGACCTGAGCCTGGCGAGAGAACTCGGCGCTGACGCCGATCACACCCGGGACCTCCCGGCGGATCGCCTCGGCGTCCTCGAGGGTCAGCGACTGGACCGGCTCGGCCCGAGCCACGCCCCCGACACGCGGAGTGCCGGCGAAGACGGTGAGGAGATTGCTCCCCAGGGCCTGGACCTGTTGTGTGGTGGCCTGCCGGGCGCCCTGGCCGATGGCGATCATGGCGATGACGGAACCCACGCCGATGATGACCCCCAGCATGGTCAGGGCCGACCGCAGCGGGTTAGTGGCGATGGCGCGGGCCGCGATACGGAGGCTCGAGGTGAGGTTCATCGGGTCGGGCTGAACCGCGGCGCCAGGAGCACTCGCGTCGGGCCGTCGCGGACGATGCGGCCGTCCTTGAACTGCACGATCCGCCGCGTGTGGGCCGCGATGTCGGCCTCGTGGGTGACCAGGACAATGGTGATCCCCCCCCGGGACAGACGGTCGAGCAGGCCCATGATCTCCTCTGCCGTGGTCGAGTCCAGGTTCCCGGTGGGCTCATCAGCCAGGATGATGGGTGGAGACATGACCAGCGCGCGCGCGATGGCCACGCGCTGCTGCTCGCCGCCCGAGAGCTGCGTGGGCAGGTGCGAGGCCCTCTCCCGCAGGCCCACCGCCTCCAGGGCGGCGAGGGCCTTCGACCGGCGGTCGGGCACACCCCCGTAGATCAAGGGGAGTTCCACGTTCTCGACGGCCGGCGTGCGCGGCAGCAGGTTGAACGACTGGAACACAAAGCCGATGCGGCGGTTGCGCAGGCGCGCCAGCGCCACATCACCGAGGCCGGCCACATCGGTGTCTTCGAGCCGGTAGGTACCCGCGGTCGGCCGGTCCAGGCACCCCATGATGTTCATGCAGGTAGACTTGCCGGAGCCGCTGGGCCCCATGATGGCCACGAACTCGCCGGGCTCGATGTCCAGGGAGATGCCCCGCAGGGCGTGCACTTCCACGCCGTCCATGCGGTAGACCTTTTCCACATCGCGCATGGAGATGAGCGCCATGGCCCTACCGCCTGGGGACCGCCGGCCGGGGCGGCGCAAAGGGACTGACCGGCTGCGGTCTGGTGGTATTGGACGCCGGCGTCCGCGCCGGGCCCACGTAGACGACTTGCCCGGCCCGCAGGCCTCTCGTGATCTCGATCTGCCGGCCGTCCGTCGCGCCGGTCTCGACCACGACCGGCGTGAGGGTCTCACCGTCGACGAGGATCACGATCCGGGCATCCTTGCCGCGTACGGCCTCAGCGGGCACCAGCAGCACGTTCTGGCGCTCGGTGATGATGAACTCCGCGTCCAGGGTCATGCCCAGGCGCAGCGCCGGGTCGGGGCGATCCAGGTCCACGATGACACTGTACTGCCGGACGTTCTGGACCTCCACCGCCTGGGGCGCGATGCGCACCACCCGGCCGCCAAAGACCCGGTCCGGCAGCGCGTCCACCGTGATCCGTACCTTCATGTCCAGCCTGATCTGCGCGATGTCGGACTCGTCCACCTGGACATTGGCCTGGATGACGCGGGTATCCGCAATGGTCATCATCAACGTGCCGCCGCCGGTGAGGCCCCCGATGACGCTCTGGCCGGCCTGCACTGCCAGCCGGGCCACGATGCCGTCGATCGGTGACGTAATCCGCGTCTCGGCGAAGCGGTCGCGGGCCTGCTCGACCTGCGCTCGGGCGTTCTGGACCTGGGCTTCCGCCGCGGCCACTTCAGCCGCCAGGACATGCTCCTGGAGCCGGGCGGCCCTGGCCGCGGCGAGCGCGTCTTCGGCCTCGCGGACCTGGGCGCTGGCCACGGCGACATCTTCCGGCCGGCTGCCGACCCGCAACTGCTGCAACCGTGCCGCCGCCGCCCGCAGCTGCGCCTGGGCCACATCGTGCTGATTTTGAGCCTGGTCCAGTTGCGAGCGGGCCACCAGCCCGCTGTTGAACAGCTCGCGGGTGCGGTCCAGGTTCTGGCGGGCCAGCTCGGCGGCGAGCTCGGCCTGGCGCACGGCTTCCCTGGCCTGATCGATCTCCTCGGGTCTCGCGCCCGCCAGCACCTGAGCCAGCCGCGCCCGCGCCGTCGCCAGAGCGCTCTGCGCCTGTGCCAGGCGGGCGGCGTTCTGGGACCTGGTGGACGCCAGCTGGTGACGGGACTGCTGCAGCCGGGCCTCGGCTGAGGCCAGTTGGGCCCGGGCGGTCTCATAGTTGGTCCGGGCGTCTCGGTCGTCAACGACCGCCAGGAGCTGACCCCGGGCGACCCGGTCGCCCTCCTGCACGTGGAGGGCGACGACCGTGCCGGTGGCTCGCG
>JAVKIJ010000102.1:0-8663 GCA_031459535.1 Candidatus Fervidifonticultor quintus | reverse complement strand
TCAATTTCGCCTCCGATGTTCTCCACGTGGAAGACGCCCTTGGGAAAGAGCAGCGTGTGGGTGGCCTGATAGTCCCTGGGCCACGGAAACGCCTCGTCCATGGACATCCCGATTTTCTTCTCCACCTCGGGGATCAGGTCGCGGCGCGCGTCGCGCACCTTGGTGTTGAAGGGGTGGTCGGTCGAGATGGCGTCGATGGCCATCCAGCGGATCCCCCGGTCGAGCACCCACTGGCAGAACTCGGCGCGCGGGCCCGGGTGTCGCAGAAACGCCCGCGGCAGGTCGGGGCGGGCGTCGCGGTGCTGCCGCCTGGTGTGCTCGGACCAGTCCTCGTTGTAGTAGGCGTGATAGCCGGTGTGGATGACCAGGATGTCGCCGCGTTCGATCTTGATGCCGTACTTCTGCTCCCACTGCTCGAAGTGCTGCGGTCCGTAGATGTCGTAGTCGCCGACGCCGAACTGCTGCAGGTCCACGATGCAGGCCGGACCCACCAGGGTGCTGATGGGGATCCCGGCCACATCCGGGCCCGGGTCGTTGAAGTGCAACGGCGCGTCCAGATGGGTGGCGATGTGGTTGGTGCTGCTGATGAGTTGGGCGTTCACGCCCTCGAACGCCATCTTCTTGACCCACTTGATCGTGGGCCCTTCGTAGAAGGCGAACGGCGGCGAATCCATGCTGAAGTTCTGGGACAGGTCGAGCACCCGGCACCGGGACAGGTCCACTGTGTTCATGGGCTCCCTCCTCCCGCGAGGTCAAGATGGCCTGAGAGATCAGTTCCATCGGCGCCGGGGCGGCCCCTGCGCCGGACGCGCAGCGCCGTCCCCGGCATCGCCCTCGGGCCGCGCACCAGGAGGGAAACCTGCCCCGGGAGCCTAATTCCTTGCCGGTCCCGAACGCCAACGCCCGTCGTCACCTCAAACGCCGAGCCGACCCGGGCCGGCGTGCGCCGGCGCGTGGAGGCGCGGGACTGGAGTGGACATAGATGGACCTCATTGTCAGGGGGGCCTCGATTCTCACGAGCCCCGAGCCTGTCGACATCGGGATCCGCGGTAGCCGCATCGAACGCATCGCTCCATCGCTGGCCGAACGCGCTCCCCAGGAGATCCACGCCGAGGGCCGCTTGGTCACCCCGTCGCTGGTCGAGACGCACATTCACCTGGATGCGGCCCTGACCGTGGGCGAGCCGCGGTACAACGCCACGGGCTCGCTGTTCGAGGGCATCGAGATCTGGGGCGAGCGGGTGCGGACGCTGACCGCCGACGACGTGAAGCGTCGTGCGCAGGAGGCCATCAAGTGGATGCTGGTCAGCGGCGTCACCCATATCCGCACCCACGTGGACGTCTGCGACCCGCATCTGACGGCGCTGCGGGCGCTGCTCGAGGTGCGGGACGCGTGGCGCGACGTGGTCACCATCCAGATCGTCGCGTTCCCCCAGCAGGGCATCTACTCGTTCCCCGACGGTGAGGCCCTGCTGGTGCGGGCGCTAGACCTGGGGGCCGATGTGGTCGGCGGCATTCCCCACTACGAGTGGACGCGCGAGTACGGTGAGCGCGACGTGAAGACCACGCTACGCCTAGCCGCCGAACGGGGGCTACGGGCCGACCTGCACTGCGATGAGACCGACGACGAGCAGAGCCGGTTCCTGGAGCTGGTGGCGGCGGAGACCATCCGCCTGGGACTCGGGGGCCGGGTGACCGCCAGCCACACCACCGCCATGCACTCGTACAACAACGCCTACGCCTATCGCCTGATCCGATGGATGCGCCGAGCCGGCGTTCACATCGTCACCAACCCGCTGGACAACTCGGTGTTGCAGGGCCGCTTCGACAGCTACCCGGTCCGCCGGGGCTTCACGCGGGTCCGGGAGCTGCTGGCCAGTGGCATCAACGTGGCCATCGGCCACGACTCTATCATGGACCCGTGGTACCCGCTCGGCGTCGGCGACCCGATCCAGGCCTGCTTCGTCATGGTCCACTACGGTCACATGTCCGGCCATGGGGACTTCCAGACGCTGCTGGAGATGGTGACCACGCGGGCGGCGGCCTGCCTAGGCCTGACCGACTACGGCTTGGCCGAGGGGTGCCAGGCCGACCTGGTCGTCTTCGACGCGCCCACGCCCATGGATGCCATCCGGCGGCTGGCGCCCCGGATCGCGGTCATCTCCCGCGGCCGGCTGGTCGCCCGGACCGCACCGGCCCGTGCAGAGGTCATCCTGGCGGGCCGCAGCGAGCCGGTGAGCTTCCAGCGATGAGCCGCGGTATCCCCCGGCCCGGCCGCCTGCGCCTGCCGCTCGCCGAGCTGTGGTCGTGGACGACCTTCGGGCTCATCGTACTCGGCGCGTGGGAGGTGGCCTCCCGTCTCTACGCGCAGCCGTACCTGCTCCCGGCGCCGTCAGCCATCGCCCGCGAGTTCGCCGAGCACTGGCGCCTCGTCCTCTCCTACGTGGCCATCACCAGTCAGGAGATCGCGCTCGGGTTCCTGCTGGGGGCGGGGGCGGCGCTGCTGGGGGCCATGCTCTTCCTCTGGCTACCACGGGTGCTGGAAGACTTTCTCTTCCGCGTGATCGTCACGCTGAACAGCACACCATTCGTGGCCCTGGCATCGCTGGCGGTGGTCTGGTTCGGGCTGGGGCTGACCAGCAAGATCGTCATCGCCGGCCTCTACACCTTCTTCGCGGTGCTCTACGTGACCCACAAGGAGTTCGTGTCGGTGGAGACCATCAGAGAGCAGCTGCTGGACGTCTACAACGCCACGTGGTGGCAGCGGATCTTCCTGTTGAAGATCCCCTCGGCGCTGCCCATCATCTTCGTCAGCCTGAAAGGCGGGGTGATGGCCGCGGTCAACGGCGCCATCGTGGGCGAGCTGTTCGGCGCCTTCGAGGGCCTGGGTTATATGATCCTCGACTCGCGGTACGTGGGGAACACCGTCCGGGTGTTCCTGGCTGCCCTGTTCTGCACGGTCATCGGCTGGCTGCTGCTTGGCGCCGTCACCCTGGCGGAGCGGCTGCTGCTGCCCTGGCACGTGAGCATGGCGGAACGGCGATGAGATGCTGCGGTGTCTTGGGAGGTGAAGGCGGCGGCACGCCCGGCCTGCCCGGCCAGCACTCCGGTGGGAGCCACGCAAAGGGGGGAACGTGATGCGCAGGAGTCTGGGACTGGTCGTGGTGCTGGTGACGCTAATCCTGGCCAGCGCCGGAGGGCTCGCGGCTCAGGGGATGTCGCAGGTCACGATCATCGAGGCCTGGTTCATTCACAACGAGTCCATGGGCGACCCGGTGGCGGTGGAGAAGGGCTTCTACAAGACGCTCAACCTGGACGTCAAGGTGGTGGGAGGCGGACCCGGGCTCTCGCCCATCGACCGGGTGATGGCCGAGGCGAAGAAGGGCACCATTGTGCTGGGCGTCGACTACCCGTACAACATCCTGGAGGCGCGGGAGAAGCAGAAGTTGCCGCTGGTGGTCGTGGCGCACGACTTCCAGAAGTCAGCGGTGCGGCTCATCTCGTGGAAGGAGCTGAAGAGCGCCCGCGATATCCAGGGCACCGTGGCCACCTGGATCGGGTACGACAAGCAGATCAAGGCGGCCATCGGGCCCGATTGGGACCGACGGATCAAGATCGTCAACCAGCAGGGCGACCCGGCCACGATCGGGTCGTGGTTGAAGAAGGACTACCAGTTCGCGCACGCCATGCTCTACAACGAGGTGCTGGTCGCCAAGCGCGAGGCCAAGGGCAAGTACTACGTCTACGCCTTCCCCGACTTCGGCATTGACTGGCCCGAGAACGTGGTGTTCACCACCGAGGAGATCGTGCAGAAGTATCCCCAGGTCATCCAGGCGTTCGTGACCGGCCGGTATCAGGGGTACAAGTACGCCTTCGCCAACCGGCAAGAGGCGGCGGCGATTCTGGTCAAGTACAACAGCAACCTGAAGGGCGGCGAGGCCCACGAGATCGAAGGCATGGCAGCCATCGAGTCCATCATGGTCACCGAGACCTCGAAGAAGCACGGCCTGGGCTACGTCGATCCGGCGGCCTGGGAGCGGGTGGCAAAGGACATGGCCAGGGCCAAACTGTTCCCGGCGATGCCCAACTACCAGGCGGCGTACTCGACCAAGTTCCCGAGCAAGGTCATGCCGTAGGCTGACCGCCCCGGGGAGAGGGCACGCGGTGCCCTCTCCCCGGCAGCGAGCGACCGTGCCCGCCGCATCCACCCGCACTCCCGCACACACCGCGCCCGCCGTCCGCGCCGAGCACGTCTACAAGACGTACGGCCTCGACCGGCACGCTGGCCGCCCCG
Source organism: Candidatus Fervidifonticultor quintus (assembly GCA_031459535.1). Taxonomy (GTDB): domain Bacteria; phylum Sysuimicrobiota; class Sysuimicrobiia; order Sysuimicrobiales; family Humicultoraceae; genus Fervidifonticultor_A; species Fervidifonticultor_A quintus. Next base: position 4,370 of record JAVKIJ010000102.1, on the reverse strand, counting down.
CCCCTGGCACCGACCACGGGTTGAACGTCGTCTGCGACTTCTCGCTCCAGATCGGACCCCGGGAGTTCGTCTCCATCATCGGGCCGTCGGGGTGCGGCAAGACCACGGTGCTGTTCCTGTTGGCGGGTCTGCGCGAAGCCAGTGACGGGCGCATCGAGATCTGCGGCAGACCACCCAAGGACGCTGTGCGCGCCGGGCTGTCCAGCGTGATCTTCCAGCAGCCGGTGCTGTTCGAGTGGCTGACGGCCGAGGAGAACGTGCTCCTGCCGCTGCGCATGCGGGACCCCCGCTGGTGGGCGTGGCCGTTCCGCCGCGGCCGCTACCTGGACGCGGCCCGGCGGGCGCTTGACACTGTCCAACTCTCCGGGTTTGGCCACTACTACCCCGACAAACTGTCGGGCGGCATGCAGCAGCGGGTGGCCATCGCCCGGGCGCTGACGTTGGACCCGCAGGTGCTCCTCATGGACGAGCCGTTCGGCGCCCTGGACGAGATCACCCGGGACCGCATGAACCTGGAACTCATCAGGCTGTTCGAGGAGCGGCAGCTCACCATCGTGTTCGTCACCCACTCGATCGAAGAAGCCATCTTCCTCTCCGACCGCGTGGTGGTCATGAGCCGGGGCCCCTCGCCGGCCACCGGGTCGAGCATCGTGAAGATCATCGACGTGAACCTGCCGCATCCGCGCCAGCTCGCAATCAAAGAGGAGGCGGCGTTCTTCCAGAAAGTGAAAGAAGGCCTCGCCGCCCTCCGGGAGGCGCAGGCGGCGGGGACGTAGGCCGAGCCTGCGCCCTGGCCTATTCCACCTCAAGGATCATCTCGATTTCGACCGCGATGCCCCCGGGCAGCGAGCTCATGCCCACTGCGGACCTGGCATGCCGGCCGGCGTCACCGTAGAGGTCGATCAGCAGGTCGGATGCACCGTTGATGACCTGCGGCTGCTGGGCGAAGTCCGGCAGGCAGTTGACCATGCCCAGCAGCTTCACCACGCGCCGGACGCGGTCCAGGTCGCCCAGGGCCTCCTTCACAGACGCCAGGCAGTTCAGCGCCACCAGTTGCGCCGCCCGGTACCCGTCTTCCAGGCTCAGGTCTGTTCCGACCTTGCCGACGTACTGCATCTTGCCATCGCGCCACGGCCCGTGTCCTGACACGAACAAGAGGTTGCCGGTTCGGACCGTCCGCACGTAGCTGGCCGCTGGCGGGGGCAACGCCGGAAGCTGCAGGCCCCGTTCCGCGAGTCTTGCTTCTACCCTCATGCTATCTCCCTCCGATACCGTCGACCTGTGCGGGCGGGCGCTGGTCAGCGCCCCAGCGCCGCCACCATGGCCTCCACCGCCTGCTCGAAGCATGCCATCGGCGGCCGGACCAACCCGGCGCCCACCTGCCCGATCCCGGGCTGTTTGTGCGCAATACCGGTGTTGATGCGGGGCGTGATCCCGGTGCGCACCACCTTGCGGATATCGATGCCAGTGGGCGTGCCGCGAAAGTCCAGCGGCGGCAGCGCGAACGCCGGATTCTCCCCCACGGTGATCTCGTACATCTCGAGGGTCGCCGCCACGGCATCGGCGGGCGTCCCGCCCACGAACTTCACAATGGCCGGCGAGGCGGCCATGGCGAACGCGCCGATCCCGGCGGTCTCGGTGATAGTGGAGTCCCCGATGTCAGGGTTGGAATCCTCGGCACTAAACCCCGGGAAGTAGAGCCCCACAGGCACCTCGGCCGGTGCGACGAACCACCGGTCGCCCAGCCCGGAGACGCGGATGCCGAAGTCGGTGCCGTTGCGCGCCATGGCGGTGACCACGGCGCTGCCCGGGATCCCGTGGGCCGCGTCGGCTGTCGCCTTGCATGCAGCCATGACCGGATTGAGCACGGCCAGGTCGTTGTCGGCGAAGTAGCGGAGCACCCGCTCCAGTTCCTCGGCCCCGAGGTCGACACGGGCCAGGTGGGGTGCCAGCAGCCGGCCGAACTGGGCCGATCCGGCCCGGTTGCGGTTGTGGCCTTCATCGCCCATGCTCAGCTGTTGCGCGATGAGGCTCTTCAGATCGAGCCCTCCCATGCGCCGCAGGGCCGCGTCCACCGCCGGGCCCAGCACGTCGTTCATCCAGCGCAGCCGCGCCAGCACCTCGGGACCGTACGCGCCGTAGCGCAGCACCTTGCCGTACCCCTCGTTGAGATTGGAGTAGGCGCGATTGCCAAACGTGCGGTTCTCGACCACGTAGACCTGCATCGAGGCGGTGGTCACGCCGGCCATGGGCCCCACCGCCGCGTGGTGATGACACGGCTCCAGACGGACGTTGCCCCGCGCCACCAGGGCCGCAGCGTCGTCCTCGGTGCTGGCCAGCCCCTCGAAGATCAGGCCGCCGATGATTGCGCCACGCAGCGGCCCCGAGGCGCGCTCCCACGTGATGGGCGGGCCGGCGTGCAGCACGAGGTCCGGCGCCATCCCCGGGATCACGTCCAACGCGCGGCCGACGCCGGTCAGTACCGGCTGTGACGCCAGCATCCGCTCCAGGGCTTCCTGATTGGCGGCATTGATGTCCATTCAGGCCTCCAGCTTGTCGAGCAGATCCATCAGGTATGCCTTGCCGCCCGCGGGCGGGCGCCAGTCCACGGAGACCACTGGCACACCCTGGGCCTGGAGGCTCTCGGCGAACAACTCCAGCCCCACGTTGATCACCACCGGTCGCCGGCGCAACAGCGCCGTGATCCCACCGGCCTCGGGCCATGGGGGCGGCGCGGGCGCTGGCTCCAACCGCTTCGCCTCGGCGGGGGCGCCACGGCTGCCGCGGGCCTCGAGGACGAGCGACGCCAGCCGGGCGGCCCGCGCGTTGCTGTCTTCGATCAGTGCACCGGCCTCGACGAGGGTGGCGCGCTGCGCGGCGGCATCCTGAGGGTCGTCGTCCGTCCCGCACACCGAACCCACGACAGCCAGGTGCCGGCCGACCGCGCGCGCCTGCCCGCAGGCCTCGCGGATCACCGGCGCCAGGGCGGCAGCCGGGTCGGGGTGCGCGCCATAACCGAGCACCACGTCCAGCAGGATGACCGCCGTCTCGGGATCCTCGGCTTCCTGGCGGAGGCGCTGCAGGCGCAGCAGAGGATCCAGCATGGGATGCAGGCGGCCCTGGGTGAACTCGTCGGCGCCCATGTCGATGACCGTGTGCTGGCGGCTGCGTGTCACCGGTTCGAGGGCCTCGTCCGGGTGCAGCGGGGTGTTGGACCAGATGGGGCCGATCCGAGGCCGCAGCAGCACCAGCGATTCGTAGCACAGCGTCCCGCCGCTGAACAGCCCGCGAAGGTAGCGCTGGCCGGGGGCCATGCGACCGGCCTCCTGCGCCGGGAGCGCCCGCAACCCGGTCTCGCCAGGATCAATCCCGTAGGCCAGCCGCACGGCCCCGCGCGCGGCATCTTCCAGTGTGGTGGCGCTGTGCACCCCGCCGACCCGCGGCACCGCCGCTCCCACGAAGTTCACCACCACCGGCTTTCCGCACGCCGCAGCCGCACCCAGGATCTGCCCGGCCACCTCGGGCGACGGCGGCTTGCTGACCAGCACGATGACAGCCGTCGCGGGGTCGTCGGCCAGGGCGCGCAAGCCCTGGAGCATGGTGACGCCGCCCACCGCCGACGACAGGTCGCGTCCGCCGGTGCCGATCGCGTGGGTGATCCCGCCGCCGAAGCGATGCACCAGGGATGTGACTTCCTGCAACCCGGTCCCCGCGGCACCTACCACTCCGATTCGGCCTCCGCGCACCCGGTTGGCGAAGCCCAGAGCTGCCCCGGCGACGATGGCCGTGCCGCAGTCCGGGCCCATGAGCAACAGCCCGCGGTCCCGGCTCGTGGTCTTGAGTTCCACCTCGTGCTCGATCGGCACGTTGTCCGAGAACAGCATGACGTGCAGCCCGGCCTCGAGGGCTTCGAGCGTCACCGCGCGCGCAAAGCGGCCGGGCACCGAGATCAGCGCCAGCGTGGCGTCGGGACGCTGGCGAAGGGCCGAGGCCACGGTCCTGGGCCGGACGATCCCGGGGGGCCCGCTGGCCGCGCGTTTACGAGTCAGCACCTCCTCGGCGCGGGCCACGGCGGCTTCGGCGACTGAGGCGGTCTGGGCGCGGGCGACCACGGCCAGATCGTCGGGGCCGGCCGCGGCCAGGTCGGCGAAGTCCAGGCCGCTGGCGCGCAGCAGCGCCTTGTTGGCCTCGGTAGCCATGACCACCCCGACCTCGTCCACGCCGGGCAGCCGGCGCGCTTCCTGCTGCGCCAGCATCAGGGTCACCGAGTCGAAGTACGCGCTGCGGCGGACGATTCCGCTCGTGGGCATATGGCGGCTCCAGAATGGACAGCGACCAGTGCGACCCTACGCTCTAATTCAGAGGTCGGG
>JAVKIJ010000101.1:0-8719 GCA_031459535.1 Candidatus Fervidifonticultor quintus | reverse complement strand
GAGGGCGGGAGGATCAGGAGCTGATGCGGACTGTAGGGACGGTACTCTTTGGTCGGCATGGACAACGATTCGACTTTAGCGCACTAAAGTCCTGTCCAAGACCGATTTCTCGGACAGGCTCCTAGCCAGATGCCGGGCGGTGGGGTGATCACCGTATGCGCCGCACCGACGCGCATGGTCTGGTGCTACCGGAGTTCCTGATGATGCGCGGCGATCTTCCTCACCGCCCGCCCCACATCAGCCACATCTTCCCGGGTGCCAAGCAGCACGGTCTGTGGCAGCCAGACTGCTTCATCCTTCCACGCCCGCTCCGTGGCTGGGAGCGCACCGTTCCGTCCGGCGCGCAGCGAGATGCCCTTCGATGCCAGCGTCTCCGTGATGGCGGACATCGTGTGCAGCGGAGGGTATCCGGGAGTGGCGGGGATGCCTTCGGCGACCAGCGCTGCGGCGTTCCTCGCACGCCGGGCGATCTGTTCGTCCAGCCGGTCCATCTGGGCCAGCAGGAGCGCGGCCTGGAACTCGGTCATCCGGAGGTTCCAGCCCAGGCGGTGGTGCTTGTACCACTCTCCTCCGGGGATGCGTCCCACGTTCTGCAGCGACCACACGATCTCTGCCAGCGTTGCGTCGTTGGTCACGACGGCGCCGCCCTCGCCTGCCGTCAGCACCTTCGTGGATTGGAAGCTGAAGGTGCCGAGGGTACCGATGGCACCCACACGATGCCCCTTCCATTCAGCTCCGTGGGCTTGGACGGCGTCCTCGATGACCACCAGCCCATGCTGGCGGGCCAGGGCCAGGATGCCGTCCATATCCGCCGGTGCCCCCGCCAGGTGCACCGGGACGATGGCGCGCGTGCGCTGTGAGACCAGGCCCGCAGCCGAGTCTACTGAGATGGCGTACGTGGCGGGTTCAATATCCGCAAACACCTGGACAGCGCCCAGGTCCAGGACGGCGCTGGCGGTGGCGATGAAGGTATACGAGGGGACGATGACTTCGTCGTTGCATCCGATGCCTGCGGCCCGCAGCGCCAGCTCCAGAGCCACGGTGCCGTTGACGCAGGTGACGGCGCGGGCGGCGTGCTGGTAGGCTGCGAATCTCCGTTCGAACTCCTGGTTCCGAGACCCGGTGATCCGTCCCCAGTGTCCACTTCGCAGCACCCCGACCAGGGTTTCTTCCTCGGGCGCTCCGAACTCGGGCCACGGCGGAAACGGCCGGGTGCGAACGGGCTGTCCGCCCAGCAGCGCCAGCGTCGCCACGACCTCACCCGTCCCCTTCGGGCACTTCGACCCCCAGGGCGGCGAGCATCTGCGCCCATCGCCGCAGGCAGAGGATGCTGGCCTCCAGCCCACCCGCGGAGAACGCCGTGCCCCCAGGCAGGCGCGCCGTCTCTTCGGTCAGCGCGCCGCCGGCGCGGTAGTGGGTCTCCAGCGATGCGAACTCTGCGTAACGATCGTCGAGGAGCCGGCGGAAGATGTCGCGGTAGGGAATCTGGCCGTCGCCCAGCGCCACCGCCTCCAAGGTGCCGGTGGTCGGGTTGCGGTTCGCGTCCTTGATGTGTACGTGCCACAGGTACGGCTTGAGGATCTCGTACGATTCGGGGTAGGGGGGCTCGCCCGCTGGATCGTAGGCGGTGTTGCCCGGATCCCACAACGCGCCCAGCGCCGGATGGCCGATGCGCTCCAGCAGCTCAGCGACTCTGGTGGCACTCGACCCGCAGACACTCGGCTCGTGCTCCACGACCAGGCGGCGGCCGAAGTCCACCGCCACGTCGGCCGCCTCGGCCAGCCGGTCGGCGATGGCCGACCTGACATCCTCCCAGGGGCGTGGTGGACCGGCGTCGGCGGGCGCCCCGGGCGCGCCGGGCTTCCAGAAGGTGAAGACGCGCGCATAGGGGGCGTCTAGCTCGCCGCAGGTGTCTAGGCACCGCTTGAGGATCTCGACGTGTTCGCGAATCGCGTCGCGATCGCCCAGTGCGCACTTGAAGACCGGCGTGGCCACCGCGCACACGGCCAGACGGTGGTCGTCGGTCATCCGCCGCAGCGCGCGGACCTGATCACGCGCCAGTTGGTGCGGCTGGCGTTCCCAGGCCGAGCGCAGCTCGATGCCGTCCAGGCCGAATCGCTGTGCCAGCCGCACGCCCTCGGCCGGGTCCTGAGAGACCTCATCGGTGATCAGCGCGCGCCGGAACATCGCTATGCGGTCGGGACCGGACGCCCGGTGCGCGACGACTGGTAGATGGCGATCACCACGGCCACCGCCCGGCGGGCCTCCTCAGCGTTGACCGGCGGCCGGCGGCCTTCGCGCAGGCTGTCGGCAATGGCCTGGTACTGGTTGGCGAACTCGTCTGGCCCGAGCGCCGTCGGCACGCTGGACGCGGCCAGCACGGGGGCAGCGGGGAGTGCCCGCTCCGGCTCGCCCTGGATCTGCCAGGCGACGATACGCGTCTCTTCCAGCACGATCGAGCCGCGCTCGCCGTGGATCGCCAGGCGGCGCGGGAAGCCCGGGGCCACCGAGGTAGTGGCCGTGATGGTGGCCAGGCCGCCGCCGGCAAGGTGGGCCACGGCGACCGCGGTGTCCTCCACTTCGATCCGCCGCGTCAGGGTGCGGGTACAGCCGAAGATCGACTGGGGCACGCCGGCCAACCAGATGAGCAGGTCAATGCCGTGAATGCCCTGGTTCATCAACGCGCCGCCGCCATCCATCGCCCACGTGCCGCGCCAGCCTGCCGAGTCGTAGTAGGCCTGCGACCGGAAGTACTTCATCGAGAGGTCGGCGAGCAATACACGGCCGAGCCGGCCACCGTCAATGGCGCGCTTCACCTCCTGCACGTCGGGGGCGAAGCGCAGCTGGGAGATCACGGCCAGCTGCCAGCCGGTCTGGCGCGAGACTTCGATGGCCCGGTCGGCCTGCTCCAGAGTGATCGCCAGAGGTTTCTCGACCACCACGTGCTTGCCCGCACGCATAGCCGCTACCGCCATCTGGGCGTGGAGCCCGCTGGGCGTGCAGATGGTCACCACGTCCACGTCGGGCCGGCGGAGCAGCGAGATCAGGTCCGGTTCCCAGGCAATCCCCCGCGACGCCGCGAAGGCCTGGGCGGCCTCGGGGCGCCTGGATGTCACCGCGACGAGCTCGGCCCCCTGGGCGCGGCCGATGGCTTCGGCGTGCATCGGCGCGATGGTCCCGCAACCCACGATGGCGAAACGGATGGCCACGGTGGTCACGCTAGAGCCATCGGATGCGGGGCGCGTAGCGCTCAATGAGCGCCCGGTTGGCCTCCTCGCCCCCGGGAACGTTGGCGCTCGTCCAGACCGGCGGGCTGCAGCCCCGGTCGAGCAGCGCCCCCACGGTCTCCGCGACCAGGGACTGGATCAGGAACGCGTGGAGCACGGTGGACACCGGGCTGACCCATGCCTCCAGCCCCGGGAACTGCAGCACCGCGTCTCTCTCGGGCATCTTGCTGTCCAGGACGTAGTCTGCCAGCTCGAAGAGATTCCGGCGGCTCGGGTGCCGGGCCGGGTGGTCGGGGGGGATGGCCCTCGAGAAGGCCGGTGAGGTGATCGCCACGGTGGTGATGCCCCGTTCCTTGGCCCACAACGCTGCGTCTATGGTACAGGCGTTGATACCGTAGGCATTGGAGATGATCAGCACATCGCCAGGCGTGATGGGATAGTGAGCCAGCACGGCCCGGGCATAACCAGGCACGCGCTCGACGGCGGTGGAGCGCCGCGCACCGTATGCCAGCGAGACGCCGGGGTCGAGGATCGGGAAGACCGCCGCCAGCCCGCCGGCCCGCCAGCTCATTTCCTCGGCGGCGATGTACGAGTGTCCGCCGGTCCCGTACACGTAGATGAGGTGGTCCTGGGCCAGCGCGTCGGCCAGGACCCCCGCCACCTGTCGGATGCTGTGACGCTCTTCACGCACGATGCGGTCCAGCAGGGCAAAGACGGCCTCGCGATAGCGTTCGATGGGTTCGTTCATCCGAATCCTCCCGATGACGGCGCAAGTGGTCACCGGAACCCTGCGAACGGTTCCTGACAACGCTAACAGAACCCCATCTCCTCCCTTTCGCGCCGGCCTCGGTGACTCCTCCGGGCAGGAACGCGGGTCGCGCTGCGGGAACTTTCCACTCTGGTAAGCGTTGTCACAGGGAGCGGAGAGTGTCAGGTCGCCCCCGAACCAGCCCGGCCACCATCACCGATGTCGCACAGGCAGCCGGCGTCTCCATTAAGACCGTCTCCCGGGTGATCAACGCCGCGGGCTACGTCCGCGAGGCGACCCGACGTCGGGTGACGCGCGCGATTCAGCGCCTCGGCTACCGTCCCAATGCGCTGGCCCGCGGTCTGGTGACAGGGCGGTCGCGGTCCATCGGGTTGGTGATCGCCGATGTCGTCAACCCGTTCTTCCCGCCCCTGGTGCGTGCCGTCGAGGACGTGGCCGCGTCGCGCGGCTATACGGTGATCCTCGCCGACACCGACGAGGACGTGGCTCGCGAGCGCGGGGTGCTGGCGGTGCTCCTCGAGAAGCAGGTGGACGGTCTGATCCTGTGCGCGTCCAGGGTGCCGGCGGGCCTGCTCCGGCGCATCGCAGACAGCGGGGTGCCCCTGGCGATGATCAACCGGGCGCTCGGCCATCCCCGTGCCATCGGGGTCATCGCGGACGGAGTCGCCGGCGGCCGGCTTGCCACCGAACATCTGCTGCGCCTGGGTCATACCCGGATCGCGTACCTGGCCGGGCCGCGGGCATCTGCCTCGAATCGCAATCGCCTTCGCGGCTACCGGGACGCGCTGGCCACCTGGGGCATCGCGTTCGAACCCTCCCTGGTGGCCGGCGGCGTGCCCTCGCTGGCCGGCGGGGCGGAGGCCATGGCGTCGCTCCTGGCTGCGGCGCCCGGTCCGACCGCGGTCTTCGCGTTCGACGACCTCATGGCGCTGGGCGCGCTCGCGGAACTCCGGCGGCGCCGGATCCGCGTGCCCGATGAGGTGGCGCTCGTGGGCTATGACAACATTGACCTGGCCGAATTCACCGATCCGGCGCTGACGACCGTTGACCAGCCCAAGGCCCAAATGGGACAGCTGGCCGCGACCCTCCTGCTGGATCTGATCGAGAGCGGGACGCTCCCGCGACCCAGGACACGGGTGCTGATGCCGCGCCTGATCGTGCGGGCGTCGTGCGGAGGTGCCCTGGCCGCCACACCCGGAGCGAGAGGAGCTGCCACGTGAAGATCAACTGCTGCTGGCTGTATGCGATCAACAAGTACGGATACCCGCCGTCCATCGCCGATACCTACAAGGTCCTGGGCGAGATGGCCGCGATGGGCTTCGACGCTGTGGAGCTGGAGGGCGTGCGCGAGGAGAACCTGCGCGCGGTCTGGGCCGCGCGGGCAGACCTCAAGCGTCGCTGTGACGACCTGGGCTTGCGCATCATCAACTTCTGTCCCGTGCTCCCCGACCTGGTGAGCCCCGATGACGGCAGGCGGCGCGCGGCGCTCGACCTCTTCCGGCTCGCCACACAAGCCGCCGTGGACTTCGGCGCGCCCACCATCCAGGTGGACAGCTACGCGGCGCCGGTGGAGTACGTTCAGCACCGCCCCTACCATGATGCCGTGGAGTTTCGGCGCCAGTTCCACGTGCGGATCCCACCCGGGTTCTCGTGGGAACGCACGTGGGCGTCGCTGGTCGAGACGATTCGGGCGTGCGCATCCCTCGCAGAGGACGCCGGCCTGCGCCTGTGCCTGGAGCCCCGGGTGGGCGAGCTCGTCAGCAACACCGACGCGCTGCTGCGCCTGATGGACCGCGTGGACAGCCCTGTCTTCGGCGCCGTGCTCGACTGCGGTCACCTCCACGCCCAGAAGGAGATCCTGCCGCTCTCGGTGGAGAAGCTGGGATCGCGGATCTTCTACGTGCACGCCTCGGACAATGACTCGCGCGACAACGATCACCTGGCGCCGGGCCGCGGGACCGTGGACTGGGAGGCGCTCATTGCCGGCCTGAGGCGTCACGGATTCGACGGCTACATCGGCATCGACGTGGGCGGCGTGCCCGACCTCGAGGCCCAGTACGTGGAGGGGCTCGCCTTCATCCGGAGGCTGTTGGAGCGCGCCGACGCCGCATGATGACCCTGGTGCTCTCCGGTCACGATCCCGCCCGGGGCATCCCCATCGAGGTCACGGTGGACGGCGGGATCATCACGTCGGTCCGAGCCCTCCCCGCAGGCAGCGTCCCCGGCGACCGGTGGATCCTTCCCGGACTGCTGGACATTCAGGTCAACGGATTTGCCGGAATCGACCTCAACGGCCCCGACATTGACCCGCCCGGCGTCGCCCGCATGCTCCAGCACCTCCAGGTGGTCGGGGTCACCCGGTGCTGTCCGACGATCTGCACCCAGAGCCACGAGCGCATGGTGCGCGCCCTGCGTGTCGTCGCCGAGGCCTGCCGTCAGTACGGCTGGATTCAGCGGGCTGTGGCCGGCATTCACGTCGAAGGGCCGTACCTGTCGGCCGAGGACGGGCCGCGCGGCGCGCACCCGAGAGAGCACGTCAGGCCGCCGGACTGGGAGGAGTTCACACGCTTCCAGCAGGCGGCCGATGGTCGCATCCGTATTGTCACCCTGGCCCCCGAGTGGCCCGAGGCACCGGAGTTCATCCACAGGGCGTCGTCGGCGGGGGTGGTCGTGGCCATCGGCCACACCGCGGCCCAGCCCGAGACGATCCGCCAGGCCATCGGGGCCGGGGCCCGTCTGTCCACCCACCTGGGTAACGGGTCGCACGCCGTGTTGCCCCGGCACCCTAACTACATCTGGGAGCAGCTCGCCGCCGACGAGCTCTGGGCCAGCATCATCGTGGACGGGCATCACCTGGCGCCGTCGGTGGTGAAGTCGTTCGTCCGCGCCAAAGGGGTCGGACGCACCATCCTGATCAGTGACGCCGTGGCGCTGGCCGGGATGCCGCCGGGCGACTACGACTGGCTGGGCCTGAAGGTGAGGCTGTCACCCGAGGGGCGCGTTGGGCTGGCGGGTACGCCGTACCTGGCCGGCTCGGCGCTCGAGTTGCTGTCCGCGTTGCCCAAGGTCGTGGCGTTTGCGGGCGTGTCGCTGGCCGACGCCGTGGCGATGGCGACGGCCAACCCGGCCCGCCTGCTGGGGATTGAGGCAAGGGGGGTGGTCGAAGGCAGAAGTGCCGATCTCGTGCTGGCCCGGCACGCGCCCGGGACCGGCCAGATTCAGGTGCTGCGGACCATCGTCGGAGGCAAAACCGTGTGGGACCAAGAAATGGCCAGTAACCTCTAACTGGGGGGATGAGGGATGACGCAGTCGGTTGAGGGGTCGCAGGGCATGAAGCGCCGCCAGTTCCTCAAGACGGCCGGTGCAGCTGGCTTGGGGTTGGCTGCGGAACGCGTGCTGGCGCCGTATCGGCTCTGGACCGCGTCCGCCGCCCCTGCGGAGGGCACGCCACGGCGGGGCGGCAAGATCACCTTCGGCAGCGCGGCGCTACCGGCCAGCATCGAGCCGCACCTGGAGGGCGCGGACATCTACCAGCGCCGCAAGTTCCTCTTCTACGAGAACCTGGTCTGGGTGGATTATGACCTGGTGCCCAGACCGCAACTCGCCGAGCGCTGGGAGGAACGGTCCCCCACCGAGTACGTGTTCTTCCTGCGGCGGGGGGTCAAGTTCCACAACGGCAAAGAGATGGACGCCGAAGACGTCAAGTTCAGCTATGAGCGGGTCATGGATCCGCGCACGGGATCCGGCGGTCGCGGCGATCTGGTAACCATCAAGAGCATCGACGTCGTCGATCGCTACACCGTCCGGTTCACCCTCCACGAGCCGACGGCCACGTTCCTGGTCAACATCGCCGGGAAGTACAACGGTGTCATCCCCAAGGACGTGCTGCGCACCGGCCGCGAGCTGCAACAGGCGGCGGTCGGCACCGGGCCGTTCGTCGTGCGCAGCTTCGAGCCCAACCGCCAGATCGTGCTCGAGCGCTTCGCCGACTACTGGGACCGCGGCAAGCCCTATCTAGACGGCATCACCTTCCAGGCCCTGCCCGACGAGACCTCGCTGGTGGCCGCGCTGCGCTCCGGGCAGCTGGACATGGTGCAGTTCGAGAGCGGGGTGAACTTCAAGCTGGTGCGACATCTCGTGTCGCTCAACAACGTGCAGGCCCCGGCCATCCGCTGGGTGGTGCTGGATCTGGTCGGCGACATGCCGCCGACGAACAACCCCAACGTGCGCCGCGCCATCGCCCTGTCCATCGACCGCGAAGCCATCCTGCGCATTGCCGGTGACGGGCTCGGCCGGCGCCTGGGCGTGCTACCGCCAGCGATGGCGTTCTGGGCCATGCCGGTCGACCGGCTCCCCAACCAGAGCCGCGACCTGGCCCGGGCGCGCGAGTTGCTCCAGCAGGCCGGGCTGCGACCGCCGATTCCGCTCACGATCCGCAACATCGTCGGCTTCCCGTCGCTGATCGCGTCGGTGCAGGTCATTGCCGACAATCTCAAGGAGGTCGGCTTCGACGTGCGCGTCGAGACCGTGGACATCGGGGTCTGGATCCGCGACTGGATCGCGCGACAGGCCCCGCCCACCATGAACGAGTGGGGTGGCTTTGTCGATCCGGACCAGACGTTCTACCGGCACTTCCACACGCCGCCCAAGGGCATGGACTTCCGGCGGTGGAACCACCCCGAGATCGACCGGTTGCTGGACGAAGGCCGGACCACCCTCGATC
>JAVKIJ010000100.1:0-8960 GCA_031459535.1 Candidatus Fervidifonticultor quintus | reverse complement strand
GTGATGACGCCGGCCCTCCCGCCCGTGGCCATCGCGTCGGCAATGATGCCGCCGATCTCAGGGTCGTTGGCGGCGATACCCGCCACGTGGGCGATCTGGGCACGGCCCTCGATCTGGATGGCGGCCTTCTTGAGGTGGGCCACCACGGCGTCGACGGCCTTGTCAATCCCGCGCTTGATCAGCATGGGGTTGCCGCCAGCCGCCACGTTCTTCAGGCCCTCGCGCACCATGGCCCAAGCCAGGACCGTGGCCGTCGTGGTGCCGTCACCGGCCGCGTCGTTCGTCTTGCTGGCCACTTCCTTCACGAGCTGGGCGCCCATGTTCTCGTTAGGGTCTTCGAGCTCGATTTCCTTGGCGACGGTGACACCATCTTTGGTGATCGTGGGGGAACCCCACTTCTTCTCGAGGACCACGTTGCGGCCCTTGGGCCCGAGTGTGACCTTGACTGCGGATGCGACCCGCTCTACGCCACGCTCGAGAGCCCGCCGGGCGTTCTCGTCGTAGAGCAAGACCTTTGCCGGCATGGTTGCGCTCCTCCTGGAACTGACGTGGTTAGCACTCTCCGGTCGAAAGTGCTAATCTATCCCTATTGTTCAGAGGCAGCCGGAGCAAATCAAGACCCCTCCAGCAATTGAGGCGGGCGATTTTCCGTATTCAGCTCTGTCCCGCGGCCCCGCACTCTGGATTTCTCTCGATTTCTTTCGATTTCGATAGTCTCACCGTCCAAGGAGCGCCCTGGCAATGCAGCCGATGCTATACTGTAGTTACGGTGCTCGCACGCCCACGGCGCTGGCAGACAGTCGTGGCGCTGTTCCTGCTAATCGTCGGCTTCCTGGTTGCGGCCCAGTTGCGGAGCCGGCAGCCGTTCCGCCAGGCTGCGACTCTCCCGACCTGGCGCCTGCAGGAGCTCGCGATGCTAGTCCGACAGCAGGAGGAAGCGCGCCGCCGGCTGCAGGCCGAGGTGGACGCTCTTCGGGGTCAGGCCCTGGACTATGAGGCTGCCCTGACCGAGGGCCGCAGTCTGACCGAGGCCATGTCCAGGGATCTCCAGCGGTTCCGGATGGTGCTCGGACTGGTGCCCGTCGAGGGCCCGGGGATCCAGGTGATCCTGGCGCCAGGCGCGCCGCTCGTCGGTGTCCTGCCGGCTGGCAGCCCGTTCTCAACGGAACTTCAGGCGCAGGACCTGGCAGGTCTGGCCAACGAGCTCTGGTCCGCGGGAGCCGAGGCCATGGCTGTGAACGGCGTCCGCATCCTGGCCACCACCGGCATCCGGCAGGACGGTCCGCGGATCATGGCCGATGGCACGGCGCTGAATCCGCCATTCCGCGTGGAAGCCATTGGCAATCCGGCTGCCCTCCGGGCCGCGATGGCAATCCGAGGCGGGTTCGTCGAGGGGCTCCTGGCCGTCGGCCTGCGCGTCGAGGTGAAGACGAGGCCGAAGCTGCGGCTGCCGGCCAGGACTAGCGTCGAGCCCTTCAGGTACTCGCGGCCCCAGGTCGTTCAGTAGGCTCCCCAGCGGTCTGAGAAAGCTCAGATGCGGCTGCCGCCAGCCGAGCCCAGGCTTGGCCCGGTCTCCGCAGGCCGACGCAACCGCACCTGAAACCCCGTCCTAGAGGAGCCCGCCGCGCTTGGGTCCTGACCGTACACTCGTTCTTTGGGTCCGGCCGGACTTTGCGGCTCGCCCTCGGTGAGACGGGGCTACATTATAAGCCTGCCCCCCAGGCGCGTCAATTAGACCACCCGCTCCACGGCCACAGCGACCGCCTCACCGCCCGCGAGGCAGACGGCAACCACCCCACGGCGCACGTTGCGGGTCTCCAGGGCGTTGAGGAGGGTCGTGAGCACGCGCGCGCCGCTGGCACCGATTGGGTGGCCCAGGGCCACGGCCCCACCGTGGACGTTGACCCTGGCGTGATCCACGCCCAGTTCACGCATGAAGGCCACGACCACCGAGGCGAATGCCTCGTTCACCTCGAACAAGTCCACGTCAGCGGTGGTCCAGCCGACTCTTTCCAGCAGGCGTCGCGTGGCGTGGGCCGGCGCGATGGTGAACCACTCGGGCGCCATGGCCGCACCGGCCTGGCCGATGACGTGCGCGACCGGCCGCAGTCCAAGTCGCGCCGCCTCCTGGGTCGAAGCCAGGACCACGGCCGCCGCACCGTCGCTGATGCTGCTGGCGTTCGCGGCTGTGACGGTGCCGTCTTCCTGAAAGACCGGCCGCAACGTGGGGATCTTCGCGAAGTTGACGCGGCGCGGCTCCTCGTCCTCGGTGACCGGCGGCCCGCTTGGGGGCTGCACCGCCACGATCTCCCTGGCGAAGATGCCGCCGTCCATCGCGGCCAGCGCCCGGCGGTAGCTCTCGGCGGCAAAGGCATCCTGCTCCTCGCGGGTGATCTTGTAGGTGCGGGCCAGCAGTTCGGCGCAGTTGCCCATGTGCCCGTGGCCGTAGGCATCCACGAGCCCGTCGCGGAGCATGACGTCCACGAGCACGCCATCGCCCAGGCGGTACCCGCTGCGGGCGCGGTCCAGCAGGAACGGTGCCGCGCTCATGTTCTCCATGCCGCCGGCCACCACCAAGTCGGCCTCGCCGGTCTGAATGGCCTGCGCGCCCAGCATGACCGCCTTGAGGCTGGATGCGCACACCTTGTTGATGGTGGTTGCGGGGACCCCCACAGGCAGCCCCGCCGCGAGCGCGGCCTGTCTGGCGGGAGCCTGTCCCAGGCCGGCGGAGAGCACGTTGCCCATCAGGACCTCACCGATCTGGTCGGGTGCCACGCCGGCCCGCCGGACGGCCTCGGCGATCACGGCCGCGCCGAGCCGGGGAGCGGGCGTGGTGCTGAGGCCGCCCTGGAAGCGGCCGATCGGGGTCCGCACCGCACTGAGGATGACGACTTCACGCATGGGTGGGCCTCCAGTGGCATGCCGTGGAACCGGTCCGCCTTCAGTCTAGCGTCGGCCCGGGTCCCGGGAAATGGGGTCTCCACCCGGTCCGGCCATCGCTTTTGACACTCTGATTCCGCCTGCGGTATAATCCGATCGTTGCACGGCCTGCCACGGCTTGGTTGCCGCGGTCGGCATCTCCGGCCGCGTGAGGTGCAAGGGCAGGTTCCTCAACAGCGGGGCGGAGGAGCCTGCTTCTGTGTGTTTAGGACGCGTAGCGCGGGGCCGGCCGCATCCCGGCTGTCTGGACGTCCGGTCGGACACTGGAGGGGTGAGGGGACATGGCCGAGATTCGCGTGGGGAAGGACGAGAGCCTGGACTCGGCGCTGCGGAGGTTCAAGCGCCAGGTCAAGCGCTCGGGGATCCTGACCGAGGCCAAGCGCCACGAGCACTACGAGACCCCCGGGCAGAAGCGCCGGCGCAAGATTGCCCGGAGCGCCAAGCGCCGGCGGCGCTAGATCAGGCCTGAGGGCGATAGAGCCGGGCATCGCCATGGGCATCGCCGAGCGGCTGGACGCTGACCTCAAGGAGGCACTGCGGTCCAGGGACGCGCTACGCACCTCGACCATCCGCCTGGCGCGCGCGGCGATCAAGAACGCCGAGATCGACCGCCGGCGGCCCTTGCGTGACGACGAGGTCGTGGCGGTCCTCCAGCACGAGGTCAAGCGCCGGCGTGAGGCCATCGAAGGCTACGAGCGCGGCGGACGCGACGACCTGGTCCAGAAGGAGAAGCTGGAGATGGCCATCCTCCTGGGCTACCTGCCCCCAATGTTGACCGAGGGCGAGATTGCCGACCTCGCGCGCGAAGTCGCCAGCCAGGTCGGCGCGAGCGGCGAGAGGGACTTCGGGCGTGTCATGGGCCAGGTGATGAAGCGCGTCGCGGGCCGCGCCGAAGGCAGAACCGTCGAGCGCATCGTGCGCGAAGTGCTCCGGGGCTAGGCCCCAAGAGGGCCGGACGGGTACGCGGAGCCCGGGACAGCCCCGGGCTTTCATGTTATGTTCATCTCCAGGCGGGAGCCGGCGTGGCACCACCGTCCAGACGGCGAAAACCGGTCAAGCGGGCGCGCAGCGCCGGCGGCGTGGTATTCCGCCGCGCCGGTGACGAGGTACAGGTGCTGGTGCTCCAGCACGAGGGCGGGAAGTGGATGTTGCCCAAGGGGACCATCGAGACCGGTGAGACGCCGGCGGCCGTCGCCATGCGCGAGGTCTACGAGGAGACCGGGCTCTCCAACGTGCGCGTGGTCGCCGATCTGGGGCAGGAGCGGTACTCTTTCTTCTGGCGCACCGAAGACACGTTCTACGACAAGACCGTGCACTACTTCTTGCTGGAGTTCCTCGGCGGCGAAGAACCCAGACCGCAGCGGGAAGAAGGCTTCGTGGCCGCCGAATGGGTCGGTTTGGACGAAGCAATCAGCCGGATCAAGTACAAGGAGACCCGCGAGATCGTCCGGCGCGCGCGGGAGGCGCTGACGGGTGCCGCGCCGGCCGGGGAGGGCAGCGCATGACCCACGAGGCCGAGCAGAGGGTGCGCCGAGTCCTGCAACAGTACCACGACCATCTCAACCCGGCCTGGGTGCGAGCGTACAAGTTCCTGGGCGTGGAGACGCTGGAGGTGGAGGCCGAGGGCGCCATCATCCGCGATGCCTACGGCCGCGAGTACCTGGACTTCGCCTGCGGGCCCGCGGTGTTCATTCTGGGCCACCGCCATCCCAAGGTGGTCGCGGCCGCGCGGCGCGAGCTGGACCGGATGCCGCTGTCGGTGCGGATCATGGCCAACGAGCCCATGGGCGAGCTGGCAGAGCTGCTGGCCGAGGTCACCCCGGGTGATCTTCAATACGTGTTCCTGTGCAACAGCGGCGCCGAGGCCAACGAAGCCGCCATCAAGCTGGCCCGGGTGGCGACCGGCCGCACCGAGATTGTCGGCATGGTAGGCGCGTTCCACGGCAAGACGCTCGGCGCGCTCTCGGTCTCTGGGCGCGAACAGTACCGCGCGCCATTTGAGCCCCTGATCCCGCAGGTTACCCACGTGCCGTTTGGCGATGCCGCCGCCCTGGCTGCGGCGGTCACCTCGCGCACCGCGGCGGTCATCCTCGAACCCATCCAGGGCGAGGGAGGCGTGGTGGTGCCGCCCGACGGCTACCTGCGGGACGTGCGCCGGATCTGCGATGAGGCGGGTGCCCTGCTGATCGTGGACGAGGTCCAGACCGGCATGGGCCGCACGGGCAGGATGTGGGCGTGCGAGCACGACGGCGTGACGCCGGACATTCTCACGGCAGCCAAGGGCCTCGGCGGCGGTGTGGCGCCCGTGGCGGCGGCCGTGGCCCGACCCCCCCTGTGGGCTCCGCTCGTGAGGAGTCCGCTGCTGCACACGACGACCTTCGGCAACCGCCTCGGCTGGGCAGCAGCGGTCGCCACCATCAAGGTGATCCGGGAGGAAGGCCTCCTGCCCCGGGCCATAGAGATCGGAGACCGGCTGCAGGCGGGGTGCCGCCGGGCCGCCGACGCCGCGCCAGGCTTGGTTGCCGACGTCCGGGGTCGGGGGTGCCTAGTCGGCGTGGAGTTCTTCGATCCGGACGTGGCCCTGCTGGTGCTCTCCGGACTGATGCGGCGCCGGGTGCTGGCGTTCTCGGGCATCAACCAGGCCACAGTTGTCCGGTTCGCGCCGCCGCTGGTCGCCACCGACGCGCAGGTGGACCGTGCGGTCGAGGCGTTCGGCGAAGCCGTGGCCGAGGCCAAGGCGCTTCTGGCAGAGGTGGCGCCCCGCTAGGTCCCCCGCGTTCGGTTTGAGGGCGACGGGCGGTTTTTTGATATGGTAGTGGCGACGTTTGTGGGGTGTGGCGGGGTGGCACCTGCGCCCCGGCACGGTGACGACGCGTCATTGGGGGGAGGCCAACGGTGAGACCCATACGACTCGGCGTGCTCGGCCTGGCCATGGTGGCGGCGCTGCTGCTTGTGCCGCCCACGGAAACCCTCGCGCAGCAGCCCCGCCGCGGCGGGGTGCTCCGCATCGCGCACATCGGTGAGCCGCCGACGCTGGATCTGCACGGAACCACGGCGGCGATCACGTCGCACATCACCTACCACATCTACGAGGGATTGTTCGCGTTGACCAGCAAATACGAGCCCAAGCCGCTTCTGGTAGACCGTTGGACGATGTCTGCCGATCGGCGCACGTTCACCTTCGTCCTGCGCCGGGGGGTGAAGTTTCACCACGGCAGAGATCTTACCGCCGATGATGTGAAGGCGTCCCTGGAACGCTGGGGCCGGATGGCCACGCGCGGCCGGACCCTGTTCGCCAACGTCGAGGCGGTGACCACGTCTGACCCTCTGACCGTGGTCATGCGGCTCAAGGAGCCCTACGGACTGCTGCCGCTGGACCTGGGCCTCCCGGGCAACGGCGCGGTCATCTATCCCAAGGAGATCATCGACGAAGCCGGGACCGGACCCCTCCGACGCTTCATCGGCACTGGTCCTTATCGCTTCGTGGAGCACCTGCCGGACCGGCACATCCGGCTCGACCGGTTCGAGGGATACGCGTCGCGGACCGAGGAACCGGACGGCGCCACCGGACGCAAGCACGCCTACCTGGATGCCATCTACGTAGTGCCGGTGCCCGACCCGGCCGTGCGCATCGCGGGGGTGCAGCGGAACGAGTTTCAGTTCGCCGAGACCGTGCCGTCCGACGAGTACGACCGGCTCCGTGCGGATCCCAACCTGGTGCCGTACGTGACCGACACGCCGCTCTGGCTGACTGCGGTGTTCAACAACCGCTCGCCGCTCATGTCCATCAAGAAGATCCGGCAGGCCTTCCAGGTCTCGCTGGATCAGGAGGCCGTCATGCGGGCGGCGTACGGGCAACAGCGGTTCTGGCGGTTGGACCCGGGGCTGATGCCCAGGGAGCACTACATGTGGACCGATGCCGGCAAGGAGTACGTGAACCAGAAGAACCCGGCTCGGGGCCGGCAGCTTTTACAGGAGGCGGGCTATCGGGGACAGCCGCTGCGATGGATCACGACCATGGAGTACGTGGCGTACGGCACGGCGGCGCAGGTCGTCAAGCCCATGCTGGAACAAGCCGGGTTCACGGTGGATCTCCAGGTGGTGGACTGGGCGACGCTGGTGGCCCGTCGCGGGCGCCCGGAGCTGTGGGACGTGTTCAGCACCGCGTTCAGCTTCGTGCCGGACCCGGTCTTCCTGCTGGCCCTACAACCAACGTGGCCTGGGTGGTTCGACAACCGGGACATGAACGCCATGATGACACTGCTGCGCCGGCACGCTGATCCCAAGGTTCGGCGCGAGCTATGGGCCCGGATGCAGCGCCTCTGGTACGAAGAGGCGGGGTCCATCAAGTTCGGCGACTACTTCCTGCTGCACCTGCACCGCAGAGAACTCAAGGGGTACGTCAACAACCCCCAACACGTCTGGTGGAACGCCTGGTTGGAACGCTAGTCTTGTCGGTGGAGCGCCGGGGAGAGCGACACTTCTCCCCGGCGCATGCGACTGCCCTGTACCCGGTGACATGACCGCCTATATCATTCGCCGCCTGGTCGCTTTGCTGCCCGTGCTCCTCATCGTGGCCACGGTCGGCTTCTTCCTGATCTACCTGACTCCCGGTGACCCGGCGGCGGTCATGCTGGGCCCCGACGCCACCGAGGAGGAGTTGACCGCATTGCGGCAGGTCATGGGGCTCGACAAGCCCCTCCTGGTGCAGCTCTACCGATGGTATGCCCGCGTGCTCCGGGGCGACCTGGGGTATTCCATCTTCCTCCAGCGGCCGGTGCTGCAGGCCATCCTGGAGCGAATCGAGCCCACGGGGCTCCTGACGTTGCTGTCCCTGACCATCGCGGTGGCTGTGGGGGTGCCGGCCGGCGTCGTGGCCGCCGTCCGACGGAACACCTGGCTCGATCAGGCGTCCATGGGCGTGGCCATGTTCGGCGTCTCGGTTCCGAACTTCTGGCTGGGCCTGAACCTGATCCTGCTGTTTTCCGTGTACCTGGGACTGCTGCCGGTGGCGGGGTACGTGCCGGTGGCCACCTCGGTGTCTGGGGCCTTGCGCACGCTGGTGCTGCCGGCGGTGACCCTGGGAATCAGCGCGTCCGCCCTGATCGCGCGCATGACCCGCTCGAGCATGCTCGAGGTCCTGGGGCAGGACTTCGTGCGCACGGCGCGCGCCAAGGGGAACCGGGAGCGACGCGTCGTCTACCGCCACGCCCTGCGCAATGCCATGATCCCCACGGTCACCGTCATCGGCCTGGCGATGGGAGGGCTGCTGTCCGGGGCAATCGTGACGGAGACGGTGTTCGCCCTACCCGGGGTCGGGCGGCTGGTGATTTCCTCGGTGCTTCGGCGCGACTATCCTGTGGTGCAGGGCATCCTGATGTTCATCGCCACCATCTATGTGATGGTGAACCTGCTGATCGATGTGATCTACGTGTACCTCGATCCCCGGGTGAAGTATGCGTGAGGAGCCGATGCGCCGGCCGGCAGCCACACTGCCCCCGACGGTCGTCGTGGCTCGACCGCCTCAGGGCCTCTGGACTATTGTCGCTCGAGGCCTGCGGCGCAGCCGGTCTGCAATGTTGGGCGGGATCATCGTGCTGGCGGTAGTGCTGGTCGCGGCCCTGGCACCGCTCCTGTCACCCCACGACCCGCAGGCGATTAACACGCTGGACCGGTTGCAGGGCCCTAGCGCCACGTACCTGTTTGGGACCGACAACCTCGGCCGGGATATCCTCAGCCGGGTCATCTACGGTGCCCGAGTGTCGCTGGTGGTCGGGACGCTGGTCGTGGTCTGTGCGGCCGGGTTCGGGATCGCCCTTGGCTTGGCTTCCGGGTACGTGGACCGCCTCGACCGGGTGCTGATGCGTGTGATGGACGGTCTGATGGCCTTTCCAACAACGTTGCTGGCCATCGCGCTCATGGCGGCGCTCGGCGCGCGGTTGTCCAACGTCATCATCGCCCTGGCCGTAGTCTTCACGCCGAGGGTGGCGCGGGTGGTGCGGGGCGTGACGTTGGTCCTG
>JAVKIJ010000010.1:0-53188 GCA_031459535.1 Candidatus Fervidifonticultor quintus | reverse complement strand
GGTGGAGCGCCTGGCCGATGACCATCGCGTGGCCCGCATGCTGGCCGAGGCCCTCGCCGCCCTGCCAGAGGTCCGCATCGACCTCACCCGTGTGCAGACCAATATCGTGCGGATCGAGCTGCCGGCCCATGATGCCCAGGTGGTCGCCGAACGCCTCGCTCGCCGCGGCGTAAGGGTCTGGGCCACGGGAGCCCATGCCATGCGCCTGGTGACCAACCGCCACGTGGCGGCCTCGGACGTGCCCGCGGTGATCGCCGCGTTCCGCTACGCGCTGGCCCGATAGGCAGGTCTCGTCCTCGAGGCGCCTGGGCAGACTTTTTTTCGAGCAGATCCATCCACGGGGCAGGAAACCGTCCTGCGCTCGCGAATAGTCGCGAGCGAAGACCGGAACGCGCACATGTCGTTCCGTTGATAACAGCCCCGGAAGGGAGGCGACAGCTGTGGCGAAGGCCAAGAAGGCGGCCAAGAAGAAGGGCAGGTAGTCTTGGACCGCATCTCCGACCGGGGAGCACTGCAGTCGCAGTGCTCTCTTTGTTTCGGAGCTAGAAGCGGTAGTAGGCGCCGACTCCCACCGTCGGCTGATTGAGCAGGTTCTGCCCCCGCAGGGTCAACCCGTAGCTGGGATTGACGGCATACCGCAGCAACAGGTTGACCGCTACCTGGTTGATGTTGGATACGTCAAGCGCATAGCTGAGCTGGGGCGAGGCCCGATAGTCCAATCCCACGCCCAGGTTGGCGTCGATCAGCCCGTAGCGGATGCGCAGCCGGTCTGCCAGCGGGTTGCTGACCTGGAGGCCGAAGCGAGTGCTGCCGCCGTACTCCCGCAGGGTAATCAGAAACTGGGTCGGCGCATCGGGCTGGAGGGTGAGCAGGACGTCGTGCCCGAGCCGCTGACCATCGTACCAGAGGCCGTACTCCAGCCTGGCTGCGTTGCGCACGGTGGGGAGTTCCAGTCTCTCAGGGATCACCTGCTGGATGCGCTGGACGGTCTGGTTCGCCCGTCCGATGAGGGCCCGTCCCTCTCCGATGGCCGTCCGGGCTTCGGTGACCGCTTGCCTGGCCTCATCTAGAGACGCCCTGGCCCGCTGGACTTCCTGCTCGTTGACCAGTCCCCGGAGGTCGCGCACCATCTTCTCGATGCCGTCGGCGGCCCGCTGGATTGATTCCACGGCCTGTCGGACGCCCCGGGCAGTCTCACCGCCTGCGGCGACGTCGCGCACGACCGTCCGCACCTCAGCCGCTGCCCCGGCCAGTTCCGCAGCCGCCAGCCGCAGCTGCTCGGCGATCGCCGGCACCTCACTGCTGAGGGTGCGGTCGAGGACGCGGGTCGTGCGCTCCACGTGGCCGGCGGCGCGGCGCACCACGGCGGTGGCGTCGCGGGCGTTGCGCACGGTCTCGGCCAGCGCGGTCCCCAGCGCCGGGTCGCCGACCAGCCGGTTGATGTTGACCAACGCCTCCTCGGCCCGCCGCGCCACGGCCACCACCCGTTCGACGATCTCGTCCAGCGAGAGGGGCGGCGCGGCGTTGACGACGGCTCCGGGCTCCAGCGCCGGCACGTCGCCCGGCTCCGGCGAGATGGCGATGAAGCGATTCCCGAGCAGGCCCGAGGACCCGATGGCGAAGCGCGATCCGATGGGTATGCTGTACTGGCGCTTGATGCGGGCCGTGATCTGCGCCTGCCGGTCCGGGGTGAGCTCCACCCGGTCGACCTGGCCGATCTCGACCCCGGCCAACTGCACCGAGGCCCCCGGCGTGATCCCCCCGGCGTTGGGGGCGATGATGTGGATCTCGTACCGCGTGTCGCGGAAGCCCACCCCGCCGCGCAGGAAGAGTATGAACCCCACCAGGGCCGCCATGAAGAGCACGGCGACAATGCCTGCCCGGGTCTCCTGGCTCATGGCTGACTCACCCCGACCGTATGGGTTTCCAGGAACGCCCGCACAAGCGCGTCCCGAGACGCCAGGATCTCCTGTGGCGTTCCCGCGGCCGCGAACCGACCCGCATCCATCACCGCGAGCCGATCGGCCAGCCGGAAGGCACTGTCCACGCTGTGGGTGACGACCACGGCGGTCACCGCCAGCGTGTCGCGCAGCCTCAAGATCAGATCATCCACCGTCCTGGCCGTGAGGGGGTCCAGCCCGCTGGTAGGTTCATCATAGAGGATGAGGGGCGGCTCCAGCGCCAGGGTCCTGGCGATGCCCACCCGCTTGCGCATGCCTCCCGAGAGAGCCGAGGGCATCAGGTGCTCGGTGCCTTCCATCTCGACCATCTCGAGCAGCCTGCTGACGCGTCGGGCGATTTCCGCGTCCGCGAGGCGGCGGTGGCGACGCAGGGGAAACGCCACGTTCTCGGCAACCGTCAGCGAGTCGAAGAGCGCGGCCGATTGGAACACCACCCCGATCCGCATCCTGAGCTCGTCGAGCTCGTCGGGGGGGAGCGCGTGCACGGGGCGTCCGAAGACGAACACCTCACCGCGCGTGGGCCGAAGCAGGCCCACCAGTTGTTTGAGGAAGACGCTTTTCCCGCACCCGCTCGGTCCCATGATGACCTGAATCTGACCGGGGTACACGTCGAGGGAGATGCCGGCCAGGACCGGCGTCCGGTCGAACTGGTGCCACAGGTCGCGGACCCGCACCACCGGAACCTGCGGGTCCCCAGCGCCGGGAGGCGGGGCAGGAGGGGCGAGATCGTCGGCCATCGCAGCGGGCCTAGAAGAAGACCAGGTTCACGAAGTAGTTGAAGACCAGGATCAGTACGATGGCGGTCACCACGGCACCGGTAGTGGCACGTCCGACCCCGTCTGCTCCTCCGGTGGCATGGAGCCCGCGGAAGCAGCCGACGCTGGCGACGATCATGCCGAAGATGACGGCCTTGACCAGCCCCGCGACGACATCGTAGACCCAGACGTTGCGCTGTAGCGAGGTGATGTAGGTGGTCCCGCTGATCCCGAGCCCGGTGGCCACCACATAGCCGCCCAGGCTGCCGATGACATTGGCGAACATGGTGAGACCCGGCAGGGCCACGCAGGCCGCCAAGATCCGCGGCACGACCAGGTAGCGCACCGGATCGGTGGCCAGCACCCGCAACGCGTCGATCTGCTCCGTGACCGCCATGGTACCGATTTCCGCGCCGATCCCGGCGCTGACCCGGCCCGCGGCCGCAATCGCCGTGAACACAGGCGCCGCCTCCCGGGCCATGGAGAGACCCACCAGTCCCCCCGCCAGGTCCGCGAAGCCGTAGCCGATCAACTGCCGCGTGGTCTGGTAGGCCAGCACCATGCCGGAGAATAACCCCGTGACCAGGACGATGGGGATGGACTCCACCCCGATGCGGTTGAACTGCACCAGCGTTTCCCGGAGCTCCCAGCGGCCCCGGGCCA
Organism: Candidatus Fervidifonticultor quintus; assembly: GCA_031459535.1. Classification (GTDB taxonomy): domain Bacteria; phylum Sysuimicrobiota; class Sysuimicrobiia; order Sysuimicrobiales; family Humicultoraceae; genus Fervidifonticultor_A; species Fervidifonticultor_A quintus. The sequence continues at coordinate 49,809 of JAVKIJ010000010.1, read as the reverse complement.
GCCATCGCAGCGCGGCGGCCAGCATGAGGGCCGCGCGGCCAAGCTGGGTGAGCCCGTGCAAGAGGGCCCGGCCCAACAGTGCCAGCGGCGAGAACGCCCACCCGCTCATGCCCGTCCCGCGCATGTTCAGTACCTTCGCCGCTCGGTTGACGCCCCCCTGGGGCCGTGCTATACTCCCCAGCGTTGAGCGGCCGGAAGTAGAAGCCATCCGCTTCTCACCCGAGCGCTGTTTTGCCGGTGCGAATGTGCGTCTCGGGTCACGGGGTGCCGACGCATTGGGGGATGGCTTGCGCCGTCCCCCTTTTGTGTTGGGCGGGCTGGTCGCGCGTGCCGGGTACGCCGGCTGACAGGAGGGGACCGGGTATCGAGCGTGAGGCGAGGGTCAACGATCGGATCCGCGCGCGTGAGGTTCGGCTGATCGGGCCGAACGGAGAGCAGTTCGGGATTGTGCCCATCCGCGATGCGCTCAGCCGCGCGCAGGAGCAGGGCCTCGATCTGGTCGAGGTGGCGCCCACCGCGACCCCGCCCGTGTGCAAGATCATGGACTATGGGCGCTACAAGTACGAGCAGAGCAAGCGGGACCGTGATGCCCACCGCAAGTCCCGGGGCCAGGACCTCAAAGGCATGCGGCTGAGCCCCAAGATCGGTGAGCATGACTTCCAGGTCAAGGCCCGGCAGGTGAAGGAGTTCCTGCGGGAGGGCAACAAGGTGCGCGTGGCCATGTGGTTCCGTGGACGGGAGATGGCCCACCCGAAGGTGGGAGAGGCGTTCCTCCAGCGGCTGGCGCAGTTCGTGGCCGACGTCGGCACGGTGGAGGGCGTGCCCAAGCTGGAAGGCCGCAACATGATCATGATCCTTGCCCCGAAGAAGGGGTGAGGCGAGGAGCCGGACCAGTGGGAAAGGCAAAGCGGCATCAGGGCACGGTCAAGCGCATCGGCGTCACCGGATCCGGCAAGCTGGTGCGCGGCCGGCAGCACGGCGGACACTTGAAGGTCAAGAAGCGCCCCAAGCGCCGGCGTTCGCTGCGGGCCGAGGTCCGGGTGCACGGGTCGGACGAGGCGCGCACGCGGCGGCTGCTCCCTGGCATCTAAGAGGAGGGCGCGGGCTGTGGCGGGCGCGAGTGGAGGTCTCCTATGGCACGGGTGAAGCGCGGCGTGAGTGTCCGCCGCCGGCACAAGAAGGTGTTGCGGCTGGCCCGCGGATACCGCGGCGCCAAGAGCCGCTGGTACAAGCTGGCCAATCAGTATGTGACGAGGGCGCTGGCGCAGGCGTTCGCCGATCGGAGGCTGCGCAAGCGGCAGTTTCGCAGCCTGTGGGTGGCGAGAATCAACGCTGCGGCCCGCGGCAGCGGCGTCACGTACAGCCGGCTGATTCACGGGCTCCGCAAGGCCGGGGTCACCATCAACAGGAAGGTGCTGGCCGATCTGGCGGTCCGCGATCGGGCCGCGTTCGATGCGCTGGTGGCGCGCGCCAAGGAGCGGTTGGGTTCGTAGGCCGGCCGGCGCCGTGAGGCTGCCGCCTATGCCCGGCTCGTGACATGGCCCGTTCGATCGCCCTCGCCCGTCGCCCACGGGCCCTTCGGCTGACCCTGAGCCCGGCACAGACGATTCTGGTCGGGTTCGCCGCGATCATCCTGGCCGGGGCGACCCTGCTCAGCCTGCCGATCGCGTCGGCGTCGAGCGAGCCTACACCCTTTCTCACCGCGCTCTTCACCGCCACGTCGGCGACCTGCGTCACCGGGCTCGTCGTCGTGGATACGGCCGATCACTACTCCACCTTCGGCGAACTGGTGATTCTCTCGCTCATCCAGCTCGGCGGGTTCGGCTACATGACCTCCTGGGCGATCATGGCGCTCCTCCTGGGCTGGAGGATCGGGCTGCGGGAGCGCATCATCCTGACCGAAGCGCACAATCTCTATGATCCCGGAGGGGTCGTCCGGTTCACACGGCGGCTGATTCTCCTGACCCTGGGCGCCGAGGCGGCGGGGGCCGCTGTGCTGGCCATCCGCTGGGCCTTTGAGATGCCTCTGCCTCGGGCCCTGTACTACGGGATCTTCCACAGCATCTCAGCATTCAACAACGCGGGCTTCGACCTGATGGGTGGGTTCAGGAGCCTGACGGCCTACGCCGTCGACCCGGTGGTGTCGCTGACGGTGGCCGGGCTAATCATCCTGGGGGGCATTGGGTTCTCGGTGATCTTCGATCTGCGCGCGCGGCGGCTGACGCTCCACTCCAGGACCGTGCTGCTGGCCACGGCGGTGCTCATCGCCGCCGGCACGCTGCTCATCGTGGCGCTGGAATTCGACAATCCCCGGACGCTGGGTGCACTGCCCGCACCACAGAGGGTGCTGGCGGCATTCTTTCAGGCGGTGACCCCGAGGACCGCGGGGTTTGCCACGGTGAACATCGGCGCGCTCACCGAGCCGAGCCTCATGCTGCTCGTGGCGCTGATGTTCGTCGGCGCGTCCCCCGGGGGAACCGGCGGGGGCATCAAGACCACCACGTTCGTCGCGCCGCTGGCCGTCATCTTGAGCAGCATCCGCGGCGTCCCCGAACCGGTGCTGTTCCACCGGCGCATCCCGGCCTATGTGGTCAACAAGGCCGTCACGGTGGCGTTCGTTTCCGCGGCGTTTGTGGTGACCATGGCCACGCTGCTGACGCGCGTGGATCGGCTCCCATTCCTATCGGCGCTCTTCGAGGTGGCATCGGGATTCGGCACGGTGGGGCTGTCTGTGGGCATCACCCCGGCGCTCTCGGCGCCCGCGCGGGTGATCCTGATGCTGACGATCTTCTCTGGCCGGGTCGGGCTGCTGACCCTGGCGTTTGGGCTCACCCGACGCCAGCGGCCGCCGCGCATCCGGTATCCGGAGGAGCGGCTCTACGTAGGGTAGGCGGCGCCGGTCTGCGAGTCGGGGCAAAGGAGATCTGGACATGGGTCAGTTCGCGGTCATTGGGATGGGACGGTTTGGTCGCAGCCTGGCGGTCACGCTCCACCGGTTAGGCCATCAAGTGCTGGCCATCGACAAGAACGAGGAGGCGCTGCGGGCGGTCTCCGACGAGGTCACCCACGCGGTTCAGCTGGACAGCACCGACGAGGAAGCCCTGCGGGGGGTGGGGATCACCAACTTCGACGCGGTCGTGGTTGCGATCGGCGACTTCATCGAGGAGAGCATCCTCACCACGCTGCTCCTGACCGAGCTGGGGTGTGAGAAGATCGTGGCCAAGGCGGTGGATGACCGGCAGGGCAAGGTGCTCGAGCGCGTGGGCGCCCACCTGGTGGTGTATCCTGAGCGCGACATGGGCATCCGTATCGCCCACACGCTGGCCGCGCCTGGCGTGCTGGACTACCTCGAGCTCTCCCCAACCTTCTCGATTGAGGAGTTGAGCATTCCCGAGAGCATGACTGGCCGCACGTTGGGCCAGCTGGACCTCAAGAGCCGGTTCGGGGTGAGCGTGTTGCTGATCCGCCGCGACGGTCAGTTGATGATCTCGCCCTCACCTGAGACCCGGCTGCAGACCGGCGACGTCCTGGTGGTGGTCGGCGAGAACAGGCAGCTCTCCCGACTGGAGGCGAACCTGGAACCGTCTGGCAAGTGATCACCTCGACGCGGCATCCGCTCGTCCAGGCCCTCCGGCAGATCGCTGGGCAGTCGGGTCGCCATGCGGGAGGGCGAGTGGTGCTGGACGGCCCCCGGTTGATCGCCGACGCGCTCGATGCCCGGGTGCGGATCGAGGCGGCGCTGATCGCCACGGACGTGATCGAACGCCTGGCGCCGTTGCGGGCCAGGCTGGAGGCGGCGGGCGTCCGCATCCACGAGGCCACGCCCCGGGTCGTCCAGGCGGCCAGCGACGTGGTGACCTCGCAGGGGATCGTGGCGCTGGCGCACCGCCCGGCCTCCGCACAGACGGCGGTGCTGGCTGCGGCAGACCTGCGCCTGCTGGTCGCCGACGGCATCCAGGACCCGGGAAACCTGGGCACGATGATCCGCACCGCGGCGGCCACCGCGGCGACCGCCGTGGCTGTGACAGGCGCGGCGGCAGACCCCTGGGCGCCTAAGGCGCTGCGGGCCTCCATGGGTGCGGCATTCCGAATTCCGATCCTGCGGCTTGAGGGCCGGCTGCTGCTCGAACATCTGCGGGCGGCCGGCGCGGCCGTCTATGTGGCCGACCCCCGCGGTGCCCTGGACTACACCCGGGCGGCACTCCTGCCCCCGCTGGCCATCGTCGTCGGCAACGAGGCGATGGGTCCTGACCCGGCGTGGCTCGCCGCAGGCACCGGGGTGCGAATACCGCTGTTTGGGCCGGTGGAGTCGCTCAACGCGGCTGTTGCCGCGGCGCTGTTGCTCTACGAAGCCACCCGGCGGGTGGCTTCGCCCTCGTCCCATGCGGTTGGCGCGGTCCACGACGGACGCGTCGGATGACCAGATGAGACGCCGCTGGAGGTGACCGCATGTTCGGGCCCGGATTTCACACCCTCGACGACCTGCCGCAGCGTGAGGTTCTCCCTGGTGTGCGCCTGCGCATCGTGGCGGGCGACCGGCTGATGTTGACCGTGGTGGACTTCGATCAGGATGCTGTCGTGCCCACCCATGCGCATCCCCACGAGCAAGCCGGTGTGGTGCTGGCCGGCACCATTGAGATGTGGATCGGCGACGACCGCCGTCGGCTTGGGCCCGGCGATCCCTATCTGGTGCTGGGCGGCATGCCGCACGGCGCGCGCGCCTTGGCCGGTCCGGCCCGGGTGCTCGATGCGTTTCACCCGCTCCGCGACGAGTACCTGGCGCTGTTCCGGTGAGCGAGCGGCGCGTGGCACGTGGGTGGGGTATCGGCGCTGTTGCTTGCCTCGGTGTACAGGCCGTGCTATACTCACGCCAGCCACGATGCCGATGGCTGGAACCCTGATCCACCGTGGGTTTCTGCCCGGTGAACCTCGGGAGGAGATGTGGACCTGATCTGGTCGGCGGAGGTCTCGTGGCGCCTGTTCGAAGCCACTGGGTCCATATGGGCGTACCTGGCGTACCGCCGGCTGGTACGGCGGCCGGTGATGATCGCCAGAATCTCGTTGAACTGACCACGCAGGCGATGCGGGAGAGAGTACCGCGGATCGCCCCCGGCTCCGCATACGGGGCGCAGGGAGTGGGGGTCGGTGACTGCAAGCCCCCTCGGGTGGTGCCCGCCGGGAAGTTCGCTCCCAAGCCACCGGACTGAACGCGCCAGGGCGCCAGTAGGTCCAGTCGGGACTCCGCCGGTATCCGGGGTAGAGCGGTCGAGGACATCTGCTCGGCCGATGAGGGTGGTACCGCGGAAGCGAAGCGCTTTCGCCCCTGGGGCGAGAGCGCTTCGGTCATTTGTGTGGAGTGGGCGTCATGCGCGATGAGATCGATCGCATCGTGGAGCGGGCCATGATCGCCACGCGCGCTGCGGCGGCGCTCGATGACCTTGAGGCGATCCGGCGGAGCACCCTCGGCCGCCGCGGGGCGCTCACAGACCTGCTCCGGCGGCTGTCCGAGGCGCCGGCCTCAGAGCGGCCGGCGCTGGGCGCGCGTCTCAACCAGGCGCGCGCGGCGCTGGAGGCGGCGCTGGAGGCCCGGCGCGGCGAACTGGCGGCGGCGGCCGCTGCCCGCCGCTTTGAGGCTGAGTGGATCGACGTGACCCTGCCGGGCCGTCGGGCCCCGCTGGGCCGCCGGCACGTGCTGCGGCGCACGCTGGAAGAGATGGAGCGCATCTTCATCGGGCTTGGGTTCGAGGTGGTGGACGGCACCGAGATCGAGACCGACGCGTACAACTTCGGGCGGCTGAACATGCCCGCCGATCACCCGGCGCGCGATGAGCAGGACAGCTTCTACCTCGGCGGCGATTGGATGCTGCGCACGCACACCACGGTGGTGGACGCCCATGTCATGGAGGGACGGAAGCCGCCCATGCGCATCCTGACCTTCGGCCGCTGCTATCGCCGGGACGCGGTAGACGCCACGCACATGCCGGTCTTCCATCAGGTGGACGGCTTCATGGTCGGCGAGCATATCACATTCGCGGATCTCAAGGGCGTGCTGACCTCGTTCGCTCGCGAAATGTTCGGCCCACAGACGAAGACCCGATTCCAGCCAGGCTACTTCCCCTTCACGGAACCCAGCGCCGAGCTGGCAGTGACATTTCAGGGCCGGTGGCTCGAGCTGGGCGGGTGCGGGATGTTCCATCCGCGGGTGCTCGAGATGGCAGGGATCGATCCGGAACGGTACACAGCCTTCGCCTTCGGACTGGGCGTCGACCGTCCGGCCATGGTCCGCTACGGGATTCCAGACATCCGGTTGTTGTGGGAGAACGACCTGAGGCTGTTGGAGCAGTTCTAGATGCGCGTGCCGCTGTCGTGGCTTCGAGAGTACGTAGACGTGCCCGAGACGCTGGGAGAGCTGCTCGAGCATCTGCCGATGCTGGGGCTGGGCGTTGATGGCGTGGACGATGTCGGCGGCGATGCGGTGCTGGATCTGGAGATCGCATCGAACCGGCCCGACCTGCTGGGGCTGATCGGCATCGCGCGCGAACTGGCCGCGTGGGGCCGCCGTGAGGTGCGTCTGCCTCCCGACGCACTCGACGAGGTTGACCCGCCGGCCGCCTCGGTGACCGCTGTGCAGATCGCAGACCCCACGGCCTGCCCGCGGTATGTGGCGCACGTGATCGATCGGGTCACGATCGGGCCGTCTCCGCCGGAGCTCGCCCACCGCCTGGAGGCCGCGGGGATCAGGCCCATCAGCAACGTCGTGGATGCGACCAACTACGTCATGCTGGAGTGGGGGCAGCCGCTGCACGCGTTTGACATCGAGACCCTGGCCGGTCGGCGGATCGTCGTGCGGCCCGCCAGGCCCGGCGAGATGCTGGTGACCCTGGACGGGATGGCGCGCGCGCTCGACCCCGACGTGCTGGTCATTGCCGATGCCGGGCGGGCCGTGGCGCTGGCAGGGATCATGGGCGGCGCCGAGACCGAGATCGGGTCGCAGACGCGCACGGTGCTGCTGGAAGCGGCGTCGTTTGCGCCCGCCAGCATCCGCCGCACCAGCCGCCGCCTGGGCCTGCGGACAGAGGCCAGCGCCAGGTTTGAGCGCGGCGTCGATCCCGGGATCACGCTACGCGCAGCGCGCCGAGCGGCCCGGTTGATCGCTCAGCTCGCGGGCGGCCGTGTGTTGCGCGGCGCGGTTGACGCCTATCCGGCGCCGGCACCACGGCCAGCGATCGTGTTGCGCCTGGCGAGGATCCCCCGCCTGCTGGGGACCAACGTGGCCGCCGGCACCGTCATCGAGATCCTGACCCGCCTGGGGTGCGAGGTGCGCGGGGCGGACGATCACCTCCATGTGGTGCCGCCGGTGGGGCGGCGCGATCTGGAGCGTGAAGAAGACCTGATCGAGGAGGTCGCCCGTCATCACGGCTACGCGCGGATTCCGGAGGCGATGCCGGTCGAGGTCATGGCTCAGGGCCGCCGTCCCCTGCGCCTCGAAGCGGAGTCGGCCGCGCGCGATGCGTTGATCCGGGCCGGCCTGACCGAGGCCATGACCGTCTCCCTGGTCAACTGGCCGTTGCTCGAGCGGTTCGACCTCCCGCCCGACGACCCGTGGCGCGCGGTCGTCCCCATTGAGAACCCGCTGACGGCAGACCACACCCTCCTGCGGCCGGCGCTGCTGCCCGGATTCCTGGAGGCCGTCCGCATCAACGTGAGCCGACGGCACGACGCCGTGCATCTGTTCGAAATCGGACGGATCTTCCGTCGCGAACGCGACGGACCGGACGAGCGGCGGAGCCTGGCCGTGGCCATGCGAGGGCCGTGGATGCGGGGCGCCTGGGACCAGGCACCGGGCGCGGGGACCGTCACGTTCTTCCACCTCAAGGGCGTGCTGGAAACCCTGGCAGAAGAGCTGAGGCTCGATGGCTTCCGGATAGCGGAGGCCCACGCGCCCAGGCCGTCCTGGCTGCATCCGGGCCGAGCTGGGCAGATCATGCTGGGGGACCGCCGGGTGGGTCTTGCAGGCGAACTCCATCCCGACGTCGCGGCCCGCTTCGACCTGCCCGGGCGGACCTTCGTCGCGGAGCTCGACCTCGAGACCGTGCTCGACCAGGCCGTGCTCCAGCCGCGCTTCGTGGGCGTACCCAGGTACCCGCCGGTGCGACGCGACGTGGCCGTCGTGGCGCCCACGGACCTGCCCCACGCAACGGTGGTGGCCGTCTTGGGGGATCTGGTCGGGGATTTGCTCGAGCATGTCGAACTCTTTGACGTGTACGAAGGGCCGCCCCTGGAGCCCGGTCGCCGTAACCTGGCCTATGCCCTGAGCTTCCGGGCCCCGGATCGGACCCTCACCGGAGAGGAGGTTGAGGCGGTGATGAGCCGCATTTACGCCGAGCTCCCGGCTCGCCTCCCGGTGAGGATTCGGACATAGGAGGCAGGGTCATGACGTGGCTTGACTGGGTCGTGGTTGCCCTGTTCGTCTACTTCATCGTCCAGGGCCTGCTGAAGGGCGCAACGGCAGCCCTGTTGGGCACCGTGGCCGTGGTCGTGGCGTACGTACTCGCGGCCATCCTGCTCCCCCGGGTCGGCGCGGCGTTCACAAACAGCGGCCTAATGCCCCAGGCGCTCAGCGCGGAGTGGAGGCGAACGATCGCGTTTGCCCTCACCTTCGGCCTCCTCTACGTGCTCTTCATGCTCGTGATCAGCGTCCTGCCCGGCGCCAAGCGGCCCATGATGCTGGTCCAGATCCTCGGGCTGGCGGCCGGGGCCATCAAAGCCCTGGCGGTCTCGATGGCCCTGACGGGGATCCTGCTGGCCTCGCCATCGCCGGGCCTGGCGCAGGACGTGGAACGCTCGGCCATCGTGCGCTACGTGGCCGTGCTGCAGCGACAGTACATCCAGGACATCCGCAGGGTCAGTCCCATCCCCTTCCCGCCGGTGGGTCCAGACAGCAAGTTCTGATGGGACCATGATGCAGAACCGCGCGATCGCCGAGCGGTTTAACCTGATCGCCGACATGCTGGAGATCAAGGGCGAATCCATCTTCCGCATCAACGCATACCGGCGCGCCGCGCGGGCCGTCGAGGGACTGACGGAGGACGTCGCAGAGATTGCCGCCCGCGGAGAGCTAGAGAAGATTCCCGGCATCGGCAAGGGCACCTCCGAGAAGATCGTCGAGTTCCTGCAGACCGGCACCATGAGGGTCTACGAAGATCTGGCGGCCTCCCTACCACCCGGGCTGACGACGCTGATGGCGGTTTCTGACGTGGGGCCCAAGACCGCGTTGCTGCTCTACGAGAAGCTGGGCATCACCTCCCTCGACGAGTTGGAGGCCGCTGCCAGGGCAGGGAAGATCCGGGAGCTGCCCCGCATGGGCGCCAAGACCGAAGAGAACATCCTGCGGGGCATCGCGGCGGTGCGGCGCAGCGCGGCCCGCCGGCCCCTGGGGGTGGTGCTGCCGGTTGCCGAGGAGCTGGTGGCCCTCCTGCGCGCCACCCCGGGGATCCGGGAGATCGAAGTGGCGGGCAGCCTGCGGCGCCGCAAGGAGACCATCGGTGATATCGACATCCTGGTGACCAGCAAGGACCCGACCCGGGTGATGGAGGCCTTCCTCCGCGCGCCGCAGGTCACACAGGTCCTCTCCCATGGGACCACCCGCTCCAGCGTGGTCCTCAACGTGGGGCTCCAGGCCGACCTGCGCGTCGTCGAGCCCGAGGCCTATGGCGCGGCGCTGCAGTACTTCACCGGCAGCAAGGAGCACAACGTCGCGCTCCGGGAGCGCGCGGTGCGCCGCGGGTTGAAGGTCAACGAGTACGGCGTGTGGCGCGTCCGGGACGAGCGCCGCGTCGGCGGGCGCGACGAAGAGAGCGTCTATGCGGCCTTGGGCCTGCCGTGGATTCCGCCCGAGCTGCGCGAGGACCAGGGCGAGCTGGAGGCGGCCTCCGCCGGCCGGCTGCCCCATCTCATCGAGCCGGGTCACATCCGCGGCGACCTCCACATGCACACCACGTGGAGCGACGGCGCAGAGTCCGTCGAGGCCATGGCGAAGGCGGCCAAGGTCCTGGGTTACGAGTACATCTGCATCACAGACCACTCCCAGTCGCTCAAGGTGGCAGGGGGCGTGCCAGCAGCCGACCTGAAGCGCCACGCGGTCCGCGTCCGGGAGCTGTCGGAGCAGCTCGGGATCGCGGTGCTGTTGGGAACCGAGTGCGACATCGGTGCCGACGGGACGCTGGACTATCCGGACGAGATCCTGGCCGGCCTCGACGTGGTCATTGCCTCGGTCCACACGCGGTTTCGCATGAGCCGCGAGGAGATGACCCGGCGCATCATCAAGGCCATGGAGAGCGAGCACGTGGACATCATCGGGCATCCGACCGGCCGGCTGCTCGGCGCCCGTGATCCCTACGAGGTCGACGTCGAGGCGCTCATTGACGCGGCCGCCCGCACCGGCACCATTCTGGAGATCAACGCCGCGCCCGAGCGGCTCGACCTGAAGGATACCCACGTGCGCCTCGCCAGGGACCGCGGCGTCCGCCTCCAGATCGGCACCGACGCCCATTCCGCCGCCCAGTTGCGCCACATGCCCCTGGGCGTCAGCGTCGCGCGTCGCGGGTGGCTGGAGCCCCGGGACGTCATCAACGCCCTGCCGCTGGCCAAGCTCAGAGAGCTGCTGGGGAGGAGGCCGGGCGCCGCCAGGCGTCGGAGCTAGCGTGTGGCATCCCCGACCGCTGCCGCGGCGCTTCTTCGCCCGGCACTCGGTGGTCGTGGCCCGGGCGCTGATCGGGCACCTCTTGGTGCACCAGACGGCCGACGGCCTGACCATCGGCCGCATCGTCGAGGCCGAGGCCTATGGGGGCGCCGATGACGGTGCCAGCCACGCCCGCCGCAGGACCGCCCGCAGCGCCATCATGTTCGGCCCGCCGGGCGTCGCCTACGTGTATCTCTCCTACGGCGTGCACTGGTGCCTCAACGTGGTGACCGAAGAGCAAGGTACCCCCGGCGCGGTGCTCCTGCGCGCGCTTGAGCCAGTCGAGGGCGCGGCGCTCATGCGGTGCCGCGTGCCCGCGGCGCCGCCGGCGAGGGTGGCGTCCGGTCCGGGACGCCTCACGAGGGCCATGGCCGTCTGGGGCATCCACAATGGCGCCGACCTCACCCGGCCGCCTCTCTACATCGCCGACGGCGCGCCCGGGCGGCGGCCTCTCGTCGTCGGCCCCAGGATCGGGGTCAGCCGGGCCGCCGATCGGCCGTGGCGGTTCGGGCTGGCTGGCTCCCGGGCGCTCTCTCGGCCGTTCCCGGCCCGTCGTCTATAATGGGGGAGTGCCTGTCCTCGTGCTGTTTCTCGACGGCGTCGGGCTCGGCGATCCCGACCCTGTGGTCAACCCGTTTGCGCGCGTCGCGACGCCGACGATCCACCGCCTGCTGGGAGGCCCGCTGGCCATGCGGGGCGTGGTGGATCGGCCGGAGGTGTTGCTGCTGCCGGCAGACGCCACCCTGGGCGTGGGCGGTCTGCCGCAGAGCGCCACGGGCCAGACCGCTCTGCTCACCGGGCTCAACGCGCCCCGGCTCGCGGGGCGGCACGTCACGGCCTATCCCACCACGAGCCTGCGCCAGGTGCTGGCGCAATACAGCCTCTTTGCCAGACTCCGCCCCATGGGCGCGGAGGTGGCGCTGGCGAACGCGTACAGCCCCGAGTACTTCGCCGCGCTGGCCGGCCGCCGCCTGAGAATGGCGGCGGTCACGTACGCCGCACAGACCGCGGGCGTGCGCTTGCGCACCCTGGCCGACCTGCGCGATAACCGCGCGGTGTTCCACGATCTCACCAACGGCCGGCTGCGACAGTGGGGATATGAGCTGCCCGAGCTGACACCGCGTGAGGCGGGCCGCCGCCTGGCCGGAATCGCCGCGACGGCAGACCTGACGTTCTTCGAGTTCTTTCTGACCGACCTGGCCGCGCATGGTCGGATCAGCCTGACGCCTGACGCGGTTGTGCCCATGGTGGACGACCTGCTGGCCGGCGTACTCGAGGGGATGGACCGGCATATCACCACGGTGGTGACCAGCGATCACGGCAACCTCGAGGATAGCCGGACTACGGTGCACACGCGCAACCCCGTGCCGGTCCTGGTGATCGGCCCGGCCCGGGACGCCTTTTCGGCTGTGCGGGCCATTACCGATGTCGCACCGGCGGTGCTGACGGCGCTGGGCCGCACCGCGGCAGCCGGCGTGAGTCCACCCATGGAGAGCGCGCCGTGACCGCAACGATCGCGCCTGCCGACGAGCGGACGCTGCGCCTCCTGGAGTTGCCCCGCATCCTGGAGGCTCTGGCCCAGGGCACGGTCACGCCCATAGGGAGGGCGCGGGCTCTGGAGCTGCGGCCCTCGGCGGACCCCTCACAGGTGCGAGCCTGGCTCGACGAGACGGCCGAAGCCAGCCTGCTATGCGCCGAGGCCGAAATCCCCCTGCGCGGCGCCCGGGACCTGGAACCCTTGGTGGCTCGGGCCGCAGCGGGCGGCGTGCTCGAGCCACCGGAACTGCTGGACGTGGCGCAGACCCTGGGGGTGGCCCGGCAGGTGAGCGGGTACCTGCGCGCGCGGCGCCAGCGGGCCCCGCGCCTGGCCGCGCATGCAGACCTGCTCGCGGTCCGCTCCGACCTCGAAGCAGCAATCGGCCAGGCGGTGGACGAGCGCGGGCAGGTCAGAGACGCTGCGTCGCCGGACCTGCGGCGCATCCGCGATCAGATCCGGGACGTCGAGCGGCGCCTGCGCGAGGCCCTGGACCGGGTGCTGCGCGACCCGGTCCTGTCACGCTACCTCCAGGAGTCGCTGATCACGACCCGCGGCGATCGGTTCGTGGTGCCGGTGCGGGCCGAACACCGGGCCCAGTTCCCCGGCATCGTGCACGATGCGAGCTCAAGCGGCGCCACCGTCTTCATGGAGCCCCTGTCCCTGATCCCCCTGGGCAACCAGAAGCGCGAGCTGGAATCAGCCGAGCGCGAGGAGATCCTGCGCATCCTGCGGCGTCTGTCGGCAGCGGTGGGGGAGGCGGCCGGCGCCATCAGACAGAATGGCCGCGTGCTGGCCACGCTGGACCTGGCCGCCGCCAAAGCGGGCCTTGCGGCGCGCCTGCGCTGCACGATGCCCGAGGTCCGCACCGACGGGAGTCTGCGGCTGGTTGGGGCCAGGCATCCGGTGCTGGCGCTGCTGCGTGGCCACGATGAGGTGGTTCCGATCGACGTGGAGCTGGGCCGGTCCTTCACCACGCTGGTGATCACCGGGCCCAACACGGGTGGGAAGACCGTGGCGCTCAAGACCATCGGGCTGCTCACCGTGATGGCGCAGGCCGGGCTCCAGATCCCCGCGCTCGAGGGGAGCGCGGTGGCGGTCTTCGAGCAGATCTGCGCCGACATCGGCGACGAGCAGTCGATCGCCCAGAACCTGTCCACCTTCTCGTCGCACATGACCGCCATCGTGGGCATGCTGCGGGACCTGCGGCCGTCGGCGCTGGTGTTGCTGGACGAGGTCGGTGCCGGAACAGACCCGACCGAGGGCACCGCGCTGGCGCGCGCCATCGTCGAGGCCCTGCACCGCCGCGGCGTGCGCACCGTGGTGACGACGCACTATAACGAGCTGAAGATGCTGGCCTCAACCGAGCCCGGCGTCGAGAACGCCTCGGTCGAATTCGACGCCGAGACGCTGCAGCCCACGTTCCGGTTGCGCACCGGCCTGCCTGGCCGCAGCAACGCCCTGCTCATCGCCGCGCGCCTGGGGCTCGATCCGGCCATCGTAGCCGCGGCGCGCGCCAGCCTGACGCCCGAGCAGCAGGCCATCGAGCAGGTGCTGGCCGATCTCGCCCGCGACCGCGCGGCCGCCGAGCGTGACCGCGCCGATGCCGCGGCAGCCCGCGCGGCCGCCGAGGAGGCAGCCGGACGCCTGATGGCCGAACTGGAACGCCTGCGCGCCGAGCGCCGGCGGCTACTGGCCGAGGCGCGGCGCGCCGGAGAAGCCATCGTGGAACAGACGCGCCGCCAGCTGGACGCCATCATGGCCGAGGTCCGGGCGGCACGGACCGAGGCCGCGGTCAGGCAGGCCCGGGCGCACCTGCGGGCGGCGCTCGATGCCCTGCCCGCCCCTGAGCCGCCCCCGGCGCCACCGGGAGAGCCGGTAGAACGGGTCGCGGCTGGCCAGCCCGTATTCGTCACCGCGCTCGGCTGTACCGGGATCGTGCGAGGGGCGCCGGACGCCCACGACGAGGTCGAGGTCGAGGTCGGACCGATCCGCGCCCGCGTGCCCCGCGCGGCGCTGCGCCAGGTCTCGGCCCCTGCCGCGACCCGCCCCGCCGGCGCGGTCGAGGTGCCGGCCAGCCCGCCGGTGCCGCTCTCGCTCAACGTGCGGGGCCAGACGGTGGACGAGGCGCTCCTGGCTGCGGACCGTTACCTCGATGAGGCGATGCGGGCCGGCTTGCCCCAGGTGACCATCGTCCACGGGAAGGGCACTGGCGCGCTGCGCCGGGCGCTGCACGACTTCCTGCGCGGCCACCCCCACGTGCGCAGCTATCGCCTGGGTGAGCGCGGCGAAGGCTCAAGCGGCGCGACCGTCGTAACCCTGAACCTGTAGGCGAAACGGAGGCCTCTACCCATGTCGTTTCTGCCGCCCGAAGCGCAACTGGAACGCCTGCGGCGCGGGGTTGTGGAGATCATCTCAGAGGAGGATCTGTTGGCCAAGCTGCGCGAGGGGCGTCCCTTGCGGGTGAAGCTGGGGCTGGATCCCTCGGCGCCCGACCTCCATCTGGGCAGTGCCATTGTGCTGCGCAAGCTGCGGCAGTTCCAGGACCTGGGCCACGAGGCGATCATCGTCATTGGTGACTTCACCGCCATGATCGGCGATCCGACCGGGAAGAAGCAGGCGCGGCCGATGCTCTCGGCCGAGGAGATCGCCGAGAATGCCGCAACCTACCGGGCGCAGTACAGCCTGATCCTCGATCCGGACCGGACCCGTGTGGTCTTCAACAGCCAGTGGCTGGGCACGATGACATTCGCCGACGTCATTCGCCTGGCCTCGCGCGCCACCGTGGCCCGGATCCTGGAGCGGGACGATTTCGCCACGCGGCTCAGGGACGGTGTGCCCATCCACCTGCACGAGCTGCTGTACCCGCTGTGCCAGGCCTACGACTCCGTGGCCCTGGCCGCCGACGTGGAGCTGGGCGGCACGGATCAGAAGTTCAACAATCTCATGGGCCGCGAGCTCCAGCGCGAGGTGGGCCAGAGCCCGCAGGTCGTGGTGCTCACCCCGTTGTTGCCCGGGTTGGACGGCGTCGAGAAGATGAGCAAGTCGCTGGGCAACTACATCGGCATTACCGAGGCGCCGAACGAGATGTTCGGGAAAGCGATGTCGATCCCCGATGCCCTCATGCCGATGTACTTCGAGTTCACCACCGACGTCCCGATGGCCGAGGTGGAGGCCATTTGCGCCGGACTCCGAGACGGGAGCGTGCACCCCCGCGACGCGAAGCGCCGGCTGGCGCGGGCCATCGTCGAGGTGTGGCACGGCGCAGAGGCCGCCCGGACTGCCGAGGCAGCCTTTGAGCGGGTCTTCGTCGAGAAGGACTTGCCCGACGACATCCCCGAGGCCGCTATTGCGTCCGACGACGCGCCGGGCGGGCGCATGCCGCTCGTGCGGCTGTTGGTCGCAACCGGGCTCGCCGAGAGCAACCGAGAGGCCCGGCGGCTCATCAGTCAGGGCGGGGTCACGGTGGATGGCGCCCGTCTCACGCACATTGACGCCACGGTCCCGGTGCGTACCGGCACCGTCGTCCGCGTCGGGCGCCGCCGCATCGTCCGCCTGGCCGTCACGTAGCGCGGCTGGAGGAATCACCCATCCCGGTCGCCGAAAGCTGATCCAACCCGCCGCATGGAGGCACCGACGACGATGCACGAACAGATTCTGGCCGCCATTGACGCGGCAGCCGGGGAGCTGGTAGCCCTCGCCCGGCGCATTCATGCCACGCCCGAGATCGGGTTTCAGGAGCACCAGGCCGCCGCATGGCTGACCGAGACGCTGGCGCGATACGGGTACAAGGTCGAGCGTGGCATTGCCGATCTGGAAACCGCCTTCCGCGCGGAGATCAGGGGGGCCCACGCGCGGCCGGCCGTGGCCATCCTGGCCGAGTACGACGCGCTGCCGGAGATCGGGCATGCCTGCGGCCACAACCTGATCTCGACCGCCGCCGTGGGAGCCGGCATTGGGCTGGCCGCCGTCCGTGAGCAGCTCGGCGGCCGGGCGGTGGTCCTGGGCACGCCCGCCGAAGAGGGCGGTGGGGGGAAGGTCATCATGCTGCAGAAGGGCGCCTTCGAGGGCCTGGATGCGGCCATGATGTTCCACCCGGCGGGCTACACGCTCACCAACCGCGGCTCGCTGGCCTCCTACCGGTTGTCGCTGAAGTTCCTGGGCAAGGCCGCGCACGCGGCAGCGGCGCCCTACGAAGGCATCAACGCCCTGGACGCGATGATCCAGACCTTCAACGCCATCGGCCTGCTGCGCCAGCAGACCCGAGAGGACGCCCGCATCCACGGCATCATCACCTACGGCGGCGCGGCACCCAACATCATTCCCGACCGTGCCGAGGCCACATTCACCGTGCGCGCCGCCGACAGCGCCTACGCCCTGGACCTGCTGCATCGCGTCATCCACTGCGCCGAGGGCGCCGCGATGGCTACAGGCGCGACGCTGGAGCACACGGTGCGCAAGGGGTACGACGCCATGCGGCCGAACCACGCCATGGGCGAACGGTTCGCCCGCTACCTAGAACGACTGGGCTATGCGCAGGACCCGCCGCCCGACCGGCCCCGGATGGGGTCTACCGACATGGGCGACGTCAGCCAGGCGGTGCCTTCGATCCACCCGTACGTCGCCATCGGGCCGAAGGACCTGGCCGGGCACAGCGTGGAATTCCGCGAGGCGGCCCTGTCGGAGCGCGGGATGCAGGCCATGCTGGCGGCGGCGAAAGCCATGGCCCTCACGGCCTACGACCTGCTGACGGAACCGGACTTCCTCGGCGCGGTCCGCCGGGAGTTCGAGGAGAACAATACGAAGGCAGCCTAGTGGTCCGGGTCTGCCGATGGCGGTTGCCCGGGGCGGCCGCGACGGGATATACTCAATGTACTCCCTGGGCCCTTAGCTCAGGTGGTGAGAGCGCGCCCCTGATAAGGGCGAGGTCGGTGGTTCGAGTCCACCAGGGCCCACCAGCCTATCGTTCGGGAAGGGCTTCTGCACACGCGATTCCTGAGGCCGCCGGCCCGGGAATCGGGCTCCCCGATTGCGGTGCCGATCCGACCTTCCAGCAGACCGCGGCTGCGGAACTCCCAAGCGTTGTCGAAGAGTCTGAAGGAAGAACTCGAGGCAACGCGAAACAATCGGGCGCGATTCGGGCCTCTGGACGATTGCATGGACACCGAGATTGAGGTCGTCATCAAGATGCGCCTGGGCCCCTGTTTCATCTTTCGGGGAACGGTGCCGGGCACCGGTCTTATCATCGTATTTCTGCGTGGGTCGGACCGGGGCGCCATGGTGACCACCCCGGTGCCCGGGCCGTTTCCATTGCGGCTGACGCCGGCCTCTGTGCGCTGGTTGGGGGGCCACTCGTGATTCCACGCGACCGGGCCAGAGGTGAGCTGGCCTTCGACTTCATCCGCCCGCCCAATCGGCGGGTCGTGTTCAGATCGCTCCTCCTGGATGCGACCAACGATGTCATGGTGGTGGCCCACGAGTCCGCGCCTTCGAAGCCCCTGAACATTCTGGGCGAGCGAGTGGTGGACCACGGCTACTGGGCGGTGTGGTTCGTCTTCAAGGACCAACCCTTCGATGTCGGGCGCTTCTACCGGCCGGACGGAACGTGGACGGGCTACTACGTCGATATCCTGGAGCCGGTACGCTGGCAGGGCGCGGAGCCGGCTACGCTTGAACCGATCATAGACCTATTCCTCGATCTGTGGGTCTCGCCGGACGGGAGGCATGTTGTCCTCGACGAGGACGAGTTTCAAGAGGCGGTGCGGCACGGAGTGCTCACCATGCGGCAAGCCCAGCACGCCCGGCGCGTCCTCGACGATTTGGTCAGGGCCATCGGACGAGGGGAGTTCCCACCGGCTGTGGTTAGGGACTTCTGCCTCTGAGCTGGAGCCCCAGGCGAGGACGCCCTTCTGTGACGCGCCAGTGGTGCGAAGCGAGGTCAGGAGAGGCAGGATGCGCCCAGACTGGAACACACTGTGAGCCCGCTCGGCAGGGCGGTTCAACTCTTTGATGACGCGCGCCTCGGCGCGCGCTTGCTGTGGCGGTTACCGCGGTGGCTTCGGCACCCCATTCGCCTCGAGGAGGCCAGGGCGTCGGTGAGCCAGCGACTTGCACAGCGCGGCGAGCTGTTTCTGGTTATGGCGCGCGACGGCATCTTCGCCCGGCCCGAGCGACCGTACGCCCGACTGTTCTCGATCGCGGGTTGTACGTATGGTGATCTCGAGCGTCTGGTGAGGTCGGAAGGGTTGGACGCCGCGTTGGCGACCTTGTACATGCGCGGCGTGTACCTCACGGTGGATGAGATGAAGGGACGGGTCGCCGTGCGTCGAGGGAGTGCCAGCTTCGACCTCAGGCCCCAAGAGCTCCGTAACCCGCTCGTCGGCGGCGACCTGCGCCTCTACACCGGAGGTAGCCGCGGGCCGCGGACAACCGTTCCTGTGGTGCTGGACTTTCTCATCGACCGCGCGGCAGATCAGCTGGTCGAATATGAGGCTCGCGGTGGGCTCGGGTGGCGGCACGCCATCTGGACGGTACCCGGGGGCATGCCTCTCGCGTGGATCCTGTGGCATGCAGGCGCGGGATTGCCCGTCGCCCGGTGGTTCACGCAGATCGATCCGAGGATCGCCAGATTGCCCGGCCGGTACCGGTGGGTCGAGCGGGTGCTTCAGCTCGGCGGACTCCTGGCTGGCGTGGAGCTGCCAAAGCCGGCGCCGGCGTCCATCGAGGATCCGCTTCCTGTGGCTCGCTGGATGGCCGCCTGCCTGGATCGAGGTGAGGTACCGCACCTGTGGAGTTTCCCCAGTGCGACCCTGCGGCTCTGCCGCGCGGCAGCGGCGGCGGGCCTGGACTTGAGCGGGGCCCAATTCACCGTGAGCGGGGAGCCTCTCACCGAGGCGCGCGCCTCGGTGATCCGTCAAGCCGGCGGCCGGGTGACGACGGTCTACGGTACAGCCGAGACATACGCGATCGCGTTGAGTTGCCTGAACCCGCAGGCCGCGGATGATATGCACGTCCTGGACGACCTGGTGGCCTTGATCCAGCCGGGTCAAAGTGATCTCGTGGCCAAGCTGCAGCCCAGGACTCTGTTGGTCACCACACTGCGCCCGACGGCCCCGATGCTCCTTGTCAATGCCTCACTGGGAGATCAGGGGACGCTGTTCGAACGGGCGTGTGATTGCCCGCTCTCCCGGATAGGCTGGAGACGACACCTGTCGGGCGTCAGGAGTTCGGAGAAACTCACGGCCGGAGGTGTGACGTTTCTTGACGCTGACGTGGCTGCGGTGCTGGACGCAGAGCTGCCAACCCGCTTCGGTGGCGGACCATCCGACTATCAACTGATCGAGGAGGAAGGATCTGAGGGCCAGCCCCGTCTTGTGCTCGCGGTGGATCCCGCCGTAGGCCCGCTCGCCGAACGTGACGTCATCGACACGTTCCTGGCCGCACTGGCGAGGATCGGCGATGCCGAGCGGGTGGCACAGGTCTACTGGCGGCACGGCGGCTGGCTGGAAATCCGGCGCGAGCGCCCGCGCGCCACGGCCGCCGGCAAGATTCTCCATGTCAGGTCCACGAGCGCGCGATCCGGCAGAGGATAGGAGACGATGCGGAGCCGATCAGACCCCGTCCTCAGGGTCCTGCTGCTGGCTGTCCTGCTGACGGCCGTGCCGCCGGCCCCAGCGCAGGAGGCGCAGCACGGCGGCGTGCTTCGGGTGGCCCTCATTGGGGAGCCACCGACGCTCGATCAGCACTGGACCACCGCGCATATTGTCGGGAATATCATGCATCATGTCACCGAGGGATTGTTCGCCCTGAATGGCGATCTGGCACCGAGGCCCATGCTCGCCGACCGGTGGTTCATCGCCGCGGACCGCCGCCTCTACCGCATCGGCCTTCGGCAGGGTGTCAGGTTTCACAGCGGGAAGGAGCTGACCAGCGAGGACGTGGTCGCCTCGCTGGAGCGGTGGGGGCGTGTCGCCAGCTTTGGCCAGATCATGTTCGCCAACGTGACGGCCGTGGTGGCGGTGGATCGGTACACAATCGAGGTAAAGCTGCGCGAACCGTACGGGCTGCTGGTCGAGCAGCTCGCGTTTCCCACCCAGGCCGCGGTGATCTTCCCAAAGGAAGTCGTAGACGAGGCCGCTGGCGGCATGATCAAGCGTTTCATAGGGACGGGGCCCTACCGCTTTGTCGAACATCTCCCGGACCGGCACATCCGATTGGACCGCTTCGAAGGCTATCAGTCACGCGTGGAGGCGCCGGATGGCGCCACCGGACGCAAGAGGGCGTTTTTCGACCGGATCTACTTCCTTCCGGTCCCCGATGCCGCCGTGCGCGTAGCGGGTGTGCAGCGTGGAGACTATGAGTTTGCCGAGAACATTCCCACGGACGAACAGAGCAGGCTTCAACACCATCGCGGGGTCGTCGCTATACCCGGTACCGTGCCCTGGCGGCTGTACGCCATCTTGAACAACCGGCGCGGACCCATGGCCGAGACCAAGATCCGTAAGGCGTTTCAAACCGCTTTGGACTATCGCGCGATCCTGCAGGGGACGTTCGGCAGTGAGGGGTTCTGGAGGCTCGAACCCAGCCTGATGCCAAAGGGAACGCCCATGTGGACCGAGGCCGGCAAGGAGCACTACAACCGGAACGACCCGGCGCGAGCGCAACGCCTGCTCGCCGAGGCCGGGTACCGGGGCGAGCCCATCCGATGGTTGACGACGATGGAGTTTCCCCACCTGGGGATATCCGCGCAGATCGCGAAGCCCGCCCTGGAGCGAGCCGGATTCACCATTGAGCTGCAGTTCACCGATTGGGCCACTCTTGTCCAGCGGAGGGTCCGCCCCGAACTATGGGATGTCTTCAGCGCCCAGGGCGGCTTTGTGCCAGACCCGACATTCCTCGTGGAGCTCCAGCCCACATGGCCCGGCTGGTTTGATCACCCCGACATGCGTGCGATGCTAACCCTGCTGCGACGTCACGGCCGGCCCAGCGTGCGCAGCGCCATTTGGCAGCGGGCCCAGGCCACATGGTATGAGGCTGCGGGCTCGGTGAAATTCGGCGACTTCTTCCCACTTCACGTGCGCCGGCCGGAGCTGCAGGGATACACCTTTCCTCATCATCATGTGTTCTGGAACGCGTGGTTGGGCCGGTAGGCGAAGGAGACTTCGGTAGCCGGCGCGTGCGGAGACTGTGTGGGCTACCGCCCGCCGAAGTCCGGGCTGCGGAGGAACTCCACCAGCCGCGCCACCCCCCGGCGCATCACTTCCCGTCCCTTCTCGGCCGTGCCCCGGGTGGCGTCGCCGAGCACGGCGTCTGGCGCGCGATCCCGGTAGCTGCGATAGTGGAGGATCTCGGGGAACCGGTCCGCTTCCGGCGGGTTGCTCACCGCGCGTTCCATGCGGACCAGGTGCGGCGCCAGCGCCAGCAGCACGCTGGTGTTGGTCTCCGCCGCGTGACCCTGCGGCAGCACGCTCTCCATCAGCGTCGCCGCATGCGGGATGAGAAACCGCCAGAGGTCGACCTGCGCGAACCGGCAGCCCGGGTGGCCGCGCTTGAGGTCTTCGACCAGGTCGGCAATGACCGCCACATTGCCGGCGTGACCGTTCACGAAGACCAGACGGCGCACGCCCAGCGCGAGCAGGGATTCGGCGATGCCGGCCAGGTAGGCGCGGAGCGCGGCCGTGGGCACACTGAGCGTGCCCGGGAACTCCTGCAGGCTGTGGGAGAACCCCACGGGCACCAGCGGCGCGACCAGGCACGAGACCACGTCCGCGGCCTCCCGCGCCAGACGCTCGGCCACCAGCCCGTCAGACCCCTGCGGGAGGTGGGGGCCGTAGGCTTCGACCGCGCCCACGGGCAGCAGGCAGAGGTCCGTGATGCGGGCAGCGGCCGCCACGTCGGTCCACGACATCTCGGCAATCACGTATGCGGGCATCTCTACACGCTCTCCCTTCGGCCGCCACCGACTCTCAGCCGGGGATCCAGGTGGTCGCGCAGCCCGTCGCCCAGTAGGTTGAACGAGAGCACGGTCCCGAGGATGACCAGGGATGGGAAGACGACCAGTGACGGCGAGATCTCCATGAAGTGCCGCCCTGACGACACCATCCGCCCCCACGACGGCGCTGGCGGCGGGGGGCCCATGCCCAGGAAGCTGAGCCCTGACTCAAGGAGGATGGCGAATCCCAGGCTGAGCGAGAACTGCACCATCAGCGGCGCCAGGATGTTCGGTAGGAGAGTCCGCCCGATGATGCGGGGGTCTCCTGCGCCCATGGCCCGTGCCGCCTCCACGAACTCCATCTCGCGGACGCGCAGGCTGCTCCCGTACGCGATGCGGGCGAAGAGTGGCGTGTAGAGCACGGCAATGGTCAGAGTCACATTGCGGGTGGACGCGCCCAGGAACGCGATCACGGCGATGGCCAGCAACACGGGCGGGAAACTGAGGATCACCTCGACGGTGCGCATGAGGACCATCTCGACCCACCCGCGGTAGTACGCTGCCAGGACGCCGATCACCGTGCCATTGACGGCGGCCAGCGACACGGCCACGAAGGCCACGAGCAGGGAGATCCGCGTGCCGTGGAGGAGGCGTGAAAGGACGTCCCGGCCGAACTCATCGGTGCCGAACGGGTAGCGGCTCGACGGAGCCTGGAGCCGGTCTGACGGATGCATCTCCAGGGGCGGATGGGGCGCCACCACCCCGGCCAGCGCGCCCGCGGCTGCCACCAGCAGAATGAAGCCGGCGCTGAGGGTGATGCGGGGGTTTCGCCAGGCTCGACCCATGCCGCTGCCTCACTGGTACTTGATCCGGGGGTCCAGGAAACCGTACAGCAGGTCCACCCCCAGGTTGATCAGCACGAACGCGAGACAGATCACGAGCACCACCCCCTGCACCACAGGGTAGTCCCGCTGGCTCACCCCCGTGATCAGGTATGTGCTCACGCCCGGCCAGGCGAACACCTCTTCGACGATGACGCTGCCGCCCAGGAGGTTGCCCATCTGCACGCCGATGACGGTGACGACCGGGATCAGGGAGTTCTTCAGCGCGTGGCGGAACAGCACGCGCCGCTCGGCCAGCCCCTTGGCCCGCGCCGTCCGGATGAAGTCCTGGAGGATGACCTCCAGCAGAGATGAGCGCGTCATGCGCATGATGACCGCACTCATGCCGAACGAGAGCACCACGGCTGGCATCAGCAGGCGGGCCACGTGCCCGGCGGGGTCGGCGGCAAACGACATCCAGCCAGAGGACGGGAGCAGGCGCCAGTGGACGCTGAGCGCGAGCACCAGCAGGGTGCCCGTGACGAAGACAGGCGCCGAGACGCCCACCAGCGCCAGCACCGACGCGCCCATGTCGAGAGACGAGTTGTGGTACCGCGCCGCCACCACGCCGAGGGGGACGCCGATCAGGACCGCCAGAGCCACAGCAGCAGCAATCAGTTCGAACGTGCGCGGCAGCCGCAGGCCCAGGTCCTGGTGGACCGGCCGAGCAGTCACCAGGGACCGACCCAGGTCCCCGCGGACCACGCGCGCCAGCCATGTGGCGTATTGGACATAGAGGGGCCGGTCGAGACCCAGCGCCGCCCGCACCACGGCCAGCTTCTCGGGCGTGGCATGCTCCTCGCCGACGATGGTCAGCGCCGGGTCTCCCGGCACTAGGTGGATCAAGAAAAAGATGATCGTGGCGACCACGTACAGCAGCGCCAAGGAAGAGAGCAGGCGCCTGGCGAGAAACGTTCTCAATACGGTGCTAACGGTGCACTGCTAGCGTTCCAGCCAGACGTACCGCAGGAAGACCAGAGAGTCGAACGCCATCCACCCAGGGAGCTGCTGGTACCCCTGGACCGCCTTCACGGCCGCGTCGCCCTGTACGCGCCAGGTAAGGAACGTCCACGGCGCGATGGTGAGCAGCCGCTCCTCGAACTGGTGGTAGATGCGCTTCCGCTGCGCCTGGTCGATGGACGCGCGGCCTTCTTTGAGCAGACGGTCCAGCGTGTCATTGCGGAAGCCAACGGGCTTGGCGTAGAACGCGGACTGGTTGGCGAAGTACTGGGAGTAGAAGTCGGGATCGATGACGTTGCCCGCCAGGCCGTGCACACGGAAGTCGTAGTCGCCCTTGAATCCGCGCTCCACAGCCACCGGCCACTCGACGCTGTCCAGCACCACGTTCATCCCGATCTTGCGCAGCTCGGCCTGCACCACCTCGCCGGTCTGATAGTGCATGGCGTGGGTCGCGGACTGCATCAGGCGCACCGGCGTCGAGGGATCGTAGCCGGCCTCGGCCAGCAGTTTCTTGGCGCGCTCGGGATCGTACTTGTACGTGCCCTCCAGGTCGGCGTTGTGCGCCCACGTGCCAGCCGGAATCAACCCGCCGGTGATGGGCGCGCCGCGGCCGAAGAACACCACATCCACGATGGCCTGCCGGTTGATGGCGTACCCGATGGCCTGCCGGATGCGCCGATCGTCGAACGGCTTCCGGCTCACGTTGTACATCAGGACCATGAACGGCCCCGGGGTGCCCCACAGCTGTAACCGGGGGTCCCGCTCGATCAGGGCCATGTCCTTCCACGGCACGTAGCCAATCATGTCCACGGCCCCGGACCGCAGGGCATTGACGCGGGTCGCGTCATCGCGCAGCGGGATGAACGTGATGCCGTCCAGATAGGGGATGCCCCTCTCGAAGTAGTTGGGATTCTTCACCACCCGGATGCGCGCGCCCGGCTCCCGCTCGGCGTACATGAAAGGCCCGGTACCGACCGGGTTGGACTTGAAGTCGTGGTTGGCTTCGGCCAGCGCCTTCGGCACGATGGCCGCCTCAGGTCGGGCCACCAGGGCCAGGAACGTGGCCTGCGGCTCGGTCAGGGTGATCCTGACCGTGTGGCTCCCGACGATCTCGATGCCAGCGATGTTGGGTGTCAGCGAGTCGCGGATCAGGGCGTTGGTCTTCGGGTTGGCTATCCGCTCAAACGATGCCTTGACATCGGCGGCCACAAGCGGCGCGCCATTGTGGAACCGCACGCCCCTGCGCAGATGAAAGACGTACGTCTTCGGGTTCGGCACCTCCCAGCGCTCGGCCAGGTCCGGCAACAACGAGGCGCCCGGTCCGTAGCGCAGCAGGGAGTTGTAGAGCTGGAAGATGACGCTACGGCTGGCGGCACCGGTCGCCACGTGCGGGTCGATGTTGGGAGGATCGGTGTCGAGCCCGTAGCGCAAGACGCCTCCAGACCGCGGCGCCGGCGCAGCAGCTGACGGTCCGGCGGGAAGCGAGCAGGCAGCGAGCGCGGCAACCAGCAGCGCGGTGGCGAGCAACGATCCCCGATGACGCGGCATCATGAGACTCCTCCGTGTCCTATCGGCACAATATTGGGTGCGGAATTCTGCGCTCTTGGAGTGGCTTCCTCTTGGGGCGGGGGCCGCCGGCGCCGTGCCGCGACCGGGCGCAGGCTACCCGTCGATGTGGTCTGGCGATGGTGCGGGTATGTGGCCTGTGCGCCAGGTCAGGGCCCTGGCCAGGTAGTCCGCGGCCTCCTCCCGTTGGCCGGCTTCGTTGAGCATCAACCCTAGCTCCGCTGCCGCTGCCGCTGCCTCTGCGGTCATCCCCAGACGGCCAAGCGTCTCCGCCGCGCCGCGCAGCAGCTCGACGGCGTCTGGCCGTCGGTCTTGTGCGCGCAGAATGCGGGCCAGGGTGATCTGAACGATCGCTTCCCGGGCCTGGTCTCCCACGGTTCGTGCGTCGTCAACGGCGCGACGGGCTGCCTGGGCCGCTTCATCGACCCGGCCCAGCGCGAGGAGAACCTGGGCCAACTCGTCGAGCGTGGCGCTGCGGCCTCGAGGATCGCCCTCGCGCTCCCGGATGCGCAGGGCGGTGGTGAGCACGGCGAGGGCTTCGTCGTGGAGCCCCTGCGTGCGGCGAACCTGCCCCAGGTTGTTGAGGACCCGTCCCATTTCCGCCAGGTCTTCGATCTCTTGGAAGACAGCGTACGCCTGGCTGAAGTATTCTACCGCCAGATCGAACTGTTCCCGCCTCCACGCCACGATGCCCAGCCCCACGAGCGCGCGGCCGCGCAACTTGGGCAGCCCGACCGCGGTGGCTACCTCGAGGGCCCGCTGATACGCGGCCTGGGCGTCGCCGATCTGGCCGGTGCGCCAGCGGGCCCAGGCCAGAGAGAGCAGCGCCCGCACTCCGTCTTCGGACTCGAGGGACCTCGTCCGATGGAGGCAGTCCAGGGCCCGCTCGAGTGTGGCGATGGCAGCGGGGTAGAGTCCCCGGCGCCCCTCGACGGTCCCCTTGATCGCGAGCGCGCGACCGAGCGCGCCCTCAAGCTGGTGGCGGCGGGCCAGCTCGACGGCGTCTGAGGCCAAGCTCTCTGCCTCGTCCAGTCGTCCGGCCGCCACGGCTGCACGGCTGCGGGCGAGCATCGCCCGCACCCGCAGCTCAGCAGGCATGTCGGGCACGAGAACCTCTGCGGTGCTCACGAACTGGAGGATCTCGGGACCGTGCCGCGCGGGGTCCATGACCCAGCAGAGATGGAGAAGATTGAGGGCGGTCTCCAGACGCAGGTCCGCCGGATCGAAGAGGAGAGACGCGAGCGAGGTGCGCGTCCGCCTCGCCAGCGCCAGGAGGGTCTCCACCGACGGATACGATCGCGCCGTCTCCAGCAGGCTCACGAAGCTCTTGTTGAACTCGGGTTGGGCCAGCTGCTGCTGCGTGAGCCCGGCCTGGACGCGCGCCCCTTTGAGGCGCCTGGCGAACTGGCGCAGCCACTCCGGCTGCCGCACACGCGAGAGCGATCGAGTGGATGCAGAGGAGGGTTTAGCCATAGTAATGACAATACTACCGCGGGGCGCCGCTGTAAGCAACCGGACAGGAGCCCCCGGCTCGGCACCTGCTTGGACGCCCCGGCATCCCCCTCCTCCGCTCCGCTCAACTAGGGTTTCTCGATCGTCAGCCGGCCCGGGGAGCTTCTAGCCGCCATCCGGGCCGTCGGTGTCGGCGACCTGGACGCTCGCGGTTCCCGGACCGAGGGTCACGGGCACCGACGCGGTGACCAACAGCAGGGCAACAAGCGCCAATACGACGACGCGAAGCGCGCTCTTCATGACGATCCTCCCTTGTGTGGTTTTGGGGGCTCCGAGAGGGCGCGTTCGGTAACTACGGTCACTATTCCTCTCCTGTCCGGCACTGTGACACTAATCCGCCCCCGGTCCGCGAACAGGTGCGCACGGGGACCGGTATTGATTCTGCTTCGGCAGTGGACGGGCGGGGGGCGCCGGGGCTAGAGTAGTGGGGTGACTCGCTCCGCTGGGGCAGCGGGAGTGACCGACCGCCCGCTGCTCGTCATCTTCCTCATCGTGCTTGTCAACCTGGTGGGGTTCGGCATCGTCATTCCCCTGCTGCCGTTCTTCGCCACAGGGCTGGGAGCGTCCCCGTTCGAGGTGGGCTTGATCTTTGCGTCATTCTCGGTGGCCCAGCTGCTCGCCGCGCCTATCCTCGGCGACCTCTCTGACCGCTACGGCCGGCGGCCGGTGCTCATCTTCAGCCTGTGCGGCACGGTGGTCAGCTTCGTTGTGCTTGCGCTGGCCCGGTCGGTGCCTGCGGTGTTCGCCGCGCGGATCATTGACGGCCTTTCCGGCGGCAACATTTCGACCGCCCGCGCCTACATCGGCGACGTGACTACCGTTGAGAATCGGGCCAGGGGCTATGGCCTCATCGGCGCGGCCTTCGGCCTCGGCTTC
The DNA here is from genome assembly GCA_031459535.1 of Candidatus Fervidifonticultor quintus. GTDB lineage: Bacteria > Sysuimicrobiota > Sysuimicrobiia > Sysuimicrobiales > Humicultoraceae > Fervidifonticultor_A > Fervidifonticultor_A quintus. Next base: position 21,808 of record JAVKIJ010000010.1, on the reverse strand, counting down.
ATCGTCGGGCCGGGCCTGGGCGGCGCGCTCAGCCATCTGGGCTATAGCGCGCCAGCCTGGGGCGCAGCCCTCATCGCACTGGCCGCCACGGCCCTGGCGTGGCGGTGGCTACCGGAAACGGTCCACCGCGCCCGAGCGGCCCGGGGCCGGGCCTGGGCGGCGCTCCCTGGCATGCTGCGGCGTCCGTTGCTCGGCCGCTTGCTGGTCATCGACTTCCTCTACTGGGTCACGTTCGCGGCCTACCAAACCACGTTTGCCCTCTTCGGTGCCAGGCGCTTCGGGTTCGACGTCTCAGATACCGGATATGTGCTGGCCTTTGTGGGGGGCGTCGGCGTGGTGATGCAGCTGGCGGTGGTCGGGCCGGTGGTGCGACGGTTCGGCGAGCGGAGAACATTGGCCGGTGGCCTCACGCTGGCGGCGCTGGGCCTGGCGCTGGCCGCCGCATCGCGTCATGTGGCGTTGTTCGCGGTTGCCGTGGTGCTGGGAGCCGTCGGTGTGGCGCTGGCCATTCCGTCGCTGACCAGCCTGATCAGTCAGGCGGTCCCGCCCGACGAACAGGGCCGGATCCAGGGTGTCAGCAGCGCGCTCGAAGGCCTGGGGCGCGCGATCGGACCGGTGTGGGGCAATGGCCTGCTGGGGTTCGTCTCAGAGGGCGCGGCGTTCGGGGGTGCTGCGGCGGTGCTCTTCGCTACCGCGGCGCTGGCTGCGCGGCTGCCACCCGGCCGCCCGCCTCACATGGGGTCAGGGCGCCCGGGTAGGTGACGGTGCGTTGAACACCGGTGGGCTCCGCATCCTGGGACTCACCACCCTTCAGCAGGTCGGTCTCACGCTGGTCCGGTTCGGCCTCCCGGTCCTCATCCCGTTTATCCGGCGCGACCTCGACCTGTCCGTGCTGCAGGTGGGCATGCTCCTGACCGCCCTAGACCTCGGCAGCTTCGCGGCATTCGTGCCCGCGGGTCTGGCCACCGACCGCATCGGCGAACGCCGGGTGCTCGTCGGTGGAGGCGTCCTCATGGGGACTGTTGCCGCCCTGACGGCGCTGGCGCCGTCGTACCCCGTGCTGCTGGTGGGGTTGGCGCTGGCGGGTCTGGGCTTTCCAAGCGGTCATACCGGAGGCAGCGCCCTGGTCATGCGCCGGTTTCCCCCGCGTGCCAGGGGTGGGGCGATCGGCGTCCGGCAGTCCGGGCTCCCCGTGGGCGGCGCGCTGGCCGCCCTCGCCATTCCATACCTCTCCGGCGTCAGTGGGTGGCGGACGGCGATGGCAGCGGCCGGTCTCGCCTGCGCGTCGCTGGGCGCATTGTGTGTCCTGCTGCCCCGTGACGACCGCAGGGAGTCCGAACCGCGCGGGGGACGCAGCCCGCTCGCCGAGCTGGCCTGGGATCGCGGCTATGCGCTGCTCACCCTCATGGCCACGATGCTGGTCATCGCCCAGTTCAGCCTGCAGGGCTACTACGCGCTGTTCCTCGTGGATCAACACGCGTGGACGCCGCAAGCGGCGGGCCGCGTGCTGGTGTGGATCCACCTCGGCGGCGTCGCCGGACGGCTGGCGTGGGGCTGGGCGTCGGATCGTCTGGCCGGGGCGCGGCGGAGGCCCGTGCTCGTCTGGGTGATCGCCGCAGGCGTTCTGCTGCTGATCGGTCTTGCCCGGTTTCCCGCGGGCGCCGCCCCCGGGCTGGCGGCGGCCGTTGCCCTGGCCGGCGGGATGCTGCTGGCGGGATGGAACGGCCTGGCCGTCAACCTCATCATCGAGCGCGCTGGCTCGTCCCGTGCGGCCACGGCCCTGGGGGCCAGTCTCACGATCATGTATCTGGGCACTATGGCGAGCTATCCGATATTCGGATCTGTGGTCCAGGCGGCCCACGCCTACGGCCCGGCCTGGCTGCTCGTGGCGGCCTGCCAGGCCGTGGCGCTGATCCTGTTGATGCGGGTGCGGGAGGGGTAAGTGCGCGCTTCTTCTACTTCACGACCAGCGTCCCCTTCATGCCGGCCTTGTAGTGGCTGCCCCCGCCGCCCGTCGCGAGATGGCATCCGAACTCGAACGCGCCCTTCCTCGAGGGCGTGAACGTAACCGTCACCTTCTGGCCCGGCTCCAGTGAGACTTCGGCCACACTGGTACCGGAGACAACGAACACTCCGCGATCGTGCACCATGATCTCGCCGATGTTCTGCAGATAGGTGTTGGCCAGAGCGTACTCCCACCACGCGCTCGTGCCCTTGTGTTCGGTCTTGGGCTTGCGATAGACCATGAACGTGTGTGCAATGGAGCCCTTGTTCTCAAGAATCAGATCGAGCGGTGCACCAGCCTTGACGGTGATCGTGGCAGGCGTAAAGGAGTACTCAGCCATCGTCACCTTGATCCTCGTGGGAGCCCCGAAGAGCAAGCCCGTGTGCGACGCAGCCGCGTCCCCTGTCAGCCCCAGGACGATCGCCACGAGCATCGTGGGGATCAACAGGCGTCGAGCCAGCGGCTGCTCCAGCCGCGATCGATTGCCACGCGTTCTCATCTTCCTCCCCCCTTGGTCGTGCTAGATGCCGGCACCGGATGCGTGGGAACGGATTCGTTGGTCCTTTGTTGAAGAAATTGGGCGTGGATTCGACTGGCTGGCGGTCGGCTCCTTCTGGTGGGCCAAAGAGCCCGGCCCCTTGCGGGCGCGAGCGGCGCTACCCGTCGAGAACAGTTTCTTCCGGGCTCAGCTGTCCATGCAGCACCAGGCTACCGTCGGCTCGCTCCAGACGGTAGCGCCACCCTCCGCCGTCCTCCCAGGCCGCGTCGCGCAGGGGATCCCCGGGCTGGGTCGCGGCGTGATATTGCACAGCATAGGTCCGCGGGTGCGCGGCGACGCTTCGCCCTCCGCCCCCGCGGATCACCGCGTCGTCGAGCAGGTCCACATAGACCGGATGATTGACGTGACCCACACCGTCCAGGTCGCTGGCGCGGATGTGCACTGGCGCATACGCCATGGTGGGAGGCGGGGTCGGGTCGTCCAGCGCGATCGGCGCCACCGGTCGGCTCATCGCGGGGAACGCGGCCACCAGGCCCTGGTCGATGCGCACCGCGGCCGTTCCGTCCCGCGTGAACACCCAGTCGGTCAGGCAGGTCGCCACCAGGGCGTTGTCCGATGTCCGCGTGGCGGTGTTGATGCGGCGGGCGAGGACACGGCGCGCGCCGACGAGCCGGGTGGTGTACGTGAGCCGCTCGCCGTACTGCGCCCGCAGATGGACGACCAGGTGCACGCGCCGCGTGACCCAGAACAGGCGCCGGGCCTCGTACCAGGCCAGCGGGAATCCACATGCGGCCGAGAGGCTGAAGGCGATCTCCTGAAATAACTGCAGGTGGGCCGCTGCGCGCACCGAGCGGTCGGCACCGCACTCGTGGTAGCGAACCTGGAAGGTCTGGGAGAACGAGGCCGGGAAGTGATGATCCATAGTTGTCTTCACAGTAGCGGTGCCGGTGCGGACCTGCAACGGTGCGGGCTGCGCATCGAGGCGGAGGCGTCCATGGACGATCTGAGCGGGCAGGTCGCCGTCGTCGTCGGTGGCGGCCGGGGGCTGGGCCACGCAGTGGCCCGCACCCTCGCCCGGCAGGGCATGGAGATAGTCGTAGCGGCCCGGACCGCTTCGCAGGTGGAAGCCGTGGTCGCCGAGATCGCGCAGGGCGGTGGGAGGGCCCGCGCGGTCGTGGCAGACGCCTCGACGGAGACCGGGGCCGAACGCATGGTCGCCGAGGTCCTCGACTGGAGAGGACGGGTGGACCTGCTCCTGGTCTGCGCTGGCGCCGCATTGATCAAGCCGCTTCCGGACGTGACCCTGGCCGACTGGGAGGAGGTCTTTGCCGCCAACACGCGCTCCGTGTTCCTGACGAACCGTGCGGCGCTACGGCCCATGCTGGCCGCCGGGCGCGGGTTGATCCTCAACGTCGCCTCACGGGTCGCCCTCACCGGCGCGGCCAACGTGACCGCCTACAGCGCCGCCAAGGCCGCCGTGATCGGGTTCTCCCGGGCCCTGGCCCAGGAGGTCAAGACCCGCGGCGTCCGCGTCGCCTGCCTGGCCCCGGCGCCGATGGACACGCCCATGCGCTGGGCTGCCACCCCGGACTTCGATCCGGCCCGGCTCCTCTCGCCCCAAGCCGTCGCGGACCTCGTACTCTACCTGGCGCGACATCCTGAGGTGACGTTCGAAGACCCAGTGGTGCCCGCGTCACTTCGGTTGTGAGGGGTTTGCCGTGCCGCTTGGGCCGACGGCGCCTGTCCGAATGGAACGAGGCCGGCGGTCGCACCGGTGGCGTCGGTCCTGGGCGAGCCGGTCCTGCTGGGGGCGCCTGCTTCGCGCACTCGCCGTGGCCTATCTCGCGGGCTTCGCGGTCGAGATCGCCCTGGGGAACTGGGACCCGCGCCGCGCCGGCTGGAGCGCCAGCTACGTGCCGGCGATTGTCGAAGGAGGTGTCTTCGGGTTCCTGCTGCGCGGCATCTGGGGCATCGTCCTGGCACCGCTGCCGGTGCTGGTCGTGCCTGAGACCTGGGTGCGCCTCCGGCACCTGCTGGACCTGGTCGGCCCGGTGGGGTTGCTGCTGCTGGCGCAGCCCGTGCCGGTGATGTGGGCCGCCGGTGCCGCAGGGGTGTTGCTACGGCGGTGGGCACCCTGGCCAAAAGAGCGGTGATCGCACCGGCCCCGGCCCGGTGCGGCCTCTCGATGGGTCTGTCCGCGTGGGTCCGTCCGGCGATTGCGCCCATCGCGCCGCGGGCGTATAATCGCTCCTGTCTGGGGACGTAGCTCAGCTGGGAGAGCACCTCGTTCGCAACGAGGGGGTCGGCGGTTCGAGTCCGCTCGTCTCCACCAGCCCGCACACCCAGCAGAGAGGAAAACCCTGGTCGCCGAACCCGCACGTTCCTACCGTGCCTTCGGTGGCATCCGGGCTGCCGGGGCCCTGCAGCCCCTGGATCGCCGCCGCGGGTAAGGCCACCGCTGGCCGTGACGCAGCCGTCTTGCATGCGGCACGCGGGGCGACGAAAGGGGGTATATGAACCGACCGAGCCACCAGCCTCAGGGAGCCAGTGTGATCGTATCCTGCTTCAAGTGAGGGAGACCAGCAATGTCAACAGAGCAGAACAACGCGCTAGCCCGCCACATCGTGGAAGAAGTCTTCAATCGGGGGAACACGGCGCGGGTCGACGAGTTGTTGGCGCCCGACTTCGTTGAGCGTGAAGCACTTCCGCCTGGCATGCCGCGCAGTCGTGAGGGTGTCAAGCTGTTGGTCGCCGCATTGCGCGGCGCCTTCCCAGACTTCAAGGCCACGATAGACGACATTGTCGCCGAGGGCGACAATGTCGTGATCCGCCAGACCTGGACCGGTACCCAGAGAGGCGAGTTCATGGGCGTGCCGCCAACCGGTAAGAGGGTGTCCTTCGGAGTGAGCGACATCCTCCGCATTGCTGGGGGCAAGTGTGTGGAACATTGGGGCCAGATGGATGGGATGGGCATGATGCAGCAACTTGGCGCGATCCCCTCGCCCGGACAAGGCGGAAGTTAGACACCCGGCCGTCGGAGCTCAGCCGGGCGAGCGGCTCGATCTAGTGGCGGTCCATGCGTTGGCCGTGTACGTCGGCCTGTGAGCCAGTTGCTCCACAATCGAGCGAGCAGGAGGCGCAAGATGGAGAAGGCAGAACTCAAGAGCTTCGGTGAGCCGGACGAGGTTCGTGAATTCCCGAAAGGCCGACTGGAACTGGTCAAGGTCGGGGGAGCGACGGTGGGTCGTGCCATCTTCGAGCCGGGATGGAGATGGGCGACCTCGGTCCAACCGCTCGCGAAGACCAGGAGCTGCGAAGCTGCGCACTTTCAGTATCACGTTTCAGGAGTGCTGAAGGTCCGAATGGACGACGGCACGGAGTTTGAGTGCCGGCCGGGCGATGTGTCGCTTCTTCCATCGGGTCACGACGCGTGGGTCGTCGGCGACGAGCCCGCGGTCATCGTAGACTTCCAGGGCATGATTGACTACGCCAAGTCCCGGTAGATTGCAGATCAGTTCTCTTGCGTCGCGCATAGCGGAAAGTGACAACCGGTCTTGACAGACGGACCGCAAGCGGCCCGCCGTTGAACCGGAGCGTTGGCAGCGAAGCACTTTGCCGAGGGAGCGCGCATCGCCGAATGGGGGGGGCGGCCATGTGGTTAGTGGGACTCTTTGCGCTCGTGGTTCTTACAGCTGCCCTCTCCGGATGGCTGGCCACAGGTCGTCGCTCCCCCGCGGACTCCCTGAGGTGGGACCTCGCCTCCCTGAGTGGGGCCTACGCGGCGATTATCTCTCCCTCGGCAGGTTTCACCGTTGCCGCAAGCGTCTTTCTCGCGAACCTGTCACGTGTGGCTCGAACGCCGTATTTTGGTGATGTGATGGCCCTGTTCCTGATTGCCTTCGTTATGCTCATGGGGACGGCCGTCATGTTTGCCACCTTGCGCAGTGCGGCATTGAACGCCCCGACCACCACGGATCAGACGGCCATACGCTCCATTCTCTACCTAGTCTCCAACCTTGGCTTCTACCTCTCCCTCTCGATGAGCTGGCTTGGTATGCGCCCGCTTCTCCTCTCCGTCGGCCTGTCCACGCTGGCACGTGTGTCCACCTGGATCCTCCTTTTCTCCCTTCTGGCCGGCGCTCTCCGGCTGGAGGCCTGGCTGCACACTCTTCTCGGTGTCAAGCCCCTGGCCTCTGTCGCGATCCCCGTCGTCTCAATCGCTGCCGCTATCACCTACGGGTCGGTCTGCGCCCGGGGACTATCGGTGCTTTGGCCGTCGACCAATCCCGTGCTCTCGCTTGCGGTGGTGGTCTTCGCCATCGGCTCTGTCGGCTTTGCCTTCGAGACAGCACTGATCAGTCTTCACCACAAGGTGGAGTTCCACGGCCGCCTTCGGCGCACGCTGGACGGACTCATCACACCCTACCGCGGCCTGGCGATCACCCTCCTCTGGTACGCGACAGCGTTCATGCCGGGTCAGCTGTAGGATGCCTCCGATGCCGAGAGCCTGAAGGAAGAGGGTTTGCCACTTCCGCCTCCATCGGAAGGGGGAGTTCGTCGAATTGGGTGTCGCCTAACCGACGGCTCAGCTGCGCAGACTGCTGCGTGGCTGAGCCGCGAGCCGTTGACGCACCGGCTGCAGAGATCTCCGGCGAAGAAGCTGACAGGGGCAGAACGGGAGGCGAGCGCTGGAGTGCCATGGGTCGCCATCTTCGACGACAATGCGGACCTGGATTGGATTCGAAAAGGGGGCAATCGCCTGCGCACTTCGACTACTTGTGTGCGAACCGCGGCAAGATTGGGATCGCAGGAGGCCTTCGAGAGGCTCCCGGCGCGGGCGCCATCGTATGACGGCCGTGGGACCTCGGCTGGGGATTCTGTGGGCAATGTGGCACCTGCCTTTTCGGCGGTGTTGGCCTGGTGTGGCGCTTAGCGACACACGACGCGGCGGCTACTGGCGGACCTGCCCCGTGCCCATCACCACCCACTTCAGCGAGGTCAGCTCCGCCAGCCCCATGGGCCCGCGGGGGCCGATACGGTCGGTGCTGATCCCGATCTCGGCGCCCAGTCCAAACTCACCGCCGTCCACCAGGCGCGTCGAGGCGTTCACCAGCACCGCAGCGCTGTCCACGGCGGCCACGAACCGTTGCGCCCGCTCCTGATCCTGCGTGACGATGGCGTCGGCCAGGCCGGTGCTGTACTGCTGGATGTGGGCTAGGGCCTCGTCGAGACCGTCTGTGATGCGCACGCCCAGGATCAGGTCCAGATACTCCGCGCCCCAATCGGCCTCGGTCGCCGGGACGACCTCCGCTGCCAGCGGCGGATCCACGCGCTGCAGTACCGCCCGGGTACGCTCGTCGCCGCGCACCTCAACGCCTGCGGCGCGCAGCAGGCGCACCACGCGAGGCAGGAACGCCTCGGCGACGGGCGCGTCGATCAAGAGGGTCTCCAGTGCGTTGCAAGTGCTGGGGCGGTGTGTCTTGGCATTGACGACGAGCCGCCCGGCCATGTCCAGGTCGGCATCCCGATCCACGAACATGTGGCAGGCGCCCTTGAAGTGCTTGAGCACCGGCATGCGCGCGTGCTCGACGACCGATCGGATGAGGCGCTCACCGCCCCGGGGAATGCAGAGATCAATCCCGTCTGCGCGCAGGAGCCCGGTCACCAGGTCGTGGTCGGACTCCGCGATCACCTGCACTGTGCCGGCGGGCAGCCCGATCCGCATCAGGAGGCCGCCGAGGAACGCGTTGGACCGCCGCGCCTCCCGTCCGCCCCGGAGGATGCTTGCATTGCCGGCCTTGACGCAGAGGGCCGCGGCGTCCACGGTGACGTTGGGTCGAGCCTCGTAGATCATGAGAATCACGCCGACCGGCACGCGCATCTGCGCCAGGCGCATGCCGTTGGGCATGGTTCTGGCATGGAGCATCTCGCCGACGGGATCGGGCAGGGCCGCCACCCGCCGCACACCCTGCGCCATGGCGCGGATCCGCTCGGGCGTCAGCCGGAGCCGGTCCACCAGAGCCGGCCGGCGCCCCGATGATGCGGCGTCGGCCACATCGCCGGCGTTGGCCGCCAGGAGGGCCTCGCTCTCGGCTTCCAGCAGGTCGGCCAGGGTCCGCAGCGCACGGTCCTTCTCGCTCGTGGGAAGCACGCGCAGGGCCGCGGCTGCGGTGCGGGCCCGGGCGACCACCGCAGGAATGTCAGCAACCTCGACGCGCACGGCCGACGCCTCGACCGGCTATGGCTCCGGCGAGAGCACGAGATCGTCCCTGTGAATGGCCTCAACGCGGCCCCCGGCCAGCTCGGCGATCTCATGGCTGCGCCGTCCCTTCATGCGTTCCAGGGTCGCTCGGTCGTGGGCAGCGATCCCACGGGCGATCTCACGGCCGGCCTGGTCCACGACGGCGACCAAGTCGCCGGCACCGAAACTTCCCGCCAGTTCTCTGATGCCCGTGGGCAGCAGGCTGCGGCCGCCGTGGCGCAGGGCGCGCGCGGCGCCGTCGTCCACTACAATGCGTCCCCGCAGCCGGGCGCTGGCGATCAGCCATCGTTTGCGTCCTGCCAGGGGGCGCCCCGCGGCGAGAAACCACGTCCCCAGCCGTTCGCCCGCGACGATCCGTTCGGCGACGCGCGGCGTCTGCCCGTCGGCGACCACCACGGTGCAGCCTGCGGCGCCCGCCAGCCGGGCCGCCGCGATCTTCGTCTGCATGCCACCGGTGCCCACCGCTGAACTGCTCCGCCGCGCCAGCCGCGCGATCTCGGGCCCGATGCCGGTGACTTCGCAGATGCGCTGCGCACGTCCGTTGCGGCGCGGATCGGCGGTGTACAGGCCGTCCACATCCGAGAGAATGACGAGCAGATCCGCGCCCACCAGGATGGCCACCTGCGCCGCCAGCGTATCGTTGTCGCCGATGCGAATCTCGTCGGTGGCCACGGTGTCGTTCTCATTGACGATGGGGATCACGCGCTGGCGCAGCAGGACGGTGATGGTGTGCCGCGCGTTGAGGTAGCGCCGCCGCACGGCGAGGTCGTCGCCGGTGAGCAGCACCTGGGCGACGCGGATGCCCCGGGCGGCCAGGGCGCGGGTGTACGCGCGCATGAGCAGCGGCTGCCCCACGGCGGCCAGCGCCTGGCGATCGGGCATGGACAGCCCGCGGACCGACCGGCCCATCTCGGCGGCGCCGGTGGCAATAGCTCCCGAGGTCACCAACACCACCGACCGGCCGCCCCGGTGCAGCGCCGCCAGTTGCGAGCAGATCGCCGACAGCCGGACCGGCTGCGGGCGACCGGTCGAGCCGCACAGGGTGGTCGTACCCACCTTGATCACCACGGGACGCCCCGGCAGCGTGCTCACGATAGCGCGACCGTAGCACGGGCCGCGGAGCGAGGTCAAGGCCGCCCTGCACGGCACGCTGCGGACGCGCGCAGGGAGTGGGACAGGCCGCGCGCTGGTCTGTGCTAGAATAGGGCGGGTCCGGTCCTCGCGGCCGCCCGGTTACTGTATGTCGCCCAGGCGCGTATCGTCTGCCACCCGGAAGTTCCAGGCCCGCCGCCTCCGACGCGGGCGGCTGTCGTGGAGAGGCGCATTGTGGGCGTTGCTGCTGCTGGCCGTCCTCGTGCTGCTGGCCGGCGGCCTGGCCGTCGGCGCCGCGGTGGCCATCGGGGCCCAGGTGCGGGACGTCTCGCGGCTCTACGAGCCGCCCAGCCAGGCAACCCGCATCTACGCGGCCAACGGAGAGCTCATTGCGTCCCTCTTCCGAGAGAACCGGCAGCTCGTGCCGCTCACCGAGATCCCGCCCGTCATGCGGCAGGCCGTGCTGGCCATGGAGGACGAGCGGTTCTACGCCCATCGAGGGGTGGATCCGCGCGGGATCATCCGTGCCCTGTGGCGCAACGTGCGCGAAGGCGAGGTGGTGGAGGGGGGCAGCACGATCACCCAGCAGCTCGCGCGCAACCTGTTCCTCACCCAGGAGCGGACCGTCAGCCGCAAACTGGCCGAGGTGTTCCTGGCGCTTGAGATCGAGCGCCGGCTGACCAAGGAAGAGATCCTCGAGCGCTACCTCAACCAGGTCTACTTCGGCCAGGGCGCCTACGGTGTGGAAATGGCCGCGCGCGTCTACTTCGGGAAGTCGGTCAGGGACGTGACGCTGTCTGAAGCGGCGTTGCTGGCCGGGTTGATCCGGGCGCCCTCGGTCTACTCGCCGTACCGGAGCTTCGCCCGGGCGAAGCAGCAGCAGGAGATCGTGCTGGCCCGGATGGCCGCCTCGGGTTACATCAGCACCGAGGAGGCCGCCAGAGCCCGCGCGGCCAGGATCACGCTGGCGCCCGCGACCAACGCGGGACTGGCCGGGATCAGGGCACCGTACTTCGTCTCACATATCCTGCCACGGTTGCTCGAGCGCTTCGGCGAGGACCTGGTCTACAAGGGCGGATTGCAGATCTACACCACGCTAGACCCCGGTATGCAGGCCGCGGCGGAGCGCGCGGTGCGAGACGGCATCGCCGCCGCCCGTCGCGCCAGGCTGAAGATCGAGCAGGGAGCGCTGGTGGCCGTCGATCCCCGCACCGGCGCCATTCGCGCCATGATCGGCGGAGTGGACTTCGCCGCCAGCCAGTTCAACCGCGCCTGGCAGGCTCGCCGCCAGCCTGGTTCGGCGTTCAAGGTGTTCGTGTACACCACGGCGATCGCCGAGGGCATCCCGCCGACGCGTATCCTCGACGATTCACCGGTGACCTACCGCATCGCCGGCGCGCGGGACTGGTCGCCGAAGAACTATGACGGGAAGTTCTCCGGACCAGTAACGCTGCGGCGGGCAGTCGAGCGGTCGATCAACGTACCCGCGGCCCGCATGACCTATGAACTGGGCCCGCAGAAGGTGGCGGAGACGGCCCGGGCGATGGGCATCGAGAGCCCGCTGGCTCCGCACCTGTCGCTGGCCCTGGGCTCGGCCGATGTGACCCCGCTGGAGATGGCGACGGCGTTTGCGACGCTGGCCAACGGCGGGTTGCGGGTGAGGCCGCTGTCCGTCGTCAAGGTTGTCGATGCTCGAGGGAAGGTGCTGGAGGACCACCGGCCGCACCGGCAGGTGGGCATCCCCGCCGATGTGGCCTACGTGATGACCGATATCTTGAAGGGGGTCATCAGGCACGGCACCGGGACCGCGGCCAACATCGGCAAGCCCGCGGCCGGCAAGACCGGCACCACCGACGACTACCGCAACGCCTGGTTCATCGGGTACACACCGCGCCTATCGGCGGCGGTCTGGGTGGGCAACGACGACAACAGCCCCATGAACCGCGTCACGGGCGGCATGATCCCGGCGCGCATCTGGGCGTCCTTCATGAAGGTCGCCACGGCCTCCGATCCCCCCGAAGACTGGACGCCGCCCGAGGGCGTGGTGGTGGCCACGGTGTGCGCGGGCAGCTGGCAGCTCGCGACGCGCGATTGCCCCGATCCCCGGCGGGAGGTGTTCACCCGCGCTTCGGCGCCCACTCAGTACGCCCTCCCGGCAGCGGCGCAGGGTCCAGCGGCGTCCGAGGAACTCCCGCTGACTATCCTCACCCCCGCCAGCGGTGCGTACCTGGCGCCGCCGTTTGTCATCCAGGGCACCTCAGCCGTGGGCGCCATGGTTACCATTGTGGTGACTGCGGGCGGTGTCGGCGGTGGGGCCAGGGTGGCGGAGGTGGCGATGCAGACCGATGCCGAGGGCCGCTTTGTCTACGAGTTCCGCCCGGCCTACCGCGCCGTGGGGACGCAATACCTCATCGCGGTCTCCGCGCTCGGCCTCAACGGCGCCCGCGCGTCGCGAACCATCACGGTGACGGACGGTCACCCGCCCGATGCCCCGGTGAACCGTTAACCGTTAGAAGGGGGTCCGAGAGCATGTCCGGGCACTCCAAGTGGCACAACATCAAGATCAAGAAGCAACGGATGGACCAGGTCCGCGGGAAGCTGTTCTCCAAGATCTCCCGTGAGATCATGGTCGCCGCCAAGGAGGGCGGCAGCAATCCCGACGCTAACGCGCGGCTGCGGACGGCCATCGAGCGAGCCCGCGAGGCGGGCATGCCCAACGACAACGTCCAGCGCGCGATCCAGCGCGGTGCGGGCGAGCTGGCCGGCGCCACCTACGAGACCGTGATCTACGAAGGCTACGCGCCCGGGGGCGTGGCGGTCATGGTCGAGGCGCTCACCGACAATCGCAACCGCACCGCCGGCGAGATCCGGGCGATCTTCACCAGGCACGGGGCGAGCCTGGGAGGTAGATCGGTGGCGTGGATGTTCGAGCGACAGGGCATTGTCACCGTAGCGAAGGAAGGTCACACCGAGGACGACGTGCTGCTCGCGGCGCTTGAGGCTGGCGGCGAGGACGTTCGTACCACGGACGACGGCTTCGAGGTCGTGACCAAGCCCGAGGAGACCTACAAGGTCCGGGGGGCGCTGCTTGCCCGGGGCTTCGTCGTGACCGGCGCGCAGATCACCATGCATCCCAAGAACACCGTGCGGGTCGAGGGCAGGGACGCGCAGCAGGTGCTGCGCCTGATGGACGCGCTGGAAGAGCATGACGACGTCCAGGCGGTCCACGCCAACTTCGACATCCCCGATGAGATCATGCAGCAGGTGAGCTAGTCGATCGCCGTCAGACTCTGGAAGACCGGCCGCAACTGCGGGTAGAGCGTCCCGTACCGCTCGTAGAGCTCCTGATAGCGCCGGACATGCGCGGGCTGCGGCGACGTCCGCTCACTGATGCCGACCGCCTGCCTGCACGCGGACTCCACGGTGTCGAAGCACCCGCTGCCCACGCCGGCCAGCAGCGCGGCGCCGTAGGCCGCCCCTTCGGTGGTCGTCACCGTCACCAGCTCTGAGTCGAAGACATCGGCCAGGATCTGACGCCACAGCGGACTGCGCGCGCCGCCTCCGGAGGCGCGTACCTGGTTGACCGGTACACCCATACCGCGGATGATCTCCAGGGCATCACGCAGCCCCATGGCGACACCTTCCATCACCGCGCGGACCAGGTGGCCCCGGCCGTGGCGCAAGGTCAGCCCCACGAAGGCGCCCCGCGCGTGGGGATCGGCGTGCGGCGTCCGCTCGCCGGTCAGATACGGCAGGAACAGGAGACCCTCGGAGCCGGGCGGGATGCGCTCCGCCTCGGCCGCCATCAGGTCGTACGGATCCGCGCCACAGACATCCCAGGCCGCGTCGCCCAGCGCATCCCGCAGCCAGCGCAGCGACCCACCCGCGGACAGCATGACCCCCATGACGTGCCAGCGACCGGGCACCGCATGGCAGAACGTGTGGGTCCGGCCGAGCGCATCAACCTGCACGGTGTCCAGATGCGCGAACACCACGCCGGAGGTCCCGATGGTCACCGAAATGATGCCGGGTTCGACAACGCCGGTACCCACGGCCTGGGCCGCCTGGTCGCCCGCGCCGGCCACCACGGCCGTGCCCGGCGCCAGACCCGTAGCCCGTGCGGCATCAGCGGTCACGGTACCTGTCACCGTCGGCGACTCCACCACCTCGGGCAGCCACGGCGAGGGAATGTCGAGGGCGGCCAGCATCTCAGCGGACCATCTTCGCGCCCTCACATCGAACAGCGAGGTGCCGGACGCGTCGGCGACGTCTGAGACGAACAGGCCGCTCAGCCGGTAGCGGACGTGGTCTTTGGGCAGGAGGATGTGCGCGATGCGGGCGGCGAGTTCGGGTTCGTGGCGCCGCATCCAGACGATCTTCGGGGCGGTGAAGCCGGTGAGCACCGGGTTGCCCGTCAGCGCCAGCACGCGGTCGGCACCGACCTGTCGAGTGATCCACGCGCACTCGCTGGCGGTGCGCTGGTCGTTCCACAGGATGGCCGGCCGCAGCACTTCCCCGCGGCGGTCCAGCGCCACGAGGCCATGCATCTGTCCGGTCAGGCCTACCGCCGCCACAGACGCCGCCGACACTCCCGACCGTTCCAGCACGGCGCGGATACTGGCGCAGGCTGCATCCCACCACGTGGCGGGGTCCTGCTCGGTCCAGCCGGGGCGAGGCACGAGCAGCGGATAGGTGACCGTCTGTGTCGCCAGGACGCGGCCGCGGGCGTCGACCAGCACGGTCTTGGCGCCCGTGGTTCCCACGTCGAGGCCGAGCAGGTACGGGGGGCAGGGCCTGGGGGTCATTGCCGGCGCATCACCGGGTCACGGCCACGATGGGTTTGAGGATCTGCGCGTCATCGAACCGTGCGAACAGATCGGGCAGGTGAGCAAACGGCTCGACCGCCGCCACGAGCGGCGCGGTGGGCAGCCGCCCCGCGGCCAGCAGGCCGAGCGCGGCCTGCATGGCGCCTATGGTCGCATTGCGGGTGGCGACCACGCGGAGCTCACGGTTGTGAATGGGATTGATGTCGAACCGGCCGGCTTCACCGGCGGGCAGGCTGGCGTAGAAGTTGACCCGGCCGCGCTTGGCGGCCAGCCTGACCGCTAGATCCTGGGCCGAGGCAGTGGCGGCCGCGACGATGACCACGTCCGGGCCGCCCCGCGCCTCTGTCAGGTCGCGCACGATACGCTCGAACCCGTCGCCCACCACCAGACGCGCGTCTACCGGCGCCTCGGCGGTCTGCTGGAGCCGGCGGGCGAGCAGATCGCAGAGGATGACCCGGCGCGCGCCGCGTAGTCGGCTCAGGCAGGCGTGCAGGTAGCCCATCGGCCCGGCGCCGATGACCAGCACGGTGTCTTCGGGCCCGACGCCCGCGGCCTCCTGACCCCGCACCGCGCACCCAACCGGCTCGGCCAGGACCGCTTCTTCGGCGCGCAACCCCTCCGGGACGGTGAGCACGCCGCCGGCCGCGACGGTCTCGCTGGGGATGGCCAGGAACTCGGCGAAGCCTCCCGGCACTTCCCACCCGATGGCGCGGCCCTGATCACAGAGGTTGTAGCGTGCCTGGCGACAGGCGGGGCACTGGAAGCACGGCACGTCGATGATCGTCACCACCCGCTGCCCGCGCAGGTGGCGGCAGGCGGCCGGTGCCGCCTCCACCCGGCCGACGACTTCGTGCCCGATCACCGCCGGCAACCGCAGCCGGGGCGATCCGAACCGCCACAGCTTGAGGTCGCTGCCGCAGACGCCGGCCAGCTCCACGCGGACGAGCACGGCTCCGTCGGGCAGGTCTGGCATTCCTACGTCCCGGATGCTGAGCGCGCGCGGAGCGTCCAGAACGGCCGCCTGCATCGGTGTGGCCTCCTGCCCGGTGCGCGCGATGTCGGCTGCTGCCCCGGGCTACTCCATATTCGTGTGCCGGTGGCTCATCTCCCGGAATGAGCGGCCCAGGCGCTGCGCCAGCACCAGCACCGTGTAGTCGAACAGCAACCACATCGCCTGCTCGTAGAGGGAGCCCATGGGTTGGATGGAAGGCCGCTCCGCGGTGCCACCGGCCATGGTCTGCCCGGGAATGACCACCACGTCGTCGGCCTGGCGGGGCAGCTCGGCGTCGGGGTTGGCGGTGACGATGAGCACCTTCCCTCCGCTCTTGTGGGCCACGCCCATCAGCGCCGCCACCGTGGAGAAGTACCCCGGCCCCGAGCTGGTCACGAGCAGGTCGCCGGGGCCCAGGTGTGGTGTGGTCATGTCGCCCACGACGTGGGCATCCAGGCCCAGGTGGAACAGGCGCATGCAGAAGCTGCGCAGGACCAGGCCTTCGCGGCCGACACCATACGTGAACACGGTCTTGGCCGACGCCAGGCGGTCCACGAGGGTCTCGATGCTTGGCTCGCGGATGGCGAGGAAGACATCCCGCAGTTCCTCGATGATCTGCCCGCGTACATCTGCAGCCATACAGGATCCCTCCCTTCAGGCGGCCAGCGCGCGCCGCCAGTAGTCCACGCTGGCCTTGAGGTCTGCCAGCACCTGATCATCGGGGGCTTCGAACGGGTGAAAGATCTCCAGCACCAGCGGCACGTGCTCGCAGCGACCGTCCCGCACGGCGGCGCGCACCGCTTGGGCGGAGATGATGCCCTCGGCGGCGTATTGCTCGGTGAACGGCCAGTGCCGGTCCAGGCGGCCGTCGGTCTGCTGCAGGTGGATCACCGAGGCGCGGGAGCCCAGCGCACGGATCCAGGCATACGGGTCGGCATCGTCTCCGGTCGCGCCAGGCCGGCAGGCATGACCCACGTCGAGGCACAGGGTCACGGGCACGGCGCTTATGGCGTCCAGGCGGGACAGGAACCAGCGCGTCTCGTCAATGCTGGAGGGTATCTCGCGGGCCAGCGGTGTCGGCTCCCAGAGGAGAAAGGCCAGGCCCTCGGCGCGCGCCGTCTCGCTGAGCCCGCCGATGGCCTCGATCATCCACTTCACGAGCATGTCACGGCGGCCGGGATCCCTGGCGTCCCGCACGCTGAGCGCGCCCAACGGCCCGCCGAACCCGCGCGCGCCAACCGCCGCGGCCAGGCGGACCGCCGCCTGGCACCAACGCAAGCCATCCTCGCGGATCGCCGGATCAGGATGCAGGAGCAGGTTGAACGAGTAACCCGCCAAGCCCACCTGCGCGCTGTGGATCGTGACGCCCAGCCGCTCCGCCTCCCGGCGTATCCGGGCCGCTTCGGGCAGGATCGCAGACGGCACTCCCCGAGGGTCGAGCTGGTCCAGGGAGAACTGGACCAGGTCCAGTTGCAGATGTTCCCTAACCAGCGCCAGCCAGACTTCGGGCTCGGGCCAGCGCTTGATGGTGAAGGCCGCGTTGATCCCCAGCGTCACACCCACCACCTGCCCACGTGCCGATCTGTCCTACTTAATCGCGCCGAGGGTGAGCCCGCGGACGATGTAGCGCGAGACTGAGAGGCTCAGAATCATGATCGGGAGCACGGTGACGGTTGATGTGGCAGCCATCGGTCCCCAACGGGTTCCCAGCCCGGTGATGAAAGCGGTGGTCAACACCGGCATGGTGCGCGCGCTCTCTCGCGTCAGTACCAGGGCGAACATCAGCTCATTCCAGGCAAAGATGAAGGTAAAGATCGCGGCGACCGCGACGCCGGGCAATGCCAGCGGCACAGCGATCCGGGCGAATATCGCCCACTGAGAGGCGCCGTCAATCCGGGCGGCCTCATCCAGGGACGAGGGGATGGTCTGGAAGAACCCGACAAGGATCCATACCACCAGCGGGACGTTGAATGTCAGATACGTCAGGACGAGGATCAGGCGAGTGTCCAGTATCCCCAGCGAGTTGCCCAGCAGGAAGAACGGCAGCGCCAGGGCCACAGGGGTGAGCATCCGGTTGGAGATGATCCAGAACCAGAGGTGCTTCTTGCCACGGATCGGGAACCGAGCCAGCCCGTAGGCAGCCGCCCCACCGATCAATACGCTGAGCAGGGTGTTGGTCGTCGCGATGAGCAGGCTGTTGGGAAATGCCCGCTGCATGCCGATGCTGCCTTCTCCGAAGGCGAAGCGCACGTGCTCCAGGCTGGGACGGAACAGCCACGCCGGCGGGATGGCGAACGGCATCTCTCCCGGCTTGAGAGCGGTGGCGACCGTCCAGTAGAGGGGAAACAGCGCGAAGAACGCCACGATCAGCATGGCCACCACGTAGAGCCCCCGCGCGAGGGAGGAGGTCTTCCAGGGGCGGCCCGCCCGAGCGTCGGTGTGCATGCCTAGCAGGATGCTGAAATTCGAATGTTAATGCACAGCATGATGCTCACTCCGACCTCTGGCTTTCCTTCTACAGGCTGGCCGAGCCTCTCTCCTCCAGCCGTCTGGCGGTGCTCTGTTGCTTTCGCCCCCCTCGGCCGGGGGCTGCGTCCTTCATGTCAGGGCCGCGCTGATGGTGCGGATGCGGATCAGATTGTAGACGGCGGTGGTGAAGACAAAGACCCAGTTGACTTTGGCCTCGCCCCGATGGCGGGTCTTCCGCAGCAGCCCCACGGTCTTCAGCCAGCCGAAGATCTCCTCGACCCGCTTGCGGATCCGCTGGCTGACTGCGTAGCCGGGATGCCGCGTGGTGCGCCCATCGATGGCACTCGCGCGGCCGCGCGTGTTCTGGGCGATGTGGAGCGTGAGCCCCGGCGCCCGCAGCGCGGCCACAAACTCCCGCGCATCGTAGGCCTTATTGGCTCCCACGGACCCGCGACCCCGTCGCTGCACTGCGGCCGCCAGGCGCACGACCGTTTCCCGCTCGGCCGCGCCCGTCGCCGGCGTGACGCGGGCCGCCACCACCAGCTCATGGCGATTCTCCATCACCTACATGGCCCTGATAGGCCAATTTGGCTTCGCGCCCCGGACCGCGCCGGGCCAGTTTCGCCTCCGGGACGGTCGTACGCGCGTGAGTCGCGTTGCTGCGGCGCTCTCCGGGGAAGTTGACCGTCAGGTTGCCCGGGTCGTCCGGCGGCGGCTCATCGCCGCCGTCTTTCCGGCGGAAGCTCTTCAAACTCGCCCACGCCTCGATCAGCGTCGCGTCGACGGCGAAGTGCTCATCCGACAGCAAATTCTGCACGCGGGCCTGCGCCAGCACCCGATCGGAGAACCGCTCGGCAATCTCCCCGTCCAGCAGCCGCTGCCGGTTCTTCGCAAAGGTCGTGGGGTCCCCCACGGGGTCGTCCATGTTCAGCCCCACGAACCAGCGAAACAGCAAGTTGTAGTCCAACTGCTCCATGAGCAGCCGCTCGCTACGCACCGTGTAGAGGACCTGCAGCAGCAAGGCTTTCAGCAACTTCTCGCGCGGCACCGCCGGGCGTCCGGTGCGCGCATACCAGCGGTCAAACTCGGGCAAGAGATCCACCAGCATCCGATCGACCATCTCCCGAATAACGCGCAGGGGATGGTCCTGGGGCACACGCTGTTCGGGGGAGATGTAGCTGAACACGCCGGTCTGGTCGAGGTTATCGCCGCGCATCGTCGTCTGCTCCTTCGAAGAGGCCACTGGCTGTTGCGCTTTGAGCAGACTGTACACGGAGGCGCCCATCTTGTGAAGCCACAAGATGTAGATCCTCCTTTCGGCATCCTGCTAGGGGGGATTCGCAAGGGCAATTCCTCCCCATCCGAAAACCCTGGCAATAACGGCAGCTGCCAAGAGCATGCCCTGCCTGACGGATGGAACGCGCATCCCAGGAGCGAATCGAATCGCTCCGGCAAATAGACCAGCACCACCGGACAGCAGGCCAGCTGCGTTCCATGCTTGCGCGAAGTAGTAGTCAAGCCCAGCAACCTGTCCTCGATTAGCCATCATGGCCGTGAAGCGCATGTTTGCTGCCGTGAAGGCTATAGGAGCGACCCCGAATCCTGTGGCCACAGGTGCGTTCCCTGTAAACATGAACGCGACCGAAAGCGTTCCTGTGATCCCCGCGAGCCACGCTGTCGCCTTCGCTGCAAACTCGGGATCATTGAGCTCCTCAAGGCCCTTCTACAAGTCCCTCAAGTATTTGGCGGCTGCCTCTACCGAGTCCCCTAGCAGCGACAGCAGATTCTTTACGATGGTTTGCCGTTGTTGATTCAGGGCCTCGAGGCATGCCTGGTCACACGACACAAGACCAGAGGGATCTACGTAGTTTGCGGGATTGTTCTTTGCATACGTGTAGAAGTTAAGCGTTGCGGCCTCGAACAAGTCGCCCTGGATGGGATCCTCGCTAAGCCAGCGCCCTTGGCCCGAATCATAGAACCGCGCCCCCATGTGGTAGAGGCCGGTCGCCGGGTCCAGCTCGGCGCCAGTGAACCGATAGTTGCCTCCATTCCACGTCCCACTGGACGAACGCAGGTTCCCCCAGGCGTCGTAGACCAGGCTCGCCAGCGGCGCCCCGGCACTGTCGGTGATGGCCGTCAGCCCGCCCAGCCCGTCATGAGCGAAGTAGCGGCGGGTCCCGTTGGCCTCGCGGCGGGAGAGGAGGTTGCCGAAGAGGTCCCGGTCCAGCCGCGCCTTCAGCGCCCCCGAGCCGGTCGTCTCCCAGATCGGCCGGAGCCCGTCATAGTAGTAGACCGTCACCCCCTCCGGCCCGCTGCGGCGCACCTTCAGCCCGTCCCCGTTGTAGCGGTAGCTCACCGTCCCGCCCGACCCGCTGGCCTGCGTCAGGCGGTTGAAGGCGTCCCAGCGGAAACTCTGGCCCGCCGAGGTGCTGACCAGGTTCCCGTTGGCGTCGTAGCTGTAGCTCACCCCCCCGGCCTGGAGCAGCCGGTTGTTCGCGTCGTAGCTGTAAAGGGTCGTCCCGCCGGGCGCCGTCTGGCTCGTGCGGTTCCCCACCGCGTCATAGGCCCAGGCCCAGCTCCCGTAGCTCCCCGGATAGGCCGCCGCGGTGAGGCGGTTCAGAGCGTCATAGGTGAAGGTCGTCGTCCCGGTCCCGTCGACCTGCGTGAGGCGGTTCCCGTTCGCATCATAGGTGTAGGTGAAGGACTGATAGACGGCGCCATTGGGACACTTGTGGGTGATCGAGGCCAGCCAGTGGTTGGCCAGGTAGGTGTAGTCGGTGCGCGTGCCGTTGGGCTGGATGAGCGCCGTCCGGTTCCCCGCCCCGTCGTAGGCCACCTGCCAGGTGAGCGTCCCCACCGCCATCTGGGTCAGCCGGTTGGCTGCGTCATAGCCGTAGGTCATCGTCGAGGTCCCGTCCGGGTAGGTCAGGCGGGTGCGGTTGCCGGCCCGGTCGTAGGCGACCTGCACGCTGCGGCCGTCCGGATAGGTCGTCCGGGTGAGCCGGTCCAGGCTGTCGTAGGTGAAGGTCGTCGCGCCCCCGGCGTCGGTGAGCTCCGTGCGGTTCTCGTTCGCATCATAGACATACGAGACGGTCAGCCCGCCCGCGCTCACCTGGGTCAGGCGGTCGGCCTGATCGTAGGAGTACGTGTGCGTCGTCCCCTTGCGGTCCCCCATCGAGACGCGGTTCCCGGCGGCGTCATAGGTGTACGCGGTGCTCTGACCCAGGGCGTCGGTGGCCTGCGTGAGCCGGTTCGCCGCATCGTAGACAAAGGTCGTGGCCTGGTTCTTGGCATCAGTGGTCCGGGTGCGGTTGCTGTTGGCGTCGTACTCGTGGCGGATCACGTGGCCCAGCGGATCGGTGACGCTGACGGGCAGCCGGCTGGCGTTGTAGGCTGTGGTCCACGTTCCGCCGTTGCCGTCGGTCATCGTGACCTGGTCGTCCGCCGCGTTGTAGCCGAAGGTCGTCGCCCCACCCGCCGGCGGCGTCACCGCCTGCACCTGCCGCCGCGCCGTGTAGGCGCAGGTCGTGGTGTTCCCGCGCGGGTCGACCACCGACGCGACCCCGCCCCAGGCGGTGTACGTGTACTGGGTCAGCGCCTCCTCCGCCGTCCCCACGGCCCGGCGGACGCCGGTCAGGTTGTGCTGGGCATTGTACGTGTAGTC
>JAVKIJ010000001.1:0-132502 GCA_031459535.1 Candidatus Fervidifonticultor quintus | reverse complement strand
GGTTGATCACGTCCTCGGCGATCCGCTTCTGCTGCGGGCTGACCCCCTTGACGACCACCAGGAAGAGCGGGAAGGCGATGGTCCCCTCCCGCGGGATCGCGAAGTCGATGGGAGCGCCCTGCTCCTTCCACGCCAGCACGTTGCCGCCGAACATGGCGGCGATCCAGGCGTCGCCCCGCACCACCAGGTCCCGGGTCTCCACGTTGCTGTTGGCAAAAGCCACGAACTGACTGGCGCGCTCGCTCCACAGCTTGAACCCCGGGTCGATGTTCTTCTCGCTCCCACCGTTCAGCCTGGCGGCGATGACCAGGCCGTTGGCGTACCACGCATACTTGATCGAGGTGAGTTTGCCGCGGAACCGCGGGTGCCACATATCGGTCCAGCTGGTGGGCGGTTCTTTCACAAAATTGGTGTTGTACATCAGGCCGACTGGGGCGATGGAGAACCCGATCCCCCTGTTGCCCGGTCGCTTGTAGGCATCGGCGATGTTGGCGGCATTGGGAATGTTGCGCAGGTCGAGGGACTCCCACAGGTCGTCCACGTCACCCTGATAGGTGAACTGGGTGTTGCTGTAGCCGAAGTGGACCAGCGGCCGATCCGGCGTCAGTTTCCGGGTGCTGACCATCTTGGGGTAGATCTCGAAGTTCTGACCTTCGAGGACGTCGATGGTGACCCCATGATGGTTCTGCATGTAGAACCTGGCCACCTCATGGGCCACGGTGGGCAGGTTGAGGCCTGACCAGACGAACAGGGTCAGCCGCTCGGTGCCACCCGCTGACGCGTCCTGGGCCAGCCCCAGGGTCACACCTCCGAGCTGTGCCAGCGCGAACAGCCCGAGTCCGGTCTTGGTGGTCTCTGCCAGGAACTGGCGGCGCTTCATCCGACGTGGCATGTCGCTCCCCCCTTCAGCCTGTGCTCCCCGTGCTATGGGTGTGCAACGGTCCGGGCGCCCTCAAGATTTCCCAGCATGTAGGCGTAGTCTCCGGGATTGACGGCGGTGATCCCCGAGCGCAACAGGAGGAGCACGTTGCGCGCAAATGGCGCCCGCAGCTCCTCCAGCGTGTCGAAGGTGAACGGAGAGATGACGCTGCCGAGCACCGCGCCTCCCGGGACCTCTTGATGCATCTGCTGAGGGCCGACGTGCGAGTAGAGCAGCCCGCCGTGCCCGGGACGCAGCGTGGCGACCTCCCGCACAACGGTCTGCGAGTCCGGAAGCTGGGGCCGGCCGTCCAGCATGCCCAGGTGGCGCATGACGTTGAGCACGCCCCGCATCCCCATCTCGACGTACTGGTCATCGAGGACATAGCCACCGCCGAGCTCGGCCACCAGGGTGGGCTTGCCCCTGGCCGCGGCCAGGGCACCCATCGTGCCCGCGTAGCCTTCCACCTGTCGGACCACCCGCTGGCCAAACGCCAGCGCCATGTCTAGATCGCGGAGGCTGATGCAGTAGTCCACGATCGGAAAGGTCCCGCCGGCATGAAGGTCTACCAGATGGGTGAGGCCGTCGATGAACTCAGTCTCGAGGGCGTGGGCCAGCCGCGCCGGCAGGTCCAGCGCCGGATCGCCCGGGAAGACCCGGTTGAGGTTGCTGTTCTCGACCGCAAGGGGCATGCCCCGCGTCAGGGCCTGGAAGGCCAGCGGGTTGGCCACCGGCACCAGCCGCACCCGGCCGCGCAGCCGGTCGGGATCGAGCGCCCGGACCAGCCGGCGGACGATCTCGGGCCCGGTGATCTCGTCGCCGTGGATCAGCGCCGAGACACCCAGCGTCGGACCGTCGCGCGCCCCGGCGATCTCATGGACAGCCACGCGCAGGGGCGCGCCGCTGGCCAGCGTGCAGATGTCGATCCATCGGACAACAGGGCTCACCGCGACTCCCCCGGGCGTGGGTGCAAACGCTGCAGAGGGTTCGGGGCGCGGCGTGGCCGCTCCTGCCCCAGCGACCATATGCAGATGACGGCGCCAGCGCTGCCCGAGGGCGCCAGATCCCCAGAAGTGCTACACTTGGTAGGTGAGATCCCTCCAGACGAATGCCTTCAGGCCCGATCCTCGGATCATTTATCAGATCCATGCCGAGTACGCGGCCGGGCTGTCGACGGCCG
Source organism: Candidatus Fervidifonticultor quintus (assembly GCA_031459535.1). Lineage (GTDB taxonomy): Bacteria > Sysuimicrobiota > Sysuimicrobiia > Sysuimicrobiales > Humicultoraceae > Fervidifonticultor_A > Fervidifonticultor_A quintus. The sequence continues at coordinate 130,403 of JAVKIJ010000001.1, read as the reverse complement.
AGATTGCCGCCGAGCACGGTCTGCCGCCGCTGGTGGTGGCGGGCTTCCTCAAGGCGACGAGTCAGGTCTGCGGGCTAGCCACGCCCTACGGGTTGGCCCGTCACGAGCTACCGTCGGACGCGCCGGTGCAGATCTACTGGTTGGGCTACATCGCCGCAGCTGGCCGCGTCCTGGGCCAGCACGCCTACAGCACACTGATCCTGGCCATCCATCCCGCGGATGAGCCGCACATCGAGACGCTCCTCCACGACCTAGTCATCGGGCACGCCGCCGTGGAGCTGGCCGACAGCAACCTCGACGGCCGCCAGGCCTACGTGCGGGATCGCCATCTGGTCGAGGTCCTCCGCCAGTGGGGCATCGCGGGCACGGCGGCCGAGTCGGTGGTTCCCGTGGAGTTCATCCCACCGACCTGCTTGCCCGACTTCGTGCGGGGCTACCTCGAGGGGAGCCGTCTGCGCCCGCCCTTTGGTGGCTCGGGGGCGAGGACGCCATCGCCACGGGGGCTCCGCTCCCTGGCGTTCGTGGGCCCGCCGGTGTTCCTGGAGCACCTGGACCGTCTGCTCCAGTCCGCGTGCGGCGTCGGCCCGGGAAGCATCGACACGTCGGGTCCCGGTGAGCGCTCACGCCTCGACTACCCATTGAGGGAGGGAATGAGGATTCTGGCCTGGGCGTACGATCGCCCCACGCGCACGGGGCCCCGCGCGGTCAGGTTCGTGGGACGGTTCGGACGCGCCGCGAAGATCACGCTCCCGCCCCCCTCCGCGCAGCGGCCGTCGCCCGCGCAACCAACCGGTCCACCAGGGCCGGCGCGGCGTGGTTGACGGCGATCATCACACCGTAGATCGGCGGGATTACCCGCCGGGGCCGCGGTCGGTCTGCTAGATCCACGATCGCCCGGGCGACCGCCTCGGTGGTCGTGCGCAGCCAGGGCGCGCTCGCACCACGTACCGTCACGCGCTTCGCCTGGGCCCCGAACTCGGTCCCGGACGTCGGTCCCGGATAGATGACGCAGACGTGAATGCCTTGCGGCAGCAACTCGCGACGCATCGCCTGGCTGAACCCGTCCAGGCCGAACTTGGTGGCGTTGTAGATGGATGTGGTGGGCGTCCCGATCTTGCCGGCGACCGAGCAGATGTTGATGATCACGCCGCGGCGCTGACGCTGCATGGCCGGCAGCACGGCGCGCGTCAGCAGGATGGGCGCTACGAGATTGACGTCCACCTGGCCGACGATGTCCTCGTGGGAGAGCCGCTCCAGCCAGTCGTATCGGCCCAGCCCGGCGTTGTTGACGAGCACGTCGATCACTCCGAAGCGGGACAGCGTGGCATCGGCGACCCGGGCAACGTGGTCGGGGCGCGAGAGGTCAGCGGTCACCACCAGGCTATCTGGCAGGTCGGCGGCCAGTGCCTCGAGCCGGTCGACCCGCCGCGCCACGAGGACCACGCGGTCGCCGGCGCGGCCGAACGCGCGAGCCACCGCCTCACCGATACCGCTGGACGCGCCCGTCACGATCACGGTACGGTCGGCCATGGGCCACCCCCAGACGAATACACTTCATGCTAGTGCCCGCCCACTGCGGGCGTCAAATGCGTGCCCTTCGGTCCGCTTCGCCCTGCATCGGCACGGGCGCAGAGGTCGTCTGTCGCCGAGGAGAAGATGGCGGCCGTGGACTTCAGAGATGTGCTGCGCCGCCGCCGCATGGTCCGGCACTTCACCGACCAGCCGGTACCCGAGGCAGTCCTGCGACAGCTGCTGCGCGCCGCGCAGCGTGCGCCCAGCGCCGGGCACACACAGCCCCTGGAACTGGTCGTCGTCCGCGATCCCCAGGTGCGCGCGGAACTGTCGGCCGCGTCGTGGAGCCGCGGGGCCCGACCTGATGCCGGTCAGGTCACCGTGGTCTTCTGCGGGAATCTACTGCGCGAGGCCGAGCGCTACGGCGCCCGTGGTGCCGGCAAGTACCTCTACATGGACGTGGCGTACGCCGCGCTGCTCTTCATGCTGAGCGCGGTCAACGAGGGGTTGGCCTGCGGCTTCATCGGCGACCTGCACGAGGAGCACGTCCAGGCGGTCCTGGGACTGCCCCCGCACGTGGTCCCGATCGGCATGGTCGTCCTGGGCCACGGCGATGAACCGCCGCGCGAGCGTCCCTGGCGGCCGCTCAAGGAGGTCGTCCACTACGATCGGTACTCCCCGGCCTACGACTGGTCGTCGCGCAATCTGCCGCCACGGCCGAAGCCGCCAGGAGCGCGCGGCACCTAGGACGGCGTCAGGGTCTGCACGGGCGGCGCCGGCTGCTCGTTGATCACCAGGCGGAACACGTCCGGCCGGGCGTAGTGTCCGGTCACGTCGAAATCGAACTTGCCCTGGGCGACCAGTGACAGATCCAGATCGGCCAGTAGCATCCCTTCCTGCCCGACCAGCGGTCCGGCCAGGTAGTCCCCCAGCGGCGCGACGATGGCACTCCCGCCCATCGAGAGCACCTCGGGTGCGGAGGCGAGTTCGTCGGCCACCTCGAAATCCGGAGGATACATGTCCTTCGTCACGTACTGGCAGCACGACAGGACGAAGCACCGGCCCTCCAGGGCGATGTGCCGGATGGTGGCCTGCCACCGCTCACGCGAGTCAGCCGTGGGCGCCACGTACAGCTCCACACCCTTGGCGTACATGGCCATGCGCGCCAGCGGCATGTAGTTCTCCCAGCAGATGAGCCCGCCGAGCCGGCCGTACGGCGTGGCGAGGGCGGGCAACGTGCTCCCGTCGCCGCTGCCCCAGATGTACCGCTCGGCCGCGGTGGGCATCAGCTTGCGGTGTTTGGCCAGCAGGCTCCCATCGGGGCCGAAGTAGAGGAGCGTGCAGTACAGCGTGCCGCGGCTGTAGGCCGCATCGCGCTCGATGACGCCGATGGCCAGGTAGGCCTGTGCGCGCCGCGCGGCCGCGCCGAGCGCTTCGGTGGCGGGGCTCGGCACCTCCACCGCGTTGGCCCAGTACCGCGCCCAGGCCGCTCGGCCCGGCGAGCTGCGGCCGCCCACGTGTGTCCCGAATCGGACGCCCCAGGGATAGGCCGGAATGAACGCCTCGGGGAACACGATCAGCCGTGCGCCCGCTCCGGCGGCGTCGTCGATGAGCCGGCTGGCCTTCTCGATGGTCGCTTCGCGGTCCATCAACACCGGGGCGGCCTGCACGACCGCCGCCTTGACCTTCGGGAACTGGTCCCCCATCTCGATCCCCTCCACTCGTTGAAACCAGGAGAGCCCTTCGCGCTACACTGACGACCTCCCCAGCGAGATCGTCGGGCCGGTGCCCACGCCTCCGTGGATCGCCGCCACCAACGGACGATGCATCAACGCTCGCCGCCGCGTGGAGGCGCTCCTGGATGATACGGTGCCGGAATGAACTCCACGCCGGGCCGCCGCTGGCGCGTCTGCGGGTAGAGATCCATCAGATGGTAGACTTCCACCGGCATGCGGTCGCTGACCAGCAGCCCCAACTCCCTGGCTTCTTCATAGGTAATGGGGTAGTCGTGGGTCCAGCGACCTTCGCTCAGCATCGACGCGATCTCGGCCGCCTTCTCGGGGCTGTGGTGCTCGAGCAGCAGCGTGCGCACGGTCTCGCGGACCTGATCGATCGCCTTCCTGGCCATGTCTCCGAGGATCAGCGTGTGGTCGTCGCGGTTGGGATTCGGCTGGTCCAGCGCCTTGAGGATCGAGGCAGCGGGGTAGTAGCCGCCCTGCTGGCTGCCCAACTGTGGGTCCACCGGACCCAACACTGCGTCCGGATCCATCACGATCTCGTCCGCGGCCAGCGCCACCAGCGTGCCCCCGGACATGGCATAGTGCGGCACCAGCACGGTCACCTTTCCCTTGTGGCGCTTGAGCGCGCAGGCGATCTGTTCCGCAGCCAGTACCAGGCCCCCCGGAGTGTGCACGACAAGATCGATGGGCATCTCCGGCGGCGTCATCCGGATGGCCCGGAGCACCAGTTCCGAGTCTTCGATGTCGATGTATCGCGCAATGGGAATCCCCAGCAGGCTCATGGTCTCCTGTCGGTGGATCATGGTGATGACCCGCGACTGACGCTTGCGCTCCAGCAGGCGGATCATCGCGAGCCGGCGCGCGGCCAGCATCTGGCGCTGGAACAACGGGATGAAGGCCTGCAACAGGAGCAGGATCCAGATGATGTTCAGGAAGTCACTCACACCCGGCTCCCCCTTTCAGGGGATCGTCTGGGACCCCGCACGGCCCCAGCCGCTGGGCCACGAACAGTCCCCTCGCTTCGCTGATTAGGAGCGGGATGCGGGCGCTCCTGCCCAGGGTCCTGCGCCCCCAGCCCCGGATCGGCCTGCCGTCGGTTAAACACCTGATGGCGGCTCAGGGCGTGGTAGGAGTCGGGATGACCGTGTGCCAGGCCGCGACCAGAGCCGAGGCGATCCGGTCCGCGTCGGCTTCGCTGTGTGCGGCGGTGACGGTGATGCGCAGACGGCTCGTCTTGGGCGGCACCGCGGGCGAGACGATGGGCAGCGCGAAGATGTCGTGATCGTCCAGGTAGCGGGCGATCCGCATGGCCGCCTCGTCGTCGCCGGTGATGACCGGCACGATCGGCGTCGGGTCCTCCCGCACCGGGATTCCGCCGGCCCGCAGTGCCGAGCGCAGGCGCCGCGACAGGGCCTGGACGCGCGTCACCCGCTCTGGCTCCGCCTCCATGATGTCGAGAGACGCCAGAATGGCCGCCGCGCTGGCCGGGGGCAGTGCCGCGGAAAACACGAACGCGCGTGAGGCATGTTTGAGATACGTGACCAGGTCCCGGGAGCCGGCGATGTGGCCACCAGCCGACGGGATGCTCTTCGACAGGGAGCTCATCTTGACGTCGATGACCCCGGGCAGGCCGAAGTGGGCCTCGATCCCCTGCCCGCGGTCGCCCAGCACACCCAGCGAGTGGGACTCATCTACCATGAGCCAGGCACCGTGGCGCCGGCAGGCGTCCACGAGCGGCGGCAGGTCGATGACGTCGCCATCCATGCTGAAGACCGCGTCGACGACCACCAGCTTGCTGACCGAGGCGGGCACCTTGGCCAGGGCCCGTTCGAAGGCCTCGATGTCGTTGTGCGGCACCCGAACGAAGCGGGCCCCGGAGAGCAGGCATCCGTCCACGATGCTGGCATGGTCGAGTTTGTCGCAGACCACCACGTCGTCGCGGCCAAGCAGCGCCGAGATCGCGGCCACGTTGGCCAGGTAGCCGCTGGAGTAGACGGCGGCCGCCTCGGCGCCGACGAATCGGGCGATGCGGGCCTCCATGTGGTCGTGCAGGTCGGTGTTGCCGGCCAGCAGTCGCACACCGTGCGTGCCCGTGCCGTAGCGCGCCACCGCCTCCTGCGCGGCGGCCTGGATGGCCGGGTGCCCGAGCAGTCCCAGGTACGAGTAGGAAGACGCCAGCAGCATGCGCCGGCCTCGGATGGTCACGAAGGCTCCGTCAATGGCGTCAACGGGTTGGAGGTAGAAGTAGAGCCCAGCGGCCTGCACGGCCCGAGCCCGTTGTGCGTACTCGCGAATGCGCCGTTCGATGGCTGTCACGTGGCATCTCCGTTCGTCGGCAGGCAAACACCAGGGCGAACACCGATGCTCACACCGATTCTCCAACCGGTGCCGCGAATCCCCCTGGGACGCCGCCGCCTGGGAGTGTTCTGGCGAGCGCCGTTACCGTGCGGTGACAATTCCCGGGTACCGTACAGCGGGGACGATACGGATGCCCTCGGTACTATTGCGGGGACGTCCAATCCACAATCACGGAGGCGATGTAATGAGGACTGTGGGGTTGTGCGTCATGCTGGCTGTGGCGCTCCCGGCGGTCATGCTGGCGCCGGCGGGCGTGGCCACCGGCCAGGCGCGTACCACATGGTACGCGCCGCTCTCGGGCGATGAGCAGGTTCCGCGAACCGCCTCGAGGGGGACCGGCTTCGCGTCGTTCGAGCTGGCACCGGCCGGTAACGCGCTCCAGTACTACCTGTTCGTGGACAACATCCAGAACGTACAGATGGCACACATCCACATCGGCGCCGCGGGCCAGAACGGCCCGATCGCGGTCTGGCTGTACCCACCCGCCCCACCGGCTCGGTTGATCTCCGGCACAGTGAGCGGGTTCATCGGCCAGGGCACGATCACGACCGCCAACTTCACCGGTCCCCTGCAGGGCCAACCGTTTGCCGCCCTCATCAACGGGTTCAACAACGGGACGGCGTACGTAAACGTGCACACGACCCAGTTCCCTGGCGGTGAGATCCGCGGCCAGATTCGCTGAGGACGCCCGGGCACCGCTCGCGCGACGCCGGGCACGGGAGGCGGGTAACTGGGATCCCCGGCTTACCCGCTTCCCGTATGCCGCGGACCGGGATTGAGCCACGCCTCGAAATCCCGTCCGATCGCCGAGAGCGCCAGGGTGATGGCGGCGATGGCCAGCGCCGGCGGCAGTGCCCACCACGCCCACGCCGTCCCGGCAAACAACAGGGGGTAGGCGAACGCCGTCTGCAGGATCATCCCCCAACTCACCTGGGTCGGATCGCCCAGCCCCATCAGCGCCAGCACCGCTTCCATCAAGATCGCCCACCGAAGGGTGAGCAAGAACTTGGTCCACAGGACCGGCAGGATCTCCGGGAGCACGCACGTCCGGGCGATGCGCGCCTGCGAGGCGCCCTGGGCGCGGGAGGCCTCTACGTAGTCCCGCCGGATCGCCGTCAGCGTCTGGGCGCGCACCACCCGGGCGAACGCGGGCCAGCCCAGCACCGCCAGCGCCACGACCAGATTGACGGGCCCGGGACCGAGCAGCGCCACGATCAAGACCATGACCGGCAGATGGGGAATCGCCATCAGACCGTCTGTCATCGCCAGCAGCGCCCACCGCGCCCGACGCCAGAGCACCGAGAGGACCCCTACAGTCCCCGAGAGGCCGGTCGAGACCAGGGCAGCTGCCACCCCCACTGTCAACGAGAACCTGGCGCCGTGCAGCACGAGGCTCAGCAGATCCTGGCCCAGGTCATTGGTCCCGAGGCGGTGTGCGGCCGACGGCCCTTCGATCGGCGCGCCGGTGATCGCCCGCGGGGCGTACGGCGCCACGATGCCGGCCGCCGTCGCCAGGGCGAGCACCATCCCCAGCACCAGGCCGCCGATCAGGGTCGAGGGCGGCAGTCGCCGGCGCACCTGCCGTCTCATTCTCGCGCCTGCCGGGTTCGGGGATCGAGCCAGGCGGCGGCCAGGTCCAGGGTGACGTTGGTGGTCACGATAATCACGCTGGCGATGAGGAAGACGCCCTGGATGACCGGGTAGTCGCGTCGGACCACGGCCTCGAACAGCAGCAGGCCGATCCCGGGATAGGCGAAGATGCGCTCCACCAGCGCCGCGCCGGTCACGGCGAACGCCAGGCGCAGGCCCAGCAGCGTGAGCACAGGCGGGATCGCATTGCGCCAGGCGTGCCACAGGATGCGGCCCTCTCCTAGTCCCTTCCCTCGCGCGGTCAGGAGGTACCGCTCGCCGAGCACGGCGGCGAGCGCGTTCCGTGACAGGAGGAAGAAGGCCGGCGCCAGGGCGATCACCAGTGTCGCACCGGGCAGCGCCGCGTGAGCCAGGACGTCCCCCAGGGCGCGCAGCCAGCCCGCAGCGCCGGCCGGGGTCAGGAACGGCGCGGTGGCCCCACCCACGGGAAACAGCTTCAACCCTGTCCCCAGGCCCACGATCAGCGCCATGGCGACCAGGAACTCGGGCAGCGCGCCGACCCCCACCACGACCGGCTCGGCCAGGCGGGCCTTCCAACCGTGTGGTCGCCAGGCGGCCACCGTTCCCAGGACCGCCCCGATCGCCGCGGCCAGCAGCACGGTGCCGCCCAACAAGCCCAGAGTCCAGGGCAGCCGCTCGCCGACCATGGTCGCAACCGGCCGGTGCGTCGCCAGCGACCGGCCCAGATCGCCGCGCCGCAACCCGTCCAGATACCGCACGAACTGCGCGGCAAGCGGCTGATCCAGACCGTATGCGCGGCGGATCTCCGCCAGGGCCCCAGACGGGAGAAACGCCACGGCCCCCTCTCCCGCCGCCCCGCTGAGGGGGCTGCCGGGCAGCAAGCGCGGCAGCAGGAAGTTCACCACCACTACGGTGGCCAGCAGGATCGTGAAGCGGACAAGATGGCTCCGGACCGCGGTGGTCATCACGGTCAGCGCGGCAGAAACGCCAGCTTGTTCTCGATCAACGGGAGACCGTTCATCAGGCCGCCGCGCGTTGCAATAGGTGCGAACTTCCGGCTGTCATAGATCCAGAAGAACCGGCGGTAGTACAGAGGTAGTGTGGGGAGTTCCTCGCTGAGCATGATCTGCATCCGCTCGATCAGCCGGCGACGTTCCTCTCGGTCGAGGACCCGGAGCTGCAGGCGGGCCAGCCGCTGGTATTCCGGCGACCGCATCCTGCTCCCCTGGGCGAACTGGTTGGCGTCCTCACCGACGAACCAGGTACGCAGGTAGTCCGGATCGCCGCCGCTGCCCACGTGCGTCGTCAGCATCATCTGGAAGCGCCCCTCGCTGCCAAGCTGCGCGCGGGTGGCCGCATCCACGGTGCGGATGCGGACATCGATGCCCACCTCCCTCAGCATCTGCTGGATGAGCTCTACGTCGCGGGCCGCGGTCGACACCAGCTCCACCTGCAGGCGCACGCCGTCACGACCCTCCAGCCACCCGTCGCCATTGCGGTCGGTGTAGCCGGCCTCTTCCAGCAACACCCGGGCGCGGGCAGGATCGTAGGGATACGACCGCACCCGCTCGCTGTACCAGGGATCGCCGGGTGGGATCACGCCGGCACTGCCGGAGGGCGCCGGCCCCCGAGTGATGGTCTCGGCGATGCGGCGGCGATCCAGCGCGTGCGCGACGGCCTGCCGAAACGGCCGCGCGCTGGTCGGTGTCTGCTCCAGATTGAACAGCAGGCGCGCGATCGACAGTGGCTCCGTCTCCAGGACCCGCAGGTAGGGGTGTCCGGCGAAGGCCCGCGCCACGTCGTACGTGGTGGCCATGGCCGCGTCCACCTGGCCGGTCTGCACGGCGAGCACCTGCCGTTCGGTCGGCGTCACGGTGTAGTGAATCTCGTCGGTGCGCGGCCGACCCCTGAAGTAGCCGTCAAAGGCCGCAAACCGGTAGGCGCCTGATTCGGGCCGGTAGTCGACGAGCCGGTACGGTCCCGACCCGACCGCGACCGCGACGTGCTGTTCCTGCGCCGGGCGTGCGACGCCCTGCCAGATGTGCTGCGGGACCACGGGCACCACGCCCGCAATGTTTTCCAGGAATGGCGCGAACGGCTGCCTCAGGTGGACCACGGCGGTCCGCCGGTCGCGCACCTCGACCCCCCGCACCACCGAGAGGTCCACCCAGCGGAACGGATACCGGCGGTAGTACTCAAAGGAGAACCGGACATCGTGTGCGGTCAGCGGCCGGCCGTCGTGCCAGGCGACCGGCGACTGGAGGGTGAACACGTAGGCGAGGCCCTCTGCGCTGGTGCGCCAGGCCCCGGCCAGCCACGGGATGAGGCCTCGCTCGTCCTTCCAGACCAGCGTGTCGTAGAGGAGCGAGAGCCGCACCACCCCCGCCGGCCCCAGTGTCGAGAAGGCGAACGGGGTCGGAAAGCCCACATCGGTCCACCAGGTGAGCCTGAGCAGCGACGCCTGGCCCGCGGCCGATCCCACGCCCACCGCCGCGACGATCAGGCCGACCACGACGCCACAGGCGGCGCGCGCCAAGCCCGAGGGCGCTTTGCCCGGTCGCATGCGATCACGCATCCGGTCGGCTCTTTGCAGCAAATTGCCCCTCATACAGCGCGTGCAGTTCCGCCAGGGACGTGGCCTGCTGCGGGTTCTTGTCCTCGCGGATGCGCACGATGCGCGCGAAGCGCAGGGCATACCCCGATGAGTACTGGGGGCTGCGCTGGATCTCGTTGTAGGCGACCTCGACCACGATGCGGGGCCGCACCGTCAGCGTGTAGCCGTCGTCGCTCTCCCGAAAAGCCTGCAACCGCTCGGTCATGGCCCGGAACTCCTCGTCGGTGAGCCCCTTGAAGGTCTTGCCCACCGGCGCGAACCCGTCGTCGCCGTCACGTACGGCGAGATGGTAGTTCGACAACCAGCCACGGCGCCGGCCCGATCCCCAGTCCGCGGCGATGATGACGCAGTCAATGGTGTCGGCCGGCTTGATCTTGAACCAGCGCTTGCCGCGGCTACCCGGGGCGTAGGGGCTGTCCAACTCCTTCGCCATCACGCCCTCGTGTCCGGCAGCCAGGGCCTCGCGCAGGAAGGCCTGCGCGGTGGCCGCATCGCCGGTGACGATACGGCGGGCCAGGTGCGCGCCACCGGTGGCACGCTCCAGCGCGGCCCAGCGGGCCTCGTACGGCTGATCGATCAACGACCGGCCATCGATCAGCAGGCAGTCGAACAGATACAGGACCAGGGGAACTTGGCCTGCAAGCTGTTCGACCTCGTGGACGCGACGGAACCGGCGCATCAACTCTTGAAACGGCAGCGGCCGTCCGTCGGGACCCGCGGCGACGACCTCGCCGTCCAGGATCGCGGTCTGCGCCCGGAGCTTGTGCCGCACGATGTCTACCACCTCCGGCAGACTGGCGGTCACCTCGGTCAGGCGGCGGCTCCAGATGCGCACCAGATCACCCTGTTTGTGGATCTGGATGCGTGCACCGTCGTACTTGAACTCGAGCGCGGTGTGGCCGCCGTGCGCCGCAAACACCTCGTCGAAATCCCCCGAGAGCTCGGCCAGCATGGGCAGCAGCGGCACGAACAGGCGGACGCCCACGCGCCCGAGCCCGTCGCCGCCCTCGCCGAGGGCGATGCGGGCGACCTCCGAGAGGTCGGAGACGAACAGCGCGGCGCGGCGTACCTGGTCGAGGGGCGCACCGGCGGCAGCGGCGATCGCGTCCTGAATGAGTCCGTCGTGGAGGCCGATCCGCATCTCGCCGAGCAGGATGCCGGCGATGACCTGCCGCTCATCCGCGGTGGCCCGTCGGAGGAGGGTCGAGAGCCGTTCGGCCTTGGCCCGTCTGGACCCTGGCCCAGACGCGGCCGCGATATCCGCGAACGCCTGCCCTACGTCGAGCAGCGACAGATTGGAGGCCGCCGCCGGCGGGCCGGCTGATTCCAGGATGCTCGACAGCGTGGCGAAACTGACTTCTGCGACCCGCGGGTCTGAGGCGGGAAACGGCCGCGCGGTCAGAAACGCCACGGCAATGCCGACTTCCTCCGGCGCCAGCCGCCTGAGGAAGTGGGCGGTCCGGTCGATCTTGGCCAGGCGGCTGCGTGTCGCAGCCAGGTCTCGGCACAGGGCAGCAAATTCGGCGAACGTCACGGTTCTCTCTATTCTACCTCCTGTCGCGACCCGCGGCCGGCCGCAGGCACACTCGCCCCGTGGTCGAATGATCGCTACAGCGCATGGCGGACGAGTCGGACGTGGTCTACACCGCAGGGACGAGCACGCGCACACTGGAGGAGTTCCTCGACCTGCTGGCGGCCTACGGCATCGAGCTGGTCGTGGACGCTCGGCGGTTTCCCACGAGCCGCCGGTATCCGCAGTTCACCCAGCCCTCACTGGCAGCCGCGGCCCGTGACCGGGGCATGCGCTACCTCTGGATGGGCGAGAGCCTGGGAGGATACCGCCACGGCGGGTACGAAGCCCACATGACCACGCGCCTGTTCCAGGGTGGGCTCGACCAGATCGAGCCGCTGCTGCGCCAGCAGCGGGGCGCCATCATCTGCAGCGAACGGCTGCCGTGGCGCTGCCACCGCCGGTTCATCGCCAGGGCCCTGGAGGCGCGTGGCTGGCGCGCGGTGCACATCATCGAGCGGGATCGGACGTGGACGCCGAGAGAAGAGCCCCGTCGGGAGGAATCATGACATGGCGGAAGCGATGACGCCGATCACCGACCTTTCGGCCCGGGCCATGGCCCGGGCCATCCGGCGGCGCGAGCTGTCACCGGTGGCGGTGCTGGAAGCCCACCTGGCCCGCATCGACCAGCTCGAGGGATCCGTCGGCGCGTGGGTGCACATCGACCGCTCCGGCGCGCTGGAGGCCGCCCGCGCCATGGAGGCCGAGGCCAGGACAGGAAGGTTCCGCGGACCCCTGCACGGCGTCCCGGTCGGCGTGAAGGACATCTTCGACGTCGCCGGGATGGTGACCACTTCTGGCGCGCCGGCGTTTGCGCACCGGCTGCCCGCTGCCGATGCCGCAGCCGTGGCGCGCTTGCGGGGCGCGGGTGCCATCATCATCGGCAAGACCACCACCACGGCGTTCGCGTACGCCGATCCCACCGGCACCCGCAACCCCTGGAACCTCGAGCACACGCCCGGAGGGTCGTCCAGCGGTTCGGCGGCTGCGGTCGCCTCACACATGGTCCCGCTCGCGCTCGGTTCTCAGACCATCGGCTCGACCCTGCGTCCGGCGGCCTACTGTGGCATCGTCGGGCTGAAGGCGACCTACGGCGTCATCAGCGCCATGGGCGTCACCCCCCTGGCGTGGAGCCTCGATCACGTGGGCATCCTGGCCCGGGACGTCGAGGACGCAGCCCTGGCCCTGGCGGTGCTGGCCGACCCCGCTCGTGCCGCGACGGGCGGCGACCGGCGGCCGCCCCGTTTGGGGATCCCGCGGGCGCTGTTTGTCGGCGTCGCCACACCCGAGGTCACGGCCCACGTGGAAGCGGTGGCGGAGCGCCTGGCGCGCGCGGGCGCCACGGTGGACGACGTCGCCGTGCCTCGCGGCGCGGCGGCGTTGCATGCGGCCGGGCAGCTCGTCCTGCGCGTCGAGGCCGCGGCGTACCATGCCGGGCAGTTCGCCGCGCATCGGGACACCTACCCCCCGCGCATTCGCGGACTGGTGGAATCGGGGCTGGGCGAGCGTGCGGTGGACTACGTGGCCGCCCAGCGGACCCGCGCGCAGTTCCGAGACGAGATGGCTCCGATCCTGCGACAGTTCGACGCCCTGCTCATGCCGGTGGCGCCCTCGCCTGCGCCCAGAGGGCTCGAGACGACCGGCGATCCGGTGCTGTGCGCGCCGTGGAGTTTCGGTGGGCAGCCCGCCATCGCGCTGCCCAGTGGGCTGACCGGAGCTGGTCTCCCGCTGGCGATCCAGCTGGCCGCGGGCGCCGACGCCGAGGCGCGGCTGCTGGACGTGGCGCGGTGGTGCGAGGGACTGTTGGAGTTTACCGCCGCCCCCTCCCTCGTTCGGGGGCCCGCCGTGGCATAGGTGCTCCCCGCGAGGACGCCGAGGACTCGGGCGGGAAGGAGGCCCTCAGGGGCAGCTGGCCCCACGAGAGCCCCCTCAGCCGCCCTCGCCCATCAAACCGGAATGTGACGGGCTCCCCGAGATAACCGAACTCGCTTCCCGAACTGATTCTGAACCTATGCCGCCCGAGAGGCTCCAGGACTGCGCTCTCCGCCAGCGGCTTCTCCCCCTGTGGCGCGAAGGCCACTAACCGGTGCCCGACACGGACGATCTCCGTATCAGACCACCGGGAACAGAACCGCCCCTCATACCGGGCCAGGTTCAGCGGCGCCTTCCTCGGCGTCCGCCACTCAGCACCACGCCGCAGAACTTCATAGATCGTGGAGAACACACCGTTCACCAAGATGCCGGCCAGCCCGTCGAGCGCGTTGGTGAGTACCGCGACCCCGATCTTCCTCTCAGGGTCCCACCCGATCTTGGTGATGAAGCCTGGGAATCCCCCACCGTGGCCCACGATCACGTTCCCGTCGACCTTCCAGATCTCGGTGCCAATGCCATAGTGGTGTTCCGCAGTGCGGTTCAGCCAGTGAACGCGCTGCATTTCCCGTTTGCTCGTATCGGACAGCAGTGCGCGGCTCCCCAGAAAGTGGGCAGACATGAACGCGCAGAGATCCCGCACAGTGGAACTGAATCCGGTGGCCGCGGCCAGAGCGTTGGTCTCCACCTGCCTGAACGTGGCACGTGGCCCCGGAGGCATGTCTCTGCCATATCCCTGCGCTAGTCGTCGACGCACGACTGGGGTGAGGGTGGGGCTCGTGTGGGTCAGGCCCAGCCGCCGTATGATCTGGCGCTCGACGTAGCGCTCATACGGCTGTCCGCTCACCACTCCAATGACCTCTCCGAGGAGCGCATACCCGAGATTGGAATATTTTCAACTTGTTCGGAAATGCCCTGCGGGACACGCTCGACCCGACGTTGAGAGAACCGTAGCCTCTGCGGCCATCACCAGATGTCCCCTACCGTGAATCCCTCCGGGAACGGATCCTCCGCATCGAGGACGTAGGTGGCGAACCCCGTGATCCACGCCTGCCCGCCCAGGGTGGGGATGACGGCCCGATAGGCGCCGACGCTGGTTTCGCCGATCAGCCGCCCCTCGAACACCGTCCCCAGGATCCCCTCGTGCCGGAAGTCCTCGTGTAGCCCCAGCCGACCCTTGGCGTGCAGCGCCGCCATCTTGGCGCAGGTGCCGGTCCCGCACGGAGAGCGGTCGATGGCGCCGGTCCAGGTGCTCGGCCGATCCCAGTCGAGCCGGCCCGTAGAGACCACCACGGCGTTCTTCAGGTGCGCGTCGGGACGCGACGGTGGCCCGGAGAGCAGGGCGATCGTGGGGCCCTCAAACTCCGGCTGCTCCGGATGCCGGACCGGCAGTTGCTCCCGCGCCGCCGCCTTCACCATCTCGCCGATCCGCACGATGTCGCGTCCCTCGTCGGGCGCAAGCCGCAGGCCAAAGGCCGCAGCGTCCGCCATGACGTAGAACATCCCCCCGTAGGCCACATCCACGACGACCGTCCCAAGCCGTGGGACCTCGACGGGCCGATCCAGGTACACCGCGAAGGCAGGCACGTTCTGAAACGTGACGCGGCGGACCTTGCCGCCGGCGCAGTCGGCCCGCACCCGGATCAACCCGGCCGGCGCTTCCAGGGTCAGCTCTGTGACCGGCTCACGCATGGGCACCATACCGGTCTCGAGCAGCACCGTGGCAACGCAGATGGTATTGGTGCCCGACATGCCGGGATACTCGGTCTGCTCCATGATGACGAAACCGGCCTGGGCGTCTGGATGCGTGGGCGGCAGGATGATGTTGCAGTTGGCCGCCGGATACCCCCGCGGCTCGCGCAACATGCGCTTGCGCAGCCCGTCGGCATGCGCCTGCAGGTGGCGCATCTTCTCGAACATGGTGGCGCCCGGGACATCCAGGACCCCCCCGATGATGACCCGGCCAGGCTCACCGCAGGCATGGGCGTCCACGGCCGCAACCATGTGGGCGATGCGCATCGCAGCCTCCTCGCGGGAACGTCTAGCCGCCGGCGCCATGGAGCCGCCGCAGGCACCGCGCCAGATTGGCGGCCAGGCTGCGGCGGCCGGTGACGACGAACAGCTTCATGCCATCTTCGGCCTCGTAGATGCCTTCGGAGGTGCGCACTAGGTGCCGCGGCAGTCCCGCCCCGGCGCCCAGCAAGGCCTGCAGGTTGGCGATGATGTTGCGGTCGATCTTCAGGGTCGTGTCCTGGACCAGCACCGCGAAGTCGGGCCGGAGCCGGCGGCAGCGGTCGAGGAACTGCGCCAGGGCGTCGGCGGACACGTTGTAGGGCGGGCTGCCCTTGCACTCGAAGTAGCCCAGCCGGCCGTCCAGCACCGCCAGCACGTCGAAGTCACCGCCCTGGCGGATCTCGTGCAAACGCACGTCCCATGCGGCGGGCGCCAGGTGCTCACGGATGAGGACCTGGGCGACAAACCACTCAAGCGTCCCTCCAAAGGAGCGGATCTTCCCGCAGGCGGCGAATCCGGCCTGGGTGCGCACCAGCAGGCCGTAGTCCACCAGGCGGTTCAGCGTCCGTGCCACGGCCCGGGCGCCCCAGCGGGCTTCCAGGCTCCGCACGGCCGGGGGCGAGAGTACGCCCTGCTCGACAGCCTCCTGCAGGAGGCGTCGGAAGTGATAGTGTCGGAGATCCTGATAGTACCGGTCGAGCCGCGCCGGCTCCGGTGGCACCGGGAGCAGGATATGCTCGAGGGAGGAATGCGCCTTCGGCCGCCATCCGCGACGGCGCAGCGCGCCCTCGACTGACTGCCCCGCGAGCGCCATCTGTCGTTCCAGCGCATCCACACGCGCCGCCAGGGCCTGGACTGCGGCATCCATGGCACCGACACCCCCAGGTCAGCATACCGCGGGCGGCTCCGAAAGAGAAACTCATCGGACTCTGGCGTCCCGCAGCATCCTTGCCGCGGCGAGGACCGAGTCGGTGAACACGGCACGCCCGGCGGACGCGGCCTCCGCGCCCCCGGGCGAGCCGGTGAGACGGGCAAGGATCAGATGCCCCAGGTCGGCCCCGTCCCGCTGCCCCGCGATCAGGGCCCTCCGAGCCGGGCGCTCGTACTCGCTCAACCGGCTCTCCAGCGTCGCGAGAAACTCATCCAGACCCGCTTCGTCCAGGTGGAACTTCTCCACGGCGCTGGCGCAGATGCGTTCGTAGAACGCCACGCGGGCTGCCTGGCGTCTGTCCGCAGGGAGGGGTTTCAGGGACTCACCGTGGTCCAGGGTCCACGCCGCAGCCACAATCGCCAGAATCAGCGCCTCCCGGGCGTCAACGGCACCGAACTGGCCAAGCGCGGCGGCGATGGTCTCCGTAAGCCCGCTCGCGCACTGCGCCAGCGCGCGGCCGGCCTCCTCTGCGGTCAGTGACCGGTTCTTGCCTCCGAGCATCTCCACCCCCCGTCTTGAAGACCTGCTATTTCTGGCCCCCCGGTCATAGTCCTTTCGTGCCCCGCGGCCGGCCCAAAAGCGTTACCGGAAATCCCTTTGGCCCTCGATAGCCCCGCCCGACGCTCCCGCGTTACGGTGACCGCGGAGGTGGCCACATGCTGCATCTCGTCCCGGAGCACCAGCGGGTCTTGATGGAGGTGCGCGCGTCCCTTGCCAACAACTTGCTGGAGGGCGCACGGGTTCTCCAGCGTCAGAAGCGTGCCAACCGCGAGATGGCCGGCCTTGCACGGCGGACGCTGGAAGCGCAGAGGGCAATCAACCGGCAGGCCGTTCGGGAGCACACCCGCATCTTCCGCGCAGTGGTCGGCCAGATGCAGGCCGAGGCCCGAAACTATCAGGCCATCTACATGCAGTTGAAAGCCGAGGGCCGGCGCCTGCTCCCCTATCTGGAGCGGTTCTTCAAGAAGGCTGCCTGAGCGTTCCAGTCAACCTGGTGGCCCGTCTGAGGGCCTCGACCAGCGGGATTCCCACGCGGTCTTCCAGAAGCCTAAGGCAGATCTAGGTTCACCCATCTGGTGTGGAAGCTTCCACCCACCGGGGAGGTGCGCGTGTGACGACACCCAACAAGAAGAAACCCACGATCCTCGACTTGCTGGAACGGAAGCGGAGCGGCCGCAAGATCACCATGGTCACCGCATACGACTACGCCTTCGCCACCCTGGTGGATGCGGTGGACATTGACATGATCCTCGTGGGCGATTCCGGGGCGATGACGACCCTGGGATACGAGACCACGGTGCCCGTAAGCATGGACGAGATGCTGACCATGGCGCGGGCGGTCGCAAGGGGAGCGCGGCACACCTTCCTGGTGGGCGACATGCCGTTCCTGTCGTATGAGGTGTCGGCCGATCGAGCAGTCGAGAATGCAGGCCGCTTCCTGAAAGAGGCCGGGATGGACGCCGTGAAGCTCGAAGGGGGCCGCCGGTCGGCAGCCACCGTCGGGGCCATCGTCCGCGCCGGGATTCCGGTCATGGGCCACATCGGCCTGACGCCCCAGAGCATCTCGCAGCTGGGCGGCTTCCGGGTGCAGGGGCGCGATGTGGATTCCGCGCGCGCACTGGTGGAGGATGCACTGGCGCTGCAGGAGGCCGGTGTCTTCAGCATCGTGCTGGAAGCGGTACCCGCCGCGCTGGGTCGCATGATCACCGAGGCCATCCGGGTGCCGACCATCGGCATCGGCGCCGGTCCGGACTGTGACGGCCAGGTGCTGGTGTTGCACGACCTGCTCGGGCTCTTCGAGCGGTTCGTCCCCAAGTTCGTGAAGCGATACGCCGCCCTGGGGGCTGCCGCCCAGGAGGCCCTTGGGCGGTTCGCCACCGAAGTCCGAGACGGGTCGTTTCCGGCGCCGGAGCACTGCTACACGATGAAGGCCGAAGATGCCGCAGCACTGCGCGAGGCGCTGTTGCGCTCGGGCCTCCTTGGCACCGAGGCGCCCGCCTGAGCGACCGGCGGAAGTCGGAGGCCAGAAGCCGTGGACGTTCTGAAGGTCGGTGTCGTCGGCGCCGGGGCCATGGGATCGCTGTTCGGCGGCTATCTGTGCGCCGGCGGTCACGATGTCTGGCTCATAGACACCTGGGCGGAGCACGTGCAGGCCATCGGGCAGCGCGGCCTCGTCATTATAGAGCCTTCTGGAGAGGAGCGGGTCGTCCGGCCGCGGGCCGCGAGCGCGCCAGCAGCCGCGGGTCCCTGCGATCTGGTCCTGATCTTCGTGAAGTCCTATCACACCGAGGCCGCGGCGGTGTCGCTGGGCCCGCTGCTGCGGTCGGACACCGTGGTGCTGACCCTGCAGAACGGGCTGGGTAACGTCGATGTGCTGGCCAGGCACGTGCCGCGCCGCCACCTGATGGCCGGGACCACGGGGCACGGGGCCAATGTCCTGGGGCCCGGCCGCATCCACCACGCCGGGATCGGGGCCACGGTCATCGGTGAGCTGGATGGGGTGTCCTCGGCGCGGCTCCACCGGTTGGTTGACGCGTTCAATGCGGCCGGCCTGCCGTGCTCGTCGAGCCCCAACGTGCTGAGCGTCCTGTGGGGCAAGCTGCTGGTCAATGTGGCCATCAACCCGCTCACGGCCATCCTGCGGGTACGGAACGGGCGACTACTGGAGCTACCCGAGGCGCTGGAGATCATGCGGTCGGCCGTCGAGGAAGGCGCGGCCGTGGCCCGCCGGGCGGGCGTGGAGATTCCCATTGCCGATCCGTGGGCCCACGTGCAGGAGGTCGCCCGCCTGACAGCGGCCAATCGCTCTTCGATGCTCCAGGACATCGAGGCGCGCCGCCGCACCGAGATCGACGTCATCAGCGGCGCGGTCGCGCGGGAAGCCGAGCGGGTGGGCATGACTGTCCCTGTGAATCGCGCCCTGGCCGCCCTCGTCAAGTGTCTTGAGGCCCTCGGCCAGCGCGATGCGGGGACGTCCGCTAGCGGTGCCCCCGCAGACGCGGATCGAGGGCGTCCCGCAGACCGTCCCCCAGGAAGTTGAACGCCAGCACGGTCAAGGCCAACGCGATGCTGGGGTAGAGGGCCAGATGGGGATAGACGCGGAGAAACAACCTCCCCCGGTCGATCATCCCGCCCCAGCTCGGTGTGGGCGGGCGTATGCCGATGCCCAGGAAGCTCAACCCCGACTCCGCGATGATGGTGCCCGCAATGCCGATGGAGAACCCCACGATGATAGGGCTCAGCGCGTTGGGGAGGATGTGCCGGACCATGATGCGCCCGGTGGGCGCGCCCACGGCCCTGGCTGCCGCGATGAACTCGCGCTCTCTCAGGGAGAGCACGATCCCTCGCGTCACACGGGCCTCCCACGGCCACCCGACGAGCACCAGCACCAGCACGATGCTCCACACCGACGGAGGCAGTATGGCCGCCATGAAGACCGCGAACAGGAAGGGCGGGAACGCATACATCGTGTCCACCACCCGCATGACGGCCACGTCCACCGTACCGCCGAGATAGCCGGCCGCGATGCCCAGGGCCATGCCGATTGTGGCCGTCGCCGTCTGCACACCCAACCCGACCAGGAGCGAGACGCGCCCGCCGTGAACCAGGCGGCTGAGCATGTCCCGCCCCAGCTCATCGGTCCCCAGCGGGTGCGCGGCACTGGGGCCCTCGTTGATGCGCTCCAGATCCTGCTCGATCGGAGAGGGCAGCCCCAACAGCGGCGCCGCCGCCACAAACAGTCCCAGCGCGACGAGAAACACCAGCGACGCGACTGCGGCGCGGTTGCGACGCAGGCGGCGCCACGCGTCGGCCCAGAGCGTGGACGCGGCGCCGCCGGCCTCGGGTGGCTCCGCCGGCGGCAACCGTTCAGTCCGTGCCGGCCAAGTGTGCATTCCCCTCACGCGTACCTGATGCGGGGGTCGAGCAGCCCGTAGAGCGCATCGACCACAAGCGTCACGACCAAGAACGCCGCCGCGAGCAGGACCGTGATGGCCAGAATCACAGGATAGTCCCGGTGCACAACGGCCTGCACGCCGATGCGGCCAATCCCCGGAATGCTGAACACGGTTTCGATGAGGAACGCCCCGGCGAGGATGCGTCCCACCATGATACCCAGTACGGTGAACGTGGGCAGGAGGGCGTTCTTGAGGCCATGGCGGACCACCACGACTGCCTCGCGCAGTCCCTTGGCGCGCGCGGTCATCATGTAGTCCTGGTGGATGACCTCGAGCATCGACGCCCGCAGCAGCCGCGTGAGCAGGGCGCACGGCTGGGCCGCCATGGTCAGGCTCGGCAGGATGTAGTGGGCGGGCGAGATGAGACCCGCTACCGGCAGCAGGCCCAGGCGGACCGAAAAGATGAGGATGAGGATCGTCGCCAGCACAAAGCTCGGGAGGGAGATCCCGGCCAGCGCAAAGAGCATGATCCCGTGATCCAGCCAGGAATTGTGCCGGGTCGCCGACATCAGGCCCATGACCAGCGCCCCGACCACGGCCAGGGCCAGCGCTAGCGTCTGCCACTTGAGCGTGACCGTCAGACCGGGCGCGATGACCTGGAGCACGGGTTTGCCCACATAGTAGTAGGAGGTTCCGAAATCACCCCCGAGCGCGTTGCGAACAAAGTACAGATATTGGAGGGCCAGGGGCTGATCCAGCCCGTACTGCCGCTGCAACCGACGGACGACTTCGGGGGCGACGTTCTGGTCCCCCACCATGAGCCGAATGGGATCGCCCGGGGTGAACCGGGAGGCCAGGAACGCGATCAGCGCCGCGCTGAACAGGCTGATCACGGTGGCGCCGAGGCGTCGGAGCAGGTATCCAGACATCGCGGGGAAGGGGCCCTGGCGCGCATTGCTACCGCACGACCTCCACGGTCTCCAGCCGCTTGGGGCCCAGCAGGTCTGCCGAGAACCCTCGTACGTGGGGCTTGACCAGATAAAGGAACTTGGCGAAGCCGAAGGGCACGTAGGGCACCTCCTCGTGCGCCATCCTCGCCACCTCGCGCCACGCGGCGATCCGCTTGTTCGGGTCGGTCTCGGAACGTGCCCGATCGACCATCCGGTTGTACTCGGGGTTGTTGTAGCTGACGAAATTGCTCTCAAGCCCGCCGTACATCAACTCGTAGAGCCAGACCTCGGCGCTCGGCCGGTCTGCCGACCACCCCCAGCTCCACATGTCCCACTTGTCCTTGGCCCACATCCCGGTCAGCACGTCGCCGCTCTCACCGATGCGCACCACGGCGTCGATGCCGAGCTTGGTCTTGAGCTGTGCCACGATGGCTTCCACGAGGGTGGTCTCGTCCGCGGTGGAGACCACCTCGATCCGGGGGAAGCCTCGGCCGCCGGGGAACCCGGCCTCCGCCAAGAGCTGACGGGCCTTCGCTGGATCGTGGGGGTACGCCTGCTCGGTGGGGTCGGCATCAGGAATCCCCCTAGGCACGAACCCTGTGGCCAGGTAGCGATCGTTGAGCATCACCTTCTCGATGAGCGCCTGGCGATGGAGCGCGTACACGAACGCCTGCCGCACGCGCTTGTCGCGGAACGCCGGCACGCGCCGCTGGTTCAACCCGAACCACAGGAGCTGCGCTCGTGGGAACTCCTTGAGCTCTCGCTTGAGGGCCGGATCGCTGTTCACCTGTGCAAGCTGCGCGCCGCGCACGTCAATGATGTCCAGCTCGCCCCTTTGGTACTGGGCCAGCGCCGTGGCCACGTCGGGCACGGTGTAACTCTCGATGCGATCGATCTTGGGACGGCCGAGGAAGTAGTCGGGATTGGCCTCGAGCACGATCCGGACCTGCGGCTGCCACTCCACGAACCTGAACGCGCCCGCGCCCACGGGTTTGTCGCGCCACCGCGGCTCGCCGTCCACCACTGCCTCCCGGGGGATCACAGACAGGAACACGGTGGCCAGGCGCAGGGGCAGTGCCGGGTCCGGCTGCGCCAGCACCATGCGGAACGTGGTGTCGTTGGGGGCCTGCAACCCCTCGACGGACGCCGCCCGGCCCTCCATGTACTCCCTGGCGCCCTTGACCCGGCTCAGCGCCTGCGGACCGGCGGCCGCCCTGATGCGTGGGGTCAGCATGCGGGTGAAGGTGTAGACGAAATCGCTGGCGACGACCCGCCGGCCATTGTGGAACCTGACGTCGTCCCGCAAGCTGAAGGTGTAGATCAACCCGTCGGCGGAGACACGCCAGCTCCTGGCGATAAACGGCGCGGGCTGCATCTTCTCATCGAAACGTAAGAGCCCGGCGTGCAGGTCCTTGGAGATCCAGCCGGTGATCAACTCGAGGAACAGCCCCGGCTCCAACGTCCTCGGGTCGCGAGAGTAGCGCACCCGCACCACCCTTCCCTCGCCGCCCGGCGCCGCGACCGCAACGCCAGCACGATGGACCCGCTGTGCCATCGGCCACGTGGCCATGACCAACGCCGCCGTCAGCGCGGCGACCCCCGCAGACCGACGTCTGATCGGTTCCATTGTCCTCCCTCCTCACGTGCCCGCCTGATCACCCAGGCAGGCCAGCAGATTGTCGCCCAGGATCTTCCGCTTGACCCGGGGCGACAGCGTGGTGCGCGAGACGACCTCGAGCTCAACAGCCAGGGGATCGGCGTCGAGGTGGGAGTTGAACGGGAAATCTGAGCCAAAGACGACGCGATCCTCACCCACGACCTGCACGGCATACTCCAGGGCGCCTGGGTCTCGCACCGTCGACGTCTCGAAAAACACAGTAGGTTCGTCCCGCAGGCCTTCCAGGCAAGCGACGACGCCTTCGCTGGTGTTGGGGGCACCGCGTCCCATGTGCGCCACGATCACCCGCAACGCCGGCGCCGCCCGCAGGACGATCCGAATCTGATCGGGCACCGTGGGATACCCCGGCCGCGACCATGCATGGATGATCAAGGGGACTCCGGCGTCGGCCATCGTCCGGTAGGCGCGGGGCAAATCGAAGCGCTGGGGACGCTGCAGGATCGCATGCTGCTTGAACCCCCGGGCTCCCGCCCGCAGCCAGTCATCCACATCGTCGCCGACCAGCACAAAGGGGTAGATCCGGTTCGGGAACGCGCGCTGCGCCTCCAGGACATAGCGATTGGCCTGGACGCTGTCCACCTCTTCCAGGGGATAAGGAAAGGCGACCGCTCGCCCGACGCCGTTGGCGTCCATGCGGGCGATAAGGGTCTCAATGCGGTTCTCCATCGGGTCCCGGAAGGCCGGCCGCCTCCGCTTCTCGTTCGGAATCGGACGCACGATGAATGCCTCGAGGCCCAGATGGGTGTGCGCGTCGACGACGATCGCCACGCCTGCCTCCCTTCTGGCATCACGGCATCGCCGCAAACTCAGCCAGGAAGTCCACGATCTCTTGCGTCATCGCCGCCAGCATCTTCTCGCCCTTCGCCGGCGTGGCCAGAGTCGGGTCACCGTTGACGCCGCTGCGGGTTCCCATCTTGCCGCCCATCACGAACACCGGCATCATGCCCTTCCCGGCCCGGGTTCCGCGCAGGGCTGGCGCGATCTCCCGGACCGCGCGCTCCATCTTCACCAGGTTCGGCTGGATGACCAGCATGCACGACGTCTCCAGCTCGTCGGCGTGCCCGCCTGACTCCTGCTCGGCCACAGCCCGCGCCGCATCAGCCCCCAGCGCCATGGCGTTGGTCACCGCCACGTGCACACCCAGTTCCTGGTGCAACTGGTACGACAGCGTGCGCAGCGGCGGATGAGTCGAGAACCCGTAGTCGAGGATCAGGAACTTGCGAAGCCCATGCCGCGCCAGGGAGCGAATGATGTCGCCGACTGTCCCGGCAAAGTGCGGCGGCTCCACCGACACGCTGCCAGGCCAGTCCACGAACGCCGGGAAATAACCGTACGCCAGTGGCGGCAGCATGATCACCGGCGCAGCCTCCACGACGCGGCGCGCCAGCTCCTCGACCACCATCAGGTCCGTGCCCAGTGGAAGATGGGGGCCGTGCTCCTTGGTGCCCGCGCCCACCGGGAGGACGGCGACAGGGCAGCGTTTGAAGGCCTCGGCGGCCTCCTCCCACGTCAGATGTGACAACCACACGCCCTTCATCAGCATCCCTCCACGACGTTCGTCCCTGGCGATGGCTCCGGCGTGCTGCTCCTCGGACAGAGGACGTTGTGGGTGGGGTCGCGGAACAACTCGATAGCCAGCTCGTAGCGGTCGCCGCGGTAGAAGAACACAATGTGCTCCACCGGGACGTCCTCGGACGAATAGGTGACCCGCTCGATCATCATGACCGGTGCGGCCCTGGGCAGGTCGATCTGCCTGGCCGTGAGCTGATCGGCCGCCACAGCCCGGATGATCTGCGTCGCCCGCTTGACGTGTACGCTCGCCCGGGTTTCCAGGAGTGCGTAGATGGGCGTCGTCGAGACCTCCTCCAGGGTGAACCGACGCCCCAGGTCGTAGGGGACGTGGATGATGGCGTACGCGATTGGCGCGCCCTGTAGGATATGACGGCGGCGAATGCGCAGCACGCTCGCTTCTGGCTCCAATCGCAGCGAACGGGCCACGTGGACGTCGGCGGGGACGACGCCGAACTCGATCACCTCCATCGCCTGCTCATCTCCGCGCTCTGCCATCAACTCGGCGAACCCGCGCAGGGCGTGGAGGTCCTGCTGGATCTTGCCGCCAGTCACGAACGTCCCCTTCCCCTGGCGCCGTACGATCAGCCCCTCTTCCACCAGCAGGTCGAGTGCCTTGCGCGCCGTGACCCGGCTGACCCCGAAGGTTACGGTCAATTCGCTCTCAGGGGGGATGGCAGTCCCGGGCTTGAGCTCACCGGCGTGGATCTGCTGGCGCAGCGCATCCGCCACCTGTTCGTACAGGGCCGTGGCCGCGCTGTGCCTGAGCTGTACGGAGGGCATTGTTGGCGAAGACGTCATGAGACATCTTGCGACGTCTTGGCCTGCAGTTCCTGCTAGGCCGGCCGTCGGACAGGCGCTTTGTCGTCAGGGTCGGGCGCGGGGCTGCTACGTCTTGGCGGCCGACCGCTCCAGGGTCAGAAGGCGGTCAAGGATCCCGGCGAGCTCTTCGCGGTCGGCTGGCGCCATCGGCCTCTGCGGCGGCAGCGGTGGACCCACCGGATACCCCAGATGCTCGAGCCCTGCCTTGATGCAGGCCGCGAGGTTGAAGCGCTGGAACGCGTCGTTCAGAGCCCACAGGGGCCACTGCACGGCCAGCGCCTCCTCCCACTGCCCAGCCCTCGCCAAGTGATAGAGGCGGACACTGAGCCTGGGCACCAGGCAGGCGGGCCCCGCCATCCAGCCCACGGCGCCGGCCATCAATGCGAACAGCGGCACGTGCGCCGATGCGCTGAAGATACCCAGACGATCGCCCACGCGTTGCCTGATGGTCAGCAACAGGCCGGTGACCCCCGAGGTGTCCTTCAGGTAGCGGATGTTGGGGTGCTGGGCCAGACGCTCCACCATCGACGGCGTCAGCACGAACCGCTGGAGCTGCGGATTCGAATAGACCACAATGGGCAGGCTGACACAGTCGGCTACCGCCGTGAAGTATCCGACGACGGCGTCCTCCGACAGCGGGAAGTAGGGAACCAGCGCCAGCACCAGGCCGTCGGCACCCAGATCCGCCATGGCCCGCGCCTGCCGGATCGCGTCGTCGGTCCCGGTCGCGACCACGCCCGGGACCACGGGGACCCGACGGCGTGCGGCGTCCACCACCACCCGCGCCAACTCAACGCGCTGCTCGAAGCCGAGATAGGGGCCCTCGCCCGTGCTCCCCAGCGGCGTCAGACCGTGGACGCCGGCGTCGATCAGGTCGGCGACGAGGCGCCGCAGGACGTCTTCCATCACCCGGCCCTGGACGTCGATGGGGCTCACCAGGTACGGGAAGATCCCGTGGAAGGCTGTCTCGGTCGGGCTCATTGGGCGTTCCCTCGCATGACGGGGCACCTCCATTATGGGCTCGATGGGCTCTATCGCGCCCCCACCCAGATAGGCGAGCTCCAGGCCCACTGATGGTTCGTCTGGCGGACCCGGACGTAGTACCAGTCGCCCTCGCCCTCCCCGTCGTGCTCCAGCGCAAATGAGCCTGAGAACTCAGTGGCGCTCACCGCGCGGCTGAAGCGGTACGCCGGCGTTCGGAAGCCACCGAGGTATCCAACCTCCGCGCCTTTCCACAGCGCGGCGAGCGGGACAACTACCTCTCGATCGTTGATTCGACCGGCAAGCCTCGTGGACCCGTCGCCGGCCATGTGGAGGCTGATCGCCTGGATGCCAGGCGTCAACGGATTGGGGTTGCCTCTGGTCGTGGTCTCGAGCAGGACCCGGTCCCCGCGACGTTCCCATGAGCTGAGGACCAGCTTTCCGGCACCGCCTTCCCTGGGGGACACCACATCGTGGCCTCGCAGCCTCGGCTCGACACCCAGCAGCCGACCACCCTCGACGCCGAGGTCCACCCGCCACGTGACGGGCGCGGTCCGATCCCCCCATCCGAGCTCCAGGGCCACCCTCCAGGGGCCGAAGGCCCCCTCACCCGCGGCAGGCACCCACCGATGCAACAGTCTCCCGTCGTACACCACATCCACATAGTCGATGGCGTCCCCGGCGTCGACGGCCACCTGGATATGCCGCCGGCGTGCAGAGCCGAGCACCGACCCCATCGGCTGCCCGTTGACGGCGAACGCGAGCACGATGCGATCGCCGGTCAGCGCGTACGTCCGCCGCCGCGTCAAGGCTTCCCAGATCGCCTCCCGCGTGAGGCCGGCGGCCCAGACCGCGGCGCGACCCCAACCATGGCTGCCCGGGTGGGCGGCGTGATGGTCGGTGGAACCGATGACACCGAAAACCTTCCCCAACCGGAGACCGTGCCGCATGGTACCCCGGCCGTCGCGCGGTCCCATGGTGTGGAGATAGGGATAGGGAGCGTCGTCGGACTCGGCGGCACCGTGCATGGAAACGATCTCGACGACGGGCGACCACTCAGGCACAAACGTCGCCCAATCAATGCCCCGATAGCCGGCCCGGTATCCGATGTGATGCGGGATGAGCAGCGCCGGCCTGCCCGAGGCCGCGATCTCTCCCAGGGCTGTCCGTAGCTCGTCCAGGTCCGCCGCCTCCACGATCTCGCCGTCGCCGTCCCGGTAGTAGACGTTGTGGTCGCCGTAGCGCAGGGAGTGCCATTCGTAGCTGAGAAACGTGACGAACCGTCCGTCGTCGTTGGCCGCGTTGGTCACCGCCCGCAAATGGGGCCACCGCGCCGCTGCGGCAGCGAAACCGCGCCGGTGGTACTCGACGGTGTCGGCGAGACGCGCGTCGGATGCAGACATGTCGGGCCAGACCCCGTGGGCGGTCACGCTGGCGAAGTCGAGCTGCAGCCGAGCGTTGGCGTAGGCGTCCTCGGGCGTGCCGTACCCGTACCCCACGTCGCAATGGCTGTGCAGATCCCCGAAGTACACCTCGAGCCCTTCGTAACCCGGCAACGTCATGGGCGTCCCCTGGCGAAGATCACGGGTTCGCTGCGCCCGCTGGCCGCAGCGCGATACGCCGCGAGAATCATTTCCACCGCCCGGCGGCCCTCCTCCACTCCAAGTGACGGCCGCCGCCCGCTGCGCAGGCAGTCGATGAAGTGTCTGGGGCCGCCCTGATGGAAGCGCTCGTCACCGAAGGACGTCGCCGCCGGCGACGATTCCCAACTGCCCGCCGTGCCCCCGTGCCGGAAGACCTTGAGATGGGGAGGACGGGCGAACGCCCGCGACGCCAGGTCGACGCCCGAGAGCAGGGCAGTCCCTTCGAGCCCGTAGATCTCCACCGACTGCTCGGCCGCAACGAAGCTCCAGCTCGTCACCACCTCAGCCAGGGCGCCGCCGGGAAATGTGAAGATCGCCGCGGCCGTGTCCTCGGTGCGCAACTGCAGCGCGCGGTGTGAGACCACCGCGGTCACCCGTTCGGGCGGGCCGAGCAGCCACAGGAGAAAGTCCGCCGCGTGCACGCCCTCGTCGAGCAGCGTCCCGCCGCCGGCGAGATCGGGGTCGGCGAACCACTGCCGCACGAACTCCGGCTGGTGGCCCTGTCCGTGGCCGTGCCGGACTCGCACCAGGACCACCTGGCCGAGCTCACCCCGGTGGACCCGGGCGACCAGCTCGTGGTTGACCGGGTCGAAGCGCTTGGGAAAGTTCTGCATGAAGGTGACCCCTGATGCCTCCACGGCCTGCTGAATGCGATCGCAGTCGGCGAGCGTGGCCGCCATGGGCTTCTCGCACAGGATGTGCACGCCGGCGCGGGCCGCTTCCTCCACGAGGTCGGCGTGCCGAACCGTCTCGGAGGTCACGCCCACCGCGTCGCACTCGCGCAACAGGGCTCCCAGTTCATCGAAGTACCGGGTGCCGTGCCGGGCGGCGGCCGCCTCTCCCCTGGGCCGGTTGTCGTCCCACACACCCGCCAGGCGCGCCTCGGGATGGCCTGCCACCGCCCGCGCCCAGAACTCGGCGTGGTAGTGGGCAAAGCTGAGCAGGCCGACCCTGACCGGCGCCCTCACGGCCGTTCAACGTCCACCCAGTGGCCCGAAGCTGCCGACCGGTAGATCGCCTCGGCCACGAGCGCCGCGTGCAACCCGGCCCGGGCCGAGTCGTCCGGAGGCACCTCGCCCCGCAGCATGGCAATCAGGTGCGCGTGTTGTCCGGGCCCCGGACACTCGGGCGGCAGGTCAACCGCCGACCACGCGGGGCGGCCGCTCGCATCGGGCAGGGCGACCGCCAGCCGCCCGCGCTCCGTGCGCAGCCAAGCCACACCTCGCTCGCCGTAGATCTCCATCCGGAACCGGTCGGTGCCGGTCACCTCGGCGTAGTCCATCTCGTGCACGGCCTGCAGCCCGGATGCGAACCGATAGATCGCCACTGCGTGGTCCTCGTTGTCCGGGTGCACGACCGTCCCATCGTCCAGCACGCGCTCCCGGCGCAGCGTCGCCGTGGTGGCCCAGACCTGCACGATATCTCCGAACAGGTGGCGCAGCAGGTCGATCCCATGGGTGCCGAGCTGCAGCACGACCCCGCCGCCCACATCGGCCCGGCGGTAGAACCACCCTGCCCACCCGGCCCCGGGCGTGGCGTTCCGCTGCCGCACGCTCAGCACCGTGCCCAACGCCCCCTCGGCCACCAGGCGGCGCGCCGCATCCACTTCGTCGAAGTACCGGTGCATGAAGCTCACGAAGACCGGCACCCGGGCCGCCTCTGCCGCCGCCAGAATCCGGCGGCACTCGGCCGCATTGCGCGCCATCGGCTTCTGGATCAGCATGGGTTTGCGCGCACGCACCGCGGCCAGGGCCAGCGGCTCGTGGGTGGCATCAGGGGTCGCAATGACCACCGCGTCGATATCGTCCCGCGCCAGCAGCGCGTCGGGATCGGTGACCGCCTGGGGAATACCGTAGCGCGCCGCCTTGGCGCGCACGGCCTCGGCTCGGCGCCCGCACAGGGCCAGCACCTCGGCGCCGGCCTCCCGCAGACCCACGATGTGGTAGTCGCTGATGTGGCCGGCGCCGATGATCCCAAAGCCAAGACGGTCATACCTCATACTGCTTACGGCTTCCACCTTCCCTTCAGGGTCACCAGGGCCGGGTTGAACTCCTCCACGTACCCGGTGTAGGTGTACTCCAGCGGATCCACCGGGTTGCGGATGCGCCCGGTCTTGGCCAGGAAGTCGGTGTAGACCTTCATGTCCTCCCAGTACTTCTTGTCGAACCGGGGGTCGAACGAGTAGTCGCCCCACAGCGCCCGGTTCTGCTCCACCGGCTGCTGCAGGAACCGGGAGATGGTGGTGATGACCTCGTCGCGGTTCTTCGGATCCGCCACGTACATCTGGGCCCGCAGCAGCACCCGCATCATGGCCCGGGCGGCGTTGGGCGACCGACGGACGAAGTCCTCGGACGCCACGAAGATCGACCGGGTGTTAGAGGTCTGAACCTTTCGCCCGGCGTCGTCGGCAAAGTTGCTCACGGTACCGGTATGTAGGATCTTCACGTTGGCGCGCTGCTGGGCGAGATACGGCCACGGGTTCCAGCAAATGAAGGCCTGAATGTTGTTGTTGATCAGGGACGTGAGCTGCTCCGGCGGCGGGAGGTTCACGACCTGCAACCGCCGGACGTCGAGCCGGTAGTACTCGGCGATCCGATCGAGGACCGCGGAGGCCACAGACCCCTCCAACAACCCGATGCGGATGTTGTAGAGGTCGGCTGGCCGCTGGACGTTGGCGTCGGCCCGCACCACCAGCCGGTCAATGTAGGCCAGGGTGTTGGTGCCCAAAATGACGATCGGCAACCCGTTGTGCCGCATGCTGATCGGGGGCAGATTGCCTGGCGTCCACAACTGGATCTGCCCCGCCGCCAGCGCCTCGCCGGCCAGCGCGCCGGCGGTGAACGTCTTGGTCTCGACCCGCTCGAATCCGGCCTCGCGGAACCACCCCTTCTCCATGGCCATGATGTGCGGGGCGAACACGGGGTCCACGCCGAACCCCATCGAGAGCGTCTTGATCTCCGGCGTCCCGGCCGGAGCAGCCAACGGTTGCCCGGCAACCGCCAGCATCAGGGCGACCACCACCAGACTCGCGAACCAACCCATAGGGGATCCCTCCTTCTTGACTTCATGCCCTCCTCGTGCCCGTCACGACGCGAAATGCCAGCGAAGCCGCCGCCTAAACAGCGCCTCGCGAATTACCCAGTCGGTGAGGAAGTTCAACGCGCCGATCACGATAATGCCGTACATGATCACGCTGATCTGGCCCAGCTCGCGGGCGTTCATGATCATGAAGCCCAGGCCGCGGTCGGCAGCGATGAGTTCTGCGGCGACCAGGGCGCCGAAGCTGAGGCTCCACCCGACGCGGACGCCCGTGGCGACATCGGGCAGGACCGCCGGCAGGGCGACGCGCAGGAGCAGCCGCCATCCGCGCACGCCCAGGGTCTGGGCGGCCCGGAACAGATCCGGATCGATCCCGATCATTCCCTTGTAGGCATTGGTCACGACCGGGAAGAACGCGCCCAGGAAGATGATGAACACCTTCGACGATTCGCCCAGGCCAAACCAGATGATGGCCAGGGGGATCCACGCCAGCGGTGGGATCGGCCGCAACAGCTCGATGGGTGCCCGCAGCACACTGCCCAGCCGGCGGTACCATCCCGACGTCACGCCGATGAGCACCCCCAACCCGGCGCCCAGCGAGAACCCCCACACGATGCGAACAAGGCTGCTGTGGACATGCGCAAGGACCCGCCCGGGTGGCGCCAGCGTCAGCGCGGCCCACACGACGTCCACCGGACCGGGAAAGATGACCGGATTGATCAGCCTGAGGGTGGCAATAGCCTGCCAGACCCCCAGGACCACGAGGACCCCTGACCACGAGGCCCAGACGTCGCGGGGCGAGGAGCGCGCGGTCACCGCTCCGCCTCCTCCACGCCCGCGCTCCAGGGCAAGAGTCTGCGTTCGAGCCGGTCGAGCAGTCGAGACAACGCAAAGCCGAAGAGGGCGATGAACACCATCCCGACCATGGCCGCGTCACTGCGGTAGAAGGTGCGTGCCTCCATGATCAGGGCACCCAGACCCTTGATCGTCCCGATCATCTCCACGCCCACGATGACCATGAACGCCAGCCCCAGGGCGACC
Source organism: Candidatus Fervidifonticultor quintus (assembly GCA_031459535.1). Lineage (GTDB taxonomy): Bacteria > Sysuimicrobiota > Sysuimicrobiia > Sysuimicrobiales > Humicultoraceae > Fervidifonticultor_A > Fervidifonticultor_A quintus. Next base: position 98,567 of record JAVKIJ010000001.1, on the reverse strand, counting down.
TTCATGCCGGCGAAGATCCGAGGGGTCGAGGCCGGGAGCACGACGCGGGTGAACACCTGCCGGGGTGTGGCACCCAACACGCGGCCGGCCCGGATCAGGTCGGGATCTGCCGACTTGACGCCCTCGATCACGTTGGTCAGGATGACCCAGAAGCACCCATAGGCGATCAACAGCACCCGCGACAGCTCCCCGACCCCGAACCACGCCACGGCCAGAGGCAGCAGGCTGATCGTCGCCACTGAACGGGCAAACGTGATCACGGGTGCGCAGGCTCGGTCGAGGGCGGGTATCCCGCCGACCACCAGCCCGAGCGGGATCGCCAGCGCCGCGGCCAGCGCGTACCCCTGCACGATCCGTGCCACCGTGGCTCCCACGTGCTGCCAGACGGTCACCCCGACAGGAAACCCGATCGCGACCAGATCCCAGATGGTCGCCAGAAGGCGCGACGGACGCGGGAAGTGGTAAGAGCTGAGTCTGCCGGCGCGGCCCGCCAGCTCCCAGGTGGCCAGCAGCGCGGCGATGGTCACCACACCCACGACGCGTTCCCAACCCCTGCTGTGGCCCGGCTGGAGCCTAGAAGATACTGCCATGGATCTCCTCGTAGTAGGCCATGAATGCGCCGGACGAGCGTTGGCGGGGCCGGGGCAGCGAAATCGGCACGTCCTTGCGCACCCGGCCGGGATGGGGGCTGAGGACGATGACGCGGTCCGACAGGTAGATCGCCTCCATGATGCTGTGGGTCACGAAGACCACCGTCTTGCGGCGCGCTTCCCAGATGCGCAGCAACTCTTCCTGCATCTCGGCCCGGGTGAGCTCGTCGAGCGCACCAAAGGGCTCATCCATCAAGAGGATCTCGGGATCGGTGGCGAGCGCCCGAGCGATGGCTACCCGTTGCTTCATACCCCCGGACAGCTCCCGCGGATATCTGTTCTCGAAGCCGCGAAGCCGTACCAGGTCGATCAGCTCCCGTGCCAGGGCCCGGCGGCGATCCGCCGGCACACCCAGGTTGCGCGGGCCGAACTCCACGTTCTCGATCGCGGTCAGCCACGGGAAGAGCGCCGAGTTCTGGAACACCATGCCGCGGTCCGGACCGGGCCCCTGGACCAGACGTCCGTCAATGCGTACCTCACCCTCTGTGGGCCGCAGCAGCCCCGCGATCAGGTTCAGCAGCGTAGTCTTGCCACACCCGCTGCGACCCACGATGGCCACGAACTCATTGGGCATGATGGTCACGTTGATGTCCTGCAGGGCCAGTCCGCGCTCGGCGTCCTCAGCGGGAAACTGCCGGCTGACGTGGCTCACGACGATCTTGGGGGCCGCGGCCGGGCGACTCATGTCCCAAGACGCTCCCACGCCAGGAGTCCCGCGCCTGCCACCGCCGCGCAATACCCCAGACTCGAGGGTCGGACCTCGACGGACGCCCGGACCGGAGGCGGCAACCGCTCGCGGAGGACGGCCTCGGCTGGACCGAGCAGGAGCGCGCCCGCGTCCGCGAGACCGCCGCCCACGACAATCACCTGCGGGCTCAGCATGTTCACCAGCGAGACCAGGGCGGCGCCGAGGTGCCGGCCGGCCTCGGCGAGGAGCCCAAGGGCCAGCTTGTCTTCCCGCCGCGCGGCCCGAACCACGTCGGCAGCAGTCAGCGGCCGCCGGAGCGCGCGCAACGACGTGGCCGCGCCGCCGCCGATGGCGACCTGCGCGTCGCGCGCGACCGCCGACCCCGATGCGTACTGCTCGATGCACCCTCGCGCACCACACCAGCAGCGTCGGCCGCCGGCCTCGACGCTCAGGTGGCCAATCCGGCCCGCGCCGCCCAGATAGCCCCGTAGGAGGCGGCCGCCGGCGATGATCCCGCCGCCGATCCCCGTGCCGAGGACAACCACGACGGCATCCGCCGCGCCGGCCGCCGCCCCTACGGCCCACTCGCCCATCGCCGCCGCGTGCCCGTCGTTGTGTACGACCACCGGCAGACCGAGAGCCTCGGCCAGGCGCGGCCCCAGCGCGAGGCCCGTCCAGCCTGGCAGGGCCGGCGTCGCGTAGCGCACGGTGCCGGTGCCCGCGTCGACGATGCCCGGGGTGGCGAGCCCGACGCCAATCACCTCGCGCGCCCCGCCTGGCAGGGTGGCAAGCACCTCGCGCACCAGCCCAGCGAGTCGGTCGATCACGGCGCTCGCGCCGTCTGCGGCCAGCGTCGGGCGGCTGTGAAACACGTTGACATCCCCAGACCGGGCCACGAGCCCGACCGCGATCTTTGTGCCGCCGAGGTCGATCCCGACCACGGTCCCCCCACGGGTCTCAGTGCCCGACTCAGACGCAGCCAGACGATCCACCGCGCGTTGATCGCGACGCCCACCTATCACGAGCGCCTCACCCAGACCGGGCTCGACCAGGCCACCTCGCCGTCGGCCTGGACCGCACGCAAGTAGTAGTACGACGCGTCTCCAGCGGCAACGGGCTGCGGGTCCTCCCACGTGACCTCAAAGTCCTCCTGCCGGGGGTGCGCCGCGTACGCCGCCACCCCGTCCCGGATCAGGGCCACCTCTGCCAGCGCGGCCGTGCCGTGGACGCGGCCGCGCACGATGACCGGTCGGCCAGCGCCGGGGACGAGGCTGCCCCCCAGCGGCACATCGTTCACCGAGAACTGCAGCAGGATTCGGGCCCCGGTGGTGGCATACGTGCGCCGTTCTCGCATGGCGTCCAGGATCGTACCCTCGTCGAGGCGATCAGCCAGGACCGCGGTCAGGCCCGGCTTGAAGCGCAGCGTGCGGTACGGACCGAAGGCCAGCAACGGATTGCCCGGCTGGCTGCTATGCATGTCGCCTCCGGCCACGAACCCCAGCCGGTATCCCCGGGCCAGCGCGTCCCGGACGTATCGGCCCGGCACTGCTCCGGTCATCTCGGCCGGCCCGCCGGGGCACTCTGACGCTCCATGCATCGAGTAGATCTCCACGAGGGTCTCCAGGTCCTCATCGTGCTCGGTCCAGTCCGTCCCCATGAAGCCCGATGCAGGGGTATGGGGGACCACGAGCGCCTCGCGGGGAGCCGTGCGCTTCAGCTCCCTCCACAGCGCCTCCGGCGTGGGGGCGCTACCAGGTTCGTACCGGTACATGGCAGTCCCATCGGAGCGCAGGTAGACACAGCGGTCGCCGTACGGTCGGCCGGTCCACTCGTACCCCCGCAGGACGGCGAACCGTCCGTCGGCACGGTACCGGCCGATAGTCTGGGCCAGGGCCAGCCACGCCTCGTCCGTCAGACGCTGGCACCGCCGCGTGAACCAGGCGTGATGGTACTCGATGTCGTGGTCGGTGATGGCGGCGAAGTCCAAGCAGGCCACATCGCGCCCGTATGCCAGGGCGAACTCAGGCGACGCCACGCCGTCGGAGAGCGTGGTGTGCACATGGGGATCCCCCCACCAGATCCCGACAGCGTCCCGCGCGACCCGACACGGGTTCGAGCGGCCCGACAGCCCCAGCCCGTCCAGGGTGGCATCAACCCGATAGATCCCCTCCGCAGGAAAGGTGAGCCATGCTTCGCCACACCCGGTATGAATGGGGACAGCCGGCGCCCCGGCGATCAGCGCTTCGGTTGTGCAGCCCTGGCAGAGATTGCCGAACTGGTCGAGCACCCGCAGGCGGATCGGGACTCCGACGCCAGGCGACGCGCCGGAGGGCGCCACGACGTGCAGGTACGCGGGCGGGCCGGGGTCCACGATGACGGGGACCGAGCAGTCTGGGACGTGCGACCCCTCACTGTGCCGACAGATCTCCACCTCAAAGGCGGCCGAAACGTCGGTCACCCACGGTTGGGCCACCGCTCCGTCTGGTCCGGCGCCGTAGGTGATGAGGATCTCGTCGTCACGACGGAGGCGGCCACCGGTCACGTTCAACTGCAGATAGCGTCGGCGCACGACCTCACCCAGCACCATCGCGCGGCCCGACACGCGCCAGCGGGTCAGCCCGGCCCCGCCCTCCAGCGCAGGCGGCGTCCAACCCAGCGGCACGGCCAGGCGCAGCGACGCCCCGGCCTCCAGCGCCTCGCGCAGCCGCAGCCGCAGTTCCACCCGGGTCTGCGCACCGGCACGGACCCGGTCGGAGCTCACCAGCGCGGCTTCCACGGCGCTCATCGCGTGGCGACCGGCATCCCGAGGAACCGGCGGATCACGGGAATGGCCGCGCCGATCAGCCCGGCCTCGCGGACCCGGCTGGAGCGGACCTCGAAGTTGACCCGCAGCGGCGGCTGCAGGTGCGCGTGCGCTACCTCGAAGACGCGGTGGCGGGCCCCCTCCGGCAGGCTGGCGGGGTAGCCTCCCACGAAGACCGCGCGGACCTCCAGGATCTTGGCCAGGTTGGCGATGGCGATACCGAGGAGCTCCAGGGCCTCCTCGAGCACGGTGCGGAAGGGCTCGCGTCCGGACAGGGCATACCGGATCACGTCCTGGTGCGACAGCGACGGCTCGGTGAGCTCAGGAGCGAGCTCCCTGGACCGCTCCACCAGGGCGCGCGCTGAGGCGTAGGCTTCCACGCACCCCGCGCTGCCGCAGAGGCAGAGACGGCCGGCTGGCCGGACCGTCATGTGGCCGAGGAGGCCAGCATTGCCGAACGCGCCTTGATAGACGGTCCCTTCCAGGAACAGTCCGGCACTGACGCCCTCTTCAGCCAGGACGAACGCGAAGTGCCGCTGCCCGCGCGCGTCCCCCACCTCGGACTCGGCGAGCGCCATGGCCGCGGTGTCGTGCACCAGCAAGGTCGCAAGCCCCAGGCACCGGGACAGGGTGTCGGTGACAGGGACGTCCCGCCAGGCCGGCGCCCGGCCGATGCGCAGCGCGATCCCCCGGGGAAGGTCCGCGTACCCAGGCAGGGCCACGCCAACGCCGATCAGCCGTCCCTCGGGCACCCGCCGCACGAGGGACCGCGCGGCAGCGGCAAGCCGGTCCAGCACGGTGACGGGGTCCTCACCGCCGTCTGCCGGCACGTGGCGTGTCGCGGCGATGGTGCCGTCCAGCCCGACAGTGGCCACGCTGGCACCGGGAAACTGGAGGTGCATGGCCACCGCCAGACGGCTGTCTGAGACCAGCGTGAAGAGGCGTGGCTGCCGGCCGCCGTTCGACCGACCGAACCCGGCCGGCGCCACCAGCCCCAACCCGGCGAGTGCCGAGACGTGGCGGCGGACCGTGAGCTGGCTCAAGCCGGTGGCCCGTTCGAGCTCAGCGACGGAGCAGGTGCGCCCGCGCAGTGCGCCAAGCACGGCCAGGGAGCCGGCGAACAGCTCGGGAGACGGACGGCGGGTGCGCACCCGCGATTGCGGCTTGGCCCCAGACCGTGGCACTCCCGGCACCGCCCCCGGAGCGGAACTTTTGAATTGCGTTATAACAAAGCCTATAAAGAAGTCTCGCCGCCGTCAAGACGGCCTCCTGGCCTCGCCGCTGCCGCGCGGCCCTGCAGGATTGCGAATTCCAGCGTAGAAACCGGTGCCAAATCCCGTGAAGGGAAAGAGGAGGTCTCTGATGAGAGTGGTCCGCGCGCCGTCTCGTCGAGCGCTCTTGACCCTGGCAGTGGCCGCCGGCCTGGCCGTGGGCGCGTTCACGCTCCCCCCGGTCAGCGCAGCCCCCAAGGTGAAGCTTACCATGTTCATCTGGGCCGGCTCCAACCAGGGCGTGGTGCCCCGTGAGGTCGTAGCCCGCTATCTGCGAGCGCACCCGGAGGTAGAGATCGAGTTCTGGGAGTCGAACAACGCGGTGACCTACCCCCGCATGATCGCGGCAAAGCAGGTCGATCCCAACAAACCGCTGATCAACTTCGGCTACTTCAACGTGGATATCAGCAACCGCGGCGACGCCGACGACATGTGGATCGCCATGAATCCCGCCCGGATCCCCAACATGACCCGCGTCCACAGGACCCTGCGCCGTCCGGGCAACCGCGGCATCGGATACGGCATCAGCGGGGTCGGCCTCATGTACAACAAGAACCTGGTCAAAGAACCGCCCACATCCTGGACCGCGCTGTGGGACCCGAAGTGGCGGGGTAAGGTGACGATCTTCGACAACAACTTCATCCCCCTGGTCCTGGCCGCGCGCTTCCACAACGGCAGCGAGACAAACATCGATCCAGGCTTCAAGGTCTGGACCGAGAACGCCAAGAACATCCGGGCGCTGGCCAACAGCAACGACCAGTTGCTGCAGCTGCTGGTCACGGGCGAGGCGTGGGTTGCCCCCTGGTTCACCAGCATCTGGAAGTACTGGGAGATGGACGGCGCGCCACTGGGCTTCTCTGTCCCCAAGGAAGGGGTCGTGGCGTTTCCGATCTACCTGCAGATCGTCAAGGGAAGCACCCCGGAGCAGATCAGGGTGGCCGAGGAGATTGTCAACGAACTGCTGCTGCCCGAGAACAACGCGCGGTACGCGCGCCTGACCTTCGGCATCCCGTCGCTGCCCGAGGCCGAGGTGTCGGAAACGGTGAGGAACATCCTGAATCCCCGACTGCTCGACTCGGCGATCTGGCTGGACTGGGCAACCATGGGCCAGAAGGCCAGCGAGTGGCGTGTGCGGTGGGAGAAGGAAGTCAAGTCGCGGCTGTAGCGGTCTGCGCGGACACACCCGGCGCCCACGGCGCCGGCGTCGAGGTCCGGGAGATCACCAAGCGGTTCGGACCGGTGACGGCCGTCCGGTCGGTCTCCTTTGCGGTGCAGGCGGGGGAGTTCTTCTCGCTGCTCGGGCCGTCTGGATGCGGGAAGACCACGACGCTGCGGATCATCGGTGGCTTCGAGCACGTGGACGAGGGCGAGGTCCGCATCGACGGTCAGGTGATGGGGCGCACCCCGCCGAACCGCCGGGCGACCAACATGGTCTTCCAGCGGCTGGCCCTGTTCCCGCACTATACGGTCTTCGACAACGTGGCCTTCGGGCTACGCATGAAGAGGATGCCCGAGGCCTTGATCAGGCATCGCGTCGGTGAGGCGCTGGACCTGGTGCAGATGCCGGGCCTGGCGAGCCGTCGAATCGCGGAACTCTCGGGCGGCCAGCAGCAGCGGGTCGCCCTGGCCAGGGCCCTGGTCAACCGGCCCCGGGTCCTGCTCCTCGACGAGCCGCTCTCCTCACTGGACTTGAAGCTGCGGCTGCAGATGCAGGAGGAACTGAAGCGCCTCCAACGTGAGCTCGGGACCACGTTCATCTACGTGACCCACGACCAGGGTGAAGCGCTGGCGATGAGCGACCGGATCGGTGTCATGGACGGCGGCCGCCTCTACCAGGTGGGATCGCCCATGGAGATCTACGAGCGTCCCACCACCCGCTTCGTCGCCAACTTCATCGGGGACGCGAACCTCATCGACGGCACCGTGGAGAGCCTCGATGAGGGGGCTACCATCACCGTCCGGGCCGGCCAGCGGTTGGTGCGAGCCAGACGCCAGGGGTGGGAGCGGGTCGGGCAGTCGCTCACCGTCTGTGTGCGCCCGGAGCGGGTGCGCCTGGAGACGGCGCCGGGCGCCCCCGGCGCCGTGCTCGCCCGCATCGAAGAGCGAGCCTTCTCCGGCCACGTGGTCAAGTACCGACTGCTGGCCGATGGGCTACGCCTCCATGCGACCGTGCCCTATGCGAGCGACACCCCCCTCTACGATATCGATCAGGTCGTCGCCGCCCACTGGGATCCCAGGCAGGCCGTGGCGGTACCCAACGAATGAGGATTCGCGGCCCCGTCGCCCTGGGGCTGCTGGCACCCGCGGTGGTGCTGATGGTGCTCCTCTATGTCATCCCGCTCGGCAGTTACCTCATCAACAGCTTCCACCTGTTCAAGGATGGCCGGATCCTGCCCGTCTGGACGCTGAGGACCTACGTCGAGTACTTTACGGACCCGTTCTCCTACAAGATCATCGGTGAGTCGATCCGCCTGTCGTCCATCGTCACCGGCCTGGCGCTGTTGATCGGCTATCCGATCGCTTATGCCCTGCACACCCGCGTCTCCAGCCCTGCGGCTCGCGCGGTGGTGTCCCTGCTGATCTTCTCGCCCCTGGTCGTGAGCGTCGTAGTCCGCACCTACGGGTGGTTCATCCTGCTGGCCGGGCAGGGGCTGGTCAACACGGTCCTGCTGCGGACGGGCGTCATCGGCCAGCCGCTCAGCCTGCTCTTCAACGCCACGGGGGTCGTGATCAGCCTGACGCACATTCTGCTGCCGTTCGCCATCTTCCCCATCTACAGTGTCATGGGGAGGCTGGAAATCTCGCTGAAAGAAGCCGCCCGGGATCTGGGCGCAGGCTGGTGGGAGACCTTCCGGCACATCACCCTGCCCCTCACCATGCCGGGTGTCGTCGCGGGCGCGCTGATCTGTTTCACCCTGGCCCTCTCCGCCTTTGTCACGCCGCGGCTACTGGGAGGGGGCCGGGTCCAGGTGATGCCGCTTGCAGTCTACAACAACACGGTGGAAATCAACTGGCCGAGCGGCGCCGTCACGGGCCTCGCGCTGCTGCTGATGTCGGTCGCGGCAGTCTGGGCCCTGAACGCCCTCTTGCGCAGGCTCCCCAGCATCGAGGCGTCCCGATGAACGCCGGGGCAGCCATGGGGGAGGCTCGCATCGAGGCGCAAGAAGCCCGGGCCGAAACCATCCGCACGGCCCTGCTGCGTGCCACCCTGGCCGTGGGCGTGGGGTTCATTCTGCTGCCGCTCGCCATCGTGGTCATCTACTCGTTCAGCAGCGTCGCCTACGGCGTCTTCCCGCCGCCGGGGCTGTCGCTGCGCTGGTACAGCCACCTGCTCCAGCAGGGGGCGTTTCGAGCGGCGTTCCTGCGCAGTGTGGTCATCGGCCTGCTGGCCACGACGCTGGCCCTGGTCTCGGGCCTGCTGTGCGCCCTGGCTCTGGTGCGCGCCAGATTCCCGGGCAAAGAGCCGCTCCGCGGCTTCCTCCTGTCGCCGATCGTCATGCCCAAGATCGTGCTGGGCGTGGGGTGGTTCATCTTCTTCGCCCGCCTGGGCATGCAGGGCGGGATTGTGCCCATCACCCTGGCCCACACCATCGTGGTGCTGCCCTTCGTCATCAACATTCTGGCCGCCAACCTGGTCGGGCTTGACGTCTCACTGGAGGAAGTGGCTCAAGACCTGGGCGCGTCGGCCGTCACGGTGCTGTGGCGCATCGTCCTGCCGCAGATCCGTTCGGGCCTGGTCATCAGCGCCCTGTTCGCCTTCATCGTCTCTTTTGATCAGGTGGAGAGCTCGATCTTCCTCACCCGGGGCGAGAACAACACCCTGCCGATCGAGATGTTCCTCTACATGGAGAAGTGGCAGGACCCGACCATCGCCGCACTCTCGACGCTGCTGATCGGGTTTGCAGGGATGCTGCTGGCCTTGGCGTTCGCACTCTCCCGCGGGGTCGATCTGCGTCGGATGTTGCCGCGGTAGCCAGCATCACGTCGGGCCGCACACCGTGCGGCCCCAGCCTGAGGAGGACCTTGTGGAGTTTGAGAACTGCGTGGTCATGATCACCGGCGCGGCGGGCCGCCTGGGCACGCCGTGCGCGCTGGCCTTTGCCCGCGCAGGAGCATGTCTGCTGCTCACCGACCTGGCCGAAGCCCCGCTCGCCGAAACAGCCGCCGCGGCCCGGGACGCGGGGGCGCCGGTTGCCGCGATTCCAGCCGACGTGCGATCGGCGACCGACATCGAGCGGGTCGTCAGCGAAGGGAGCCGCCTGCTTGGCCCCGTGGACGTCCTCGTGAACTTTGCCGGGTATGTCCCAACGCGCTTCGTGGTGGACATGGACGAAGAAGAGTGGGATCAGGTCTTCGACGTGAACGTCAAGGGAACGATGCTGACCTGCCGAACGGTCGCCCGCCAGATGATCGCCCGCCGGGCCCGGGGCGCCATCGTCAACATCTCGTCGGCAGCGGCGACCTCCGCCCGGGCCGGCGCAGCCCACTACTGCGGATCGAAGGCAGCCGTGAACATGCTCACCCACGTGCTGGCCATTGAACTGGGGCCGTATGGGATCCGCGTCAACGCCGTGGCACCGGGTCTGTTCCTCGACGGCGTCCTGCGCCAGGGCGACGAAGCGCCCCACCCGTATGTCCGCGACATGCTCGCGGCCATTCCCCTGGCACGGACCGGCAGCCCGAACGAGGTCGCTAGCGCCGTGCTCTTTCTGGCGTCGGAGCGCGCCAGTTACGTCCACGGCGAGATCCTCTATGTCACGGGCGGGGCGCACTGCGGCCGCACGCACATGGCCGCAGCCAGCGGCCTCGGCACCCGGGTCTAGCCCGGCAACCGGGTTGACGAGCCGGGGCCAGCCCGCGCGATCTCCCAGAGATTGGCCCACCCCATCCGCCGGCGCCCTCCTTCCAGTTCGCCGATGATCCGCAGGAGCGCCCGCACGCGGGGCACCGGCCGGCCGGCCCGCAGGGCGGCCTCGATCAGCGCTCCCAGGATCGGCTCCGCCTCGGTCTTCCGGTGATGGATCGCCAGATCGCGCCAGACGCCGGCCCGCCGCGCTGTGCCCCGCTGCCAGTAGGCCACCTGCGCCGCCCAGGCGGCGTCGGCCGCGGTCGGACTGGCCATCGCATCGGTCCGAACGGCATGAGGATTGAAGCCATCCACGGACTCGACGCGGACCCCCAGGGCATCGGCGACCTGACACGCCTCGGTGGCGAGCTCGGCCAGGACGCGCCGGTTTTCATCGCGGGCGAGGATCTCCGTCACATCGGCGTCGACGGTGGCCGTGGCGAAGTAGATCGTGCCCAGGATCAGCTTCCCCCACAGGAATCCCCAGATGTTGTCCGTCGGCTCCGTGGGGTGAAAGTCTGAGAGGACCCCAGCGAGGGCCAGGACGCGGGGGGTGATGCGACCGTCGGGCTCGCCGACCCGCAGCGATGCCGGACCGCTGTAGACCAGGCGGCCCGGCCCTTCGTAGTAGGCACCGAAGGTGAGGAACGCCCCCACTGTGCGCGGCCAGCCGACCAGCGCAGCAACCTTGGGCTCTTCCAGGCCGTTCTGCATGGAGACCACACACCCATCCGGGGACAGGGCGGGTACCAGCGGCGCCAGCGCCTCGCGCGTGTGGAGGGTCTTCACCGCCAGAATGATGGTGTGGATCGGACCGGCGGCCTCATCGGGCAGGCACGCCGGTACGTGCACCGTGAAGTCGACGACGCCGCCCACGTGTAGGCCATGACGCTGGATCGCCTCCACGTGGTCGCGGTTTCGGTCGATGAGCTGGACGCGGTGGCCGGCCCTGGCCAGGTGCGCACCGATCACGCCACCGACGGCACCCGCACCGACAATAGTGAGCTCCATGCGACCACACCTCGGGTGAGTGCTGCGCAGGGTATACTCTGGACTGGGGCGATCGCCCTGCCGTCCAAGACCCGAGGAGGAATCGACGTGGCCTTCAGCTTTCTCTCCCACCTGGAGTGCACCCATTGCGGGACGATCCTCGACGCCGACGCCCTGCACGGCACCTGCCCGCAGTGCGGCAAGGTCCTCTTTCCACGCTATGACCTGGTCGCCGCAGGCCGCTCGCTGACCAAAGACGCCCTGCGCGCCCGGCCCCCGGACATGTGGCGGTACCACGAGGTCCTCCCGATCCGCGACCCGCGCCACGTGCTCACCCTCGGCGAGGGCATGACCCCTATCCTCGAAGCCCGCCGACTGGCCTCCCGCTACGGCCTCCGTCAGATCTTGATGAAGGACGAGGGCAAGAACCCCACAGGGACCTTCAAGGCCCGCGGGCTATGCGTGGCCACATCGCGCGCCAGGGAACTGGGGGTTGGGGCGGTGTCCATGCCCACGGCGGGCAACGCGGGGGCGGCGCTGGCGGCCTATGCGGCCCGGGGTGGACTGGACGCCTACATCGTCATGCCCGAGGACACCCCGCCGATCAACAAGGCCGAGTGTGCCATCTATGGCGCCCGCGCATACAGCATCAGGGGTCTGATCGACGACGCCGGTCGCGTGCTCCGTCAGGTAGCACGGGCGCGCGGCTGGTTCGATCTGTCCACGCTCCGAGAACCGTACCGTGTCGAAGGCAAGAAGACCATGGGATACGAGATCGCCGAGCAACTCCGCTGGGATCTCCCCGACGCCATTGTCTACCCCACCGGCGGCGGCACCGGTATCGTCGGCATCTGGAAGGCCTTCGAGGAAATGGACGCCCTGGGCTGGATTGGCCCGCGACGGCCTCGGATGTTCGCCGTCCAGGCCGCCGGGTGCGCGCCCATTGTCCGCGCGTTCCGCTCGGGCCAGCCGTATGCGGAGCCGTTCGAGAACGCGCACACCATCGCCGCCGGCCTCCGCGTGCCGGCGGCGATCGGTGACTACCTCATCCTGCGGGCCATCCGCAAGAGCGAGGGGGGCGCGCTCGCGGTCACCGACGCCGACCTGCAGGCCGGCATGGCCGAGCTGGCCAGGCTCGAGGGCGTCTTCGCGGCCCCAGAGGCGGCGGCGACTGTGGCGGCCCTGGACCCGTTGCTGGAGAGCCGAGCGCTCCGCCCTGATGATCGTGTGCTCTTATTGCTGACCGGTGCCGGGATGAAGTACGCGGACTTGGTGCAGCCGCAGCTGCAGGCGATCGACCCGGAGCAACCAATCGCAATCGGTCAGGCGTCCGACCCTACGGCGCGGCCGTCAGGGTAATCAATCCCTTCCCCTGATGGCCCATGCAACATGACCGGACGAGACGCGCCGGGACGACCCGGGCGTTCGAAGCGCCCGGGTTCCGCTGGCTGTGGCTGAGCGCCCTCTTCAGCGCCGTGGCCTGGACCGTCGAGACGCTCACGAATGGCTGGTTGGCGTTGGAGATGACCAACTCGCCGTTCTGGGTGGGGATCGTGGCGGGTGTGCGCGGCGTCGGCCTGTTTGCCTTCAGTGTGCCGGGTGGAGTACTCGGGGATCGCATGGACCGCCGCCGCCTCCTCCTCCTGAGTCAGATCCTGCCGGCGCTGGGGCTCCTGGTACTGGCGCCGCTGGTGCTGTGGGGTGCTGTGCGCCTCGGGCACGTCATCGCCTTCTCCCTGCTGACGGGTGTCACCTCGGCGCTGGAAAAGCCGGCTTCCAGCGGGCTCACCTACGACCTGGTGGGGCAGGCCCGGCTGCTCAACGCCAGCGTCTTCCGGTTCATGGCGGGCAGCGCCGTGCGCGTCATCGGGGCCGTCGCCGGCGGCTACATCATCGACCGTTTCGGCATCGGCCAGAACTACGTGTTGGCGGCGGCAGCGCACGTCGCCGGGGCTGCCTGTGTGCTGGCCCTGCAGACTCAGGCCACACCCAGCAGGGTGGCCGAGCCGTTCCTGGCGGCGGTCACCAGCGGCGTCCGATACGTGGCGCGCACGCCGCAGGTCCGTCAGTTCCTCTGGCTCAGCCTGATGACCGAGGGGTTTGGGTTCTCCTACAGCTCGATGCTCCCCGTCGTGGCCCGCGACGTGCTCCAGGTTGGCGGCCTCGGGCTCGGGTATCTCTCGGCGGCCGGCGGCCTGGGGCAACTGGCCGCCACCCTGGGGCTGGCGTCGCAGGGTGATCTCGCCCACAAGGACCGCTTCACGGTGACCACGGCCATCGGCTTCGGGCTGGCAGTTGCGCTGTTCGGCCTATCGCCCTGGTACCCTGCGTCGCTGGCCCTGGTCGGGGCCGTGGGCGCGCTCGGCAGCCTCTACGACGCTGGCATGGCCACCGTGCTGCTGCTGGCGGCGTCTGACCAGATGCGGGCACGGGTGCAGGGATTCTACTCCGCCACCATCGGGTTCAACCAGGTGACGGGATTCGGGGTCGGACTGCTGGCGACGCTGCTGGGTGCGCCGGTGGCCCTGGCGATCAGCGGGTGCGTCGCTGCCGGCAGCGCCCTGGCCCTGCTGCCGCGGGTACGGCGGTCATCCTCCTGAATAGATGGGGGAGATGACCACACGGTCGCCTTCTTCCAGCGCCTCTTCCGTGGCGACCACGGCGCCGTTGCGGGCCACGATCTTCGGTATCGATGCGTCCAGCCCCAGCGACTCGAGCACGGTCTCCACGGTGCTGCCGGGGGCGAGCTCGAATGTCTTCTCGCTGAATCCGGCGGCGTAGACAAAGCCGCCGATCAGCTTCACCGTGACCTTCATCGTCGGCGGCTCAGTCTTCCAACCTTCCGAACGTCTCCGCCCGCCGAGCTTCGTCCTCGAGGCCGAGGGCTGCCGCCGTCCTCCGGGTTGGCACGCCTCTCTCGTCCCAGCCGCGGAGATCATAGTAGTGGCTCAGGAGGCGGTCGTACTGTGCCAGATCGAGGACCTTGCCCGCGATGGGTCCGTCGGTATCGGCGTTGGCGGGATCGAACCAGACCATAGGCGGGTAGTCCATCTTGCGGTTCCAATCCGGAAACTCCCGCAACCAGAAGAACTTCATGAGTGCGTAGATCCTGTCGCTGACCTTCCAGAAGTCGTCCAGCGTCCAGTGGAGCCCGGTGACGGTGTTGAAATACACCGGATAGTGATCGAGTTCCCAGCCGACCTCGATCCAGGGAAAGCGGCACGCAATCAGATACTCAAACAAGCCTCCCCGAATCCTCTGCAGCTCGACGACCTTTTGAGCTTTCTCCCGGCCGTAGGAATCCCGAACCGTCTGGTTGAGTTCGAAGGTAATCACCCAGGCGTCCTTGTGATGCGCACCGATCGGGCTCGTCCCGTACGCCAGGGCCATGGCGGGCGAGAGCTTGCAGTTGTACGCGGAGATCTCCATCCCCTTGACGTGCATGGCGTAGGCGTCTGAGCCCCGGCCGAATCTCTGCGCCATGCGCATGGTGCCCTCGGCCAGCAGGTTGCCCACCTCCCCTTCCCTGAGGGCCGCCAGACGGAGCAGCACCTTGGCTCGCTCGCCATCGCCGAACCGGAAATCGCCACTGACCGCTCCCCGGTCGATGGCGTCGGCGTAGAAGGCGAGGACGCCGCCGGCAGAGATGGTATCCAGGCCGTAGTCGTCGCACAGGAAGTTGAGGGAGCCAACCTGGTCGAGTTCGAAGATTTCCAGGTTACTGCCTAGCATGCCGATGTTCTCGTAGTCGAGTTCGGACTCCCGGCCTTCGCGGTCGTGGATGGCGATCCCGCAGGGCATGGTGCAGATCGGACAGCCGTAGGTCGCCACCCGCGCTTCGTGCAGCCGCTCCCCGTCGATGAACCTGGCATCAGGGTGATGGGTCTTCCTCATGTTGCGGACCGGCAGCGCGGCCACCTCATTGCACCACGCGAGAATGCCGGTGGTGCCCTGGAGGGACCAACCGGTCTTCTTGTCGATCTGGTGCACCGCGCGCAGGTCGGCGGAGCCCAGCTTCTTCATGGCTGCGGGATCGGCCTGGGGAACGGACCCGCGCCCCCTCACCACGATGGCCTTCAGTTTCTTCGACCCCATCACCGCGCCCATCCCGGGCCGGCCGCCCGAGCGTCCCTCCATGCTCCGGACCACGGCATAGCGGTTGAGGTTTTCCCCTCCGGGCCCGATGACCAGCACCCCAACCGTCTTGCCGTAGCGCTCGTAGATCCAGTGGTGAGTTGCGTACGTCCCCTGGCCCCAGACCTCGGCGGCAGAGTGGAACTCCACCCGATCATCCTCGATGAAGAGGACCGTGGGTGCTTCCGCCGCCCCCTCGACGATGAGCATGTCGTAGCCGGCCTTTCGGAGTTGCTCCGTGACCCGGGTGCCCAGGTTGCCGTCCCCGTACCCTCCGGTCAGCGGCGACTTGGCCGCGACCACGGTCTTGCCCGTATTGGGCGCGGCAATGCCGGCGATGGGGCCCAGGGCCACGACGAACTTGTTCTTGGGCCCCAAGGGATCAATGCCCGGTTCGAGCTCGTCCCAGAGAGTCTTCACGGCGAATCCCCGGCCGCCGATCCACTTGTGGGCGAATGCCTCGTCGAACGTCTCTCTTCGGAATGTCTTGTGCGTCAGATCGACTCTGAGGATGTTTCCGGTCCATCCGAACATGGCAAAATCCTCCACCGAAGGATGCCCCAGGGCTTTCTCAGTCTGCTTTCGCGCGGATGACGAACCAGTCCTCCGCGGCGGCACTGCCGGGACCCCACCCCTTGCACTTCACTGGCGGACCTTGTGGCGGGGCGACGCACGGGAGGCTGGGGCGGTGGTTCGCGAGGCGGTAGATTCGGGCGAGTTTCCGATCGATCGGCTGGGTGAGCGCGAAGGGATCCAGGCGCGTGCGCAGCTGCTGGAAGGCGGCGACCTTCGCCGGGTCGCCAGCGCCGGTGGCCAGGAGACGATCCAAGGGCGTCTGGGGCCGGTCATAGACCCGCTTGAGCCGGGAGCCGACGCGGACTTTCCGGACGAGCTTCACCGAGGGCTGGAACAGGTTCATCATGAGCCGGAGCTCGTGGCGGTAGAGGTCGTTGATCGCCTCCAGGGCTTGGTGGGAGTCGTAGCGATCCCAGCCCAGAAGCTTGCGGACGTGCGTCCAGTTCTTCTGCTCAACGTGGGCGTTGTCGTCTTTCTTGTAGGGCCGGCCGCGGGTGAGCTGGATCCCGTGGTCCTGGCAGTACCGGAAGAGGTGGTGGTTGATGAACTCGGAGCCGTTGTCGGCGTCTAGTCCTCGCAGGAGAAAGGGGAGATCCTCCGCGATCTCGTCCACGGCTGCGAGGACGCCGGTCTGCCCGCGGCCCAGCACCGCGCGGGTTTCGACCCAGGTGCACTGGATGTCGGTCAGATTGAGGGAGTGGACAAACTCGCCGTCGGCGGCGTTGCCGGAGTGCGAGACCAAGTCCGTCTCGGCGAAGCCGGGGGTGGTGACGTCCCACCGATCGGTCTTGAGGGGGATGTGGTGCTTGAGTAGCGTGCCAAGCTTGGTGCGACCATAGAGGCGGCACCGCAGGTGGGTTTTCGTGGCCTCGAGGCGACGGTCGATGGTCCGGGGGCTGATCGTCAGCAACTGCGCTCCTGCTCGGGGGTGATCGCAAACCGCGGCGTGGCCCAGGGCAACCAGAGCGGCAGCAGGGCCTTGAGCCGCGCCGACCAGGGGTACCCGGCGGCTTCCCAAATTGCGGCCAGGAGGGCGATGGTCCTGGCGCCGTACGTGGGAGCCCGGCGCCGCCGGGGACACGGGTGCTTGGCCGGGGACGCGCTGTTGAGGACCTGGCTAGCGTACTTGCGTTGGTACCCAGTCACGGCACAGACCTCATCGCGCAGGTGCTGCTTGACAGCACGCGGGGCGCGGACATAGCGCTGGCGGATTGCCTGGATGTATTCTCGTCTCGACGTAGGGCTCATCTCTACTCCCAGGACCCTGGCATGCCGGTTTGGCTCGGTAAGATCTTCTATGACGCGACGATAGGCCCCAGGGTAAGATCTCAGGCGGCGCGATTCGGCGCGTTGACACAGTGACTTCCGGTAAGGTAGACTGTGTTACAAAGCAGGCTCAAATCGAATAGGCGATGGAGCTCGCCGTCGCCTCATGTCGCGAGGCTGATAGCTCCTACTGATCTGTGGATCGGTAGGGGCTTCTTGTTTACGGGATGCAGGAGTTCGCTGAAGCAATGACAATCGATGTAGAGTTGCTGAGCGACGACTGGGCTGTGATCCGGCGAGCCCTTGAGATGGCCGGCCGTGAAGTCGACGCGGGACTGCCATGGCTCCTGGAGCAGGGGATCGATCTGTTCGCCCAGGACGAAGCCTCCTGGCGAGCCTTGGAGGGAGAATCGGGCCTCGACGCCCAGAGGCGGCGTGAGGAACTCAAGCGACGGGAGACCGAGGCCCTCCTGGTGTCCCTGCGTGCCCGCACCATTGCCAGCGAGAAACTCATGCATGAGCTCTCGGAGAGGGTGCACGCCCTGGGGGCTGAGCTACGGACCAACCGGGGGCAGATGTGGCCTCTGCGACGTGAGACGGACGCGCTGGACGCGAAGCTTCGATCACTTCGAGAGGCGCTGACTGCACCGACGCCATCGCCTAGGCGTCCACAGGCGCTGGGAAACCGGTTGGCCAGGCTCCTTGGCGTGGGCAGGTTCAGGCGTGAGTGAGTTCGTCTTTCCACGGATGGAGCGGATCGCCGTTCCGATCCCGGCCCGGCTCCGTACGCGGTTCGAGGCCTTCATCCGCGAGAGGGGCTGGACGCCTGAGGAGGGAGTCAAGATCCTCCTGGCATATGCCGCTGACGCATTGACGGCATCGGAGCGACCCACCGAACAGCTCCACAATGAGTGGTCGGCTGCCAGGGCCGAGATGGCTATCCTCCGGCACCGGGCCTACCTGGCCGATGAGGCCATCCGCACTCTCCGTCTCAACATCACGGGGCTGGAAGCGTCCAACGCCCAGTATCAGCGATCGCTGGCCATCCAGCGGGCACGGCACGATCGGCTGCGTCGGGCCGTGGCCGAGCTCGAGGCCAGTCTGATCAGCACCGGCGATGGTGCAGGACCACGGCCCGGGCGCGACAGCCCCGTTGGAGAGCGCCGATAGCCCATGCAGCACGACCAGTTGTTCCTCGCGGTCTATCATGCCCTCGACTGGCAGCACTGCGCGGTCTGTCATCTCAGCGTGCAGGGGGTCGAGCGGCTGATCGACGGATTTCTGTACGAGCGGGTCAATGACCCCTGGACCCGAGAGGACCTGCTCGCCTCGCGCGGTTTCTGCGCGGCGCACGCTTGGCGGTTGACACACATCCTGGACAGCCAGACCGGCATCGCCATTGTCTATCGCCATCTGCTGCAGGAGTTCTATGACACCTTCATTACGGAAGCCGCTGGACGCGTGAGTCAGCCCGTCGGGCTGCGCCTGGCGTTGTTCGGTGGATCGAACGGAGGGCTCGGCCGCAGCCTGTCAGCATGGCTGACTCCCCAGCGGCCCTGCCTCGCCTGCGCCGACCAGTGGCAGGCGGAGGAGCGGTACACGTGGGCCACGGCCCAGGCGCTGCCGGACGAGGACTTCCGCGCCCGCTACGCGTCGAGCCTGGGGTTGTGTCTCCGACATCTCGCCACCGTGATGACCCAGACCGAGTCCTCCTCGGACCTCGAGTGGCTAACGAATGCGGAGCGAGCGCTCCTGGAGGGTCTGTTGAACGACCTGTCGGAATTCTGGCGAAAGCACGACTATCGGTTTAGGCACGAGCCCATGAGCCAGGGGGAGGCCACCTCCTGGCAGCGTGTGCTCCACAAGTACGTGGGTGCGCCGGGCGTGGTGTGGCGATGGTAGCGGCGGCGCGTCGAACCCGGGGCACGCCTCACGAGCGACGCAACGAACTGCTGCGCCCTAGTCCCCATCTGGGATACGCCGAGGATCGAATCGGCGCACATCTCATGAAGTGCGAAGCGTACCAACCTGCCGAGCGCTTCTTCCGGCTGGCTGTTTGGCTCAACCCGTATGAACCACACTTTCGCTTACACCTCGCCCACAGTCTCGTCGAGCAACGCCAGTTCGCCGACGCGGCGAAGATCCTGCGCGAGATCCTCGACGACCAACCAGGATTCGAGCCCGCGCGCGGGCTGCTCTTACGATGCGAGCGTCAGATGCCGAAGCCATGACGAGGCTGAGCCTGCTCTTTCCGCCCGATCAGGCGCGCCTGGTCCTCCAGCCAGAGCCTCCGCCGTTCTTTACCGACTTGCTTCTCGACCAAGTCGTCAACGGCGTCGCCGCCGGCCGCGAGGAGTATCATCTCAACCCGTTCTTCTACACCCCTCTCCCCTCGGTCCGCGGGGTCCTCTTCCGCCAGGCGGTCATGAAGGATCTGGAAGATTCCATGCTGTTCGCCCAGGTGGCTGACTTTGCATCGGCCATGCGCACCGTTCGATCGCATCTCGCTCTCTCCAGAGAAGCGTACTGGCAGCGGCAGCAGGAGCGCTGGTTCCTGGATGCCGTCGGGCTTTACTGCCACGCCGTTTCCCGCCTAGCCGAGCACCTCTCCGCCGCGCGACTTCAGTCCGCCGGGCTCCTGGAGTTTCGCCGCTTCCTCCTCGCCTACGCATCTGGGCCGGCCTTCAGGCAACTCAGAGACGAAGCCGACCGTCTTCGGGCTGCGCTTTCCTCGCTCCGCTACGCTACCCTCATCCGCGGATTGCTCGTCGAGGTGCGCCACCACCAGGGTGAGACCGACTACAGCGCAGAAATCACCCACACGTTCCAACGCTTCCGCCAGACCCACTCTTCTGGCTACCAGTTCACCTTCCCAAATTCCTCCAACATGAACCACGTCGAGGCCCAAGTCCTCGACGGCGTCGCAGCCCTGTACCCCGAACTCTTCGCCGACCTCGCCGCATTTCGCGGCGCCCATGGATCGTTCCTCGAACCCGCTATCGAGGCCTTTGACCGAGAAGTGCAATTCTACATGGCTTATCTCGAGTACATCGCACCAATGAAGCGTGCGGGTCTGAACTTCTGCTATCCTCGGATCGGCGATTCGTCCCAGCGGGTGTACGCTCATCAGTGCTTCGATCTGGCGCTGGCGGCCAGACTCGTCCGAGAGGGCTCCCTGCCGGTGTGCAACGACTTCTGCCTGAATGATCCGGAGCGCATCATCATCGTCACCGGTCCAAACCAGGGTGGAAAGACCACCTTTGCCCGCACCTTCGGTCAGCTTCACTACCTAGCGTCACTGGGATGCCCCGTCCCAGCCGCCTCAGCGCGGCTATCTCTGCCGGATCGGATCTTCAGCCACTTCGAACGAGGGGAGCCCGTCGCGAGCCCCCAGGGCCAGTTGGAGCACGACGTGCTCAGGATCCACCAGATCCTCCAAGCTGCCACAGCCAGCAGTGTCCTCGTCATCAACGAGGTTTTTTCCTCCACCACCTTGCGCGATGCTCTTTCTCTGGCCAGACAAGTCATTTCTGCCATCTCGGAGCTCGACGCCTTCTGCGTGTGGGTGACATTCCTCGATGAGCTGGCCTCGTGGAGCGCCAAGACCGTCAGCATGGTCGCCACGGTCACCCCCGACAATCCCGAGGTGCGCACCTTCAAGATCGTCCGGCGGCCCGCCGACGGCCTTGCCTACGCCCTGACACTGGCGCGGAAGCACGGCCTGACGTACGACGCGATCCGAGAACGCGTTCGTCCATGAAGGCCCACCTTCTGCATCCCACGCTGGATCTGGACTGGGAGCACGTACAGCAGGCGGCAGTGGAGCGCACCGCCGCGCGTACTGGACAACGACGCTCCCGTCCCGCTGGCTTCAATCCCCATGCCGGCTTTCCCTGGAACGCCGAGGACCTCGAGCGGGACCTGGCCCTGATTCCCCTCCTGGACGCCATGGCACGGGGCGACGACTGGGTCTTTGAGGTCAGCCGCAGAGTCCTCCTGGAGGCCGTGCAAGGTGATCTCGACACGATTCTGTATCGTCAGTGTGTTCTGGCCGATTGCCTCCGCCAACCGGCTGTGGTCCGCCATCTCTACGCCCTCGCGGTGGAAGCCACAGAACCGTTGAGGGGGCACTATCTCGGCGTGCTCTCTCGCTACCCGGATTGGGTGCTCCGCGACTCCCGCGAGACGATGACGAAGCTCCTCGGACCGCTCCGGAAGCTCCGCGACCTCGCCGAGTTCCACGCACGGCACTTCGGCGCCCAGGCCTGGACCACGTTCTTCGCCATGGTCCAACAGAACCTCGGCGGCGACTACCTCACAGCGGTCGAACGCCACCTGCACGACCTCACATTCCCACACGGCCTGCTGTTCAGTGCCGAGCTCGGCCCCGCCAACAAGGGCACCCACTACCGCTTGCACCGGACCTCGGCCCGCAGGCGAGCCTGGATCGACTGGTGGAAGAACCTCTTCGAAGAGCACCCAGCCACCTATCGCTTCGAGCTCTCCCCCCGCGACGAAGCCGGCGTCCAGGCCCTGGCCGAGCTCCGCAATCGGGCCACTGCCTCGGCCGCCGACGCCCTGGGCCAAGCCGCCAACCACGTGCGCGACTTCTTCACCATGCTGCGAGCGGAACTCGCCTTCTACATCGGCTGTCTGAATCTCCACGAATCCTTGACCCGCAAGGGGTACCCCACGTCCCTGCCCCTGCCCTCTCCCGCGAGCGAGCGGCGGCTGTCGTTTCAGGGCCTGCACGACGTCACTCTCGCCCTGACTCTCGATAGCCCCGTGGTCCCCAACGACCTCTACGCGAACCGGAAGAATCTCCTGATCATCACCGGTCCCAACTCCGGCGGCAAGTCCACCTTCCTGCGCACGATCGGCACGGCGCTACTGATGATGCAGGCGGGTATGATCGTTCCGGTCCGCTCGTTCCACGCCAGCCTCTGCCGCGGTCTCTTCACCCACTTCAAGAGGGAAGAGGACGTCGAGATGAGAAGCGGCAAGTTCGACGAAGAACTGCGGCGTATGAGTGAGATCATCGATCACGTCCGCCCGGACTCTGTCATTCTTCTCAACGAGTCCTTTGCTGCCACCAACGAGCGCGAAGGATCAGAGATCGCGCGCCAGGTGCTCCGAGCGCTCGCGGACCTCGGTGTGCGAATCGTCTTCGTCACCCACCTGTTCGATCTCGCACGCTCACTGCACCGGCAGCAACTGGATGAGGCTCTCTTCCTTCGCGCCGAACGACTCCCCGACGGGCGTCGGACCTACCGAATCCTGGAAGGCGAGCCGCTCGCCACCAGCCATGGAGAGGACGTGTATCGGCGCGTCTTCGGCATGCCCCCAAGCCCCGTGTCTGCGGCGAGCCCGTAGGCCCGGCGTCGATGAGCGCCGGGACCAGCTTATGACTCCAGTCAAAAGAACAGGCTGGTCAGTCCCACACCGGTCACAGTGGGCGTCAGCCGCCGGGCCGCGTCCCGGCCCCCTACCTCACCACCAACACCATGCATGGTGCGTGATCCACCACTCGGTCCGCAACACTGCCCACCAGAAACCGCCTCAACCCGGACAGCCCCCGATGTCCCATCACGATCAGGTCAATCCCGTGCTGCCCTGCATAGTCCACGATCACCTCGGCCGGATGGCCCGCCACAATCGCGACCGACATGTCGAGGCCGCGCATCCGAGCGTACTCGATCGCCTGACGCTGGACCCGTTCGGCGAAGGCCCGCTGCTCCTCGTCGGCGCCCTGGACCTCGTCCACCGTGGCCGCATAGGCGGGATATTGAATCGCCGTCAGCAGAGTCGCTTTCGCCCCATAGCGCAGGGCCAGGTCGGTGCCGACTTCAACCGCCCGCCGCCCCACATCGGAACCGTCGTGAGCAATGAGGATGTGCGTGATCATTGTCCGCTCCCTCCGCATTCCTGCATCTCTACTCGGGCTCAGCCGTCAGCGCATCTTGGGGGTCGCGTGCCTCCTCGGACGGGAGATGGCGCACCGGCAGGAAAAACTTGTTGGCCACCCAGGTGGGTACCACAGCGCTCGCGATCACCGTGGCTACGAGGAACGAGTACTGCTTCTGGGTGATGATGTCGTGAGAGAGGCCGTAGAGCGCGGCGATGGTGCCGAACGTCAGGCCGGTGGACATCAACAGCGTGGTGTACATGCCCTCATTGTGGGGATAGCCGTACCGGCGCGTCAGCGGAAAGATGCCGACGAACTTGCTGACCGCTTTCGCCAGGAAGAGCACGGTGAACACGCCGAGACCCGCCACCACCGCAGGCACATCGACGAACGATCCGGCCCGGATGAAGTAGAAGGGGGTCAATAACCCGAAGGTCAGCGTCCGGAGCCGCCTGACCAGGGCCTGATCACGGCCCACGGTGCCCGCCAGGACCATGCCGATGAGGTAGGCAGGGAGCACCGCCTCGGAGCCCGACCATACCGCGAGCCCGCCCAGCACAAAGAGGCCGAACAGCAGGTGCTTGGCCTCGAGCTCTGAAGTCCGCCCCCCGTACCGCCCAAAAAGCGCGCCGGTGGCCCGGACCAATACCGCAAGGCCCGCCCCCAGGCCCACGACAAACGCCAGGCTGCGCAGCGTGAACGGTGCGAAGATCAGGCCCAGAGCGACCACCGTGCCCAGATCGTTGATGAAGCAGGCAGCGAGAATGATCTTGCCGTAGGCAGTCCGGTTGAGGCCGAGCTCCAGGAGTACGGCGTAGACGACGGCGACCGATGTGGTGGAGAGGGCGACGCCGGCAAGCAGGCTGGCCTGGACACCCCACCCCAGCAAGGCCCGCGCCGCCCACGTGGCTCCCAGAAACGGCGCGAAGAATCCCACGAGCCCGATGACGGTTGCCTCTTTCCAGTTCCTTCGGAAGGAGTCCGGGTCGAGTTCTGCGCCGGCCAGAAACGTGAGCACCATCGCCCCAAGGCCGGCCAGGAAGGCGATCCATCCTTCCCGGGCACCCAGCGCCCCCGGCCCGGCGATTCCCGCGACGACCAGTTGGGCCACCATGCCCACGGTGATCTCGGTTAGGGCGACGGACACCCGCAGCCAGATCGACAGGAGGGTGGCGATGAGGGCGAGTCCAAGCCAGATGGCTGCGGTGAACCAGACCTGCTCCACGGATCCGCCTCTGTTGACAGCGGGAACAGAGAGGGCTCCTACCCGCTGAGTTGGGTAGGAGCCATCAGCCCGTCAGGGCGGTTCAGGCGGACTCCATCGCCTTGACAACACTTGGTGCCGGGAGGGGGATTTGAACCCCCACGGGAAACCCCACACGCCCCTCAAGCGTGCGCGTCTGCCAAGTTCCGCCATCCCGGCATTGCACGCGCGGTGGGCCCGACCGAGGCCGTCGGGAGAAAGCGCACTTCATTATAGGAACGCCGATTTCGGGGTGTCAAACGCCGCCGACGCCAGCGCCCTCAGCGCGCGTCCCAGATGGTGTAACGGAACTGGACGTCCAGCGCCCGCCCGCTCCGATTGGTCACCCTGAAGGTGGTCACCGTCGTCCCGCTCCCCTGACCGCTCGCGCGCATGATCAACGGAATGCAGACGTCGGGTTGGTTGCACTGCTCCATGACGACCATGACCGGGATGGGAAGAGGGCGGAGGACAATCCAGGCGAAGCTCATCGGGCGCTCGGCGCTGGCAAGCCTGGACGGGATGGGCAGCGTCAGCATCTTGACGCTTCCAGCCGGCACGGTCACCCCATACGCGCCGGGGTACAGCGCCTTCCACGACGGCGCCGGAGCGGTCGCGGCGGCCACCATCAGGGCTATGGCAAGGACAGGGGGCATCTCACCACGCGAGGAGCCCTGGCAGGCCTCCTGCCAGAGCTCCCTCCACTGCCGCCTGGGCGCCCACGCGGCCAGTCGCGCTACTTCAAGAAGACCAGCAGTCCACCCGTCACCAGAAACAACACCGAGGCGCCGGCGGTAATCCGCGTGAGCAGCGTCTCGCGCGGGCGCGGTCCGTGAAACATCCGGGCGCTGCCGCCGATGGCGCCGAGCCCTTCGCCCTTGGGCCCCTGCAGCAGGATGATCCCGATCAGAGCCAAGGACACGACCAGGTGAACGATCAGGATGACTTCATTCACCGCCACCCCTCCAGACGCGGCCTCGAGGCCCCGCGGCCCCCGAAGTCAACTTATCCTACCACCCAGCTCCGCCACCGGCAACCGCCGGCGCCAGCCTCGCCAGCCTGTTGACAGATCCGCAAGACGTTTGCTATTATACCCTACAGGGTACGGTTATGCCCGCGTCTGGGAACATTCCTGGGAAGGAGCGATGCGCAATGGCTCTCATGAGCGCCAAGCAGGCCGAGCAGGTCCGGCAGCGGCTCCAGGCTGAGCTAGCCGGCGACGTCACGGTGAGGCTCTTCGTCAACACTATCGGGGGCCTGGCGGTTCCCGGCCGCGACTGCGAGACTTGCGAAACCACCAGGCAGCTCCTCGAGGAGGTCGCGGCCCTCGACCCCCGCATTCGCCTGCAGGTCCACAGCACGGCCGGCGACCCGGTCACCGCCCGCGCCCTGGCCATCGAGCACCTGCCGGCGGTGCTGATCGGCCGCAACGGCCAGAACAACCTACGGTACTACGGGATCCCGTCGGGGTTCGAGTTCGCGGCTTTCCTCGACGACTTAGTGGCGGTCTCCCGCGGCGACAGCGGGCTGTCGGCGCAGACCCGGGCAGCGCTGGCCAGCCTCCAGAGGGATGTGCACCTCAAAGTCTTCGTGACGCCGACCTGTCCCTACTGCCCCAAGGCCGCGCGCCTGGCGCACGCGTTTGCGCAGGAGTCAGCCCGGATTCGGGCCGATGTGTACGAGGCCATGGAGTTCCCCGAGTTGGCAGCCCGTTACCATGTCTACGGGGTGCCGAAGGTCGTTATCAACGAGACCGGCGGCTTCGAAGGTGCCCAGCCGGAGGCCGCGTTCCTGGCTGAGATCCTGAACGCTGCGTAGCAGGAGAAGACGATGACGCCGGTGCTGCAGCTGGGGGAGCCCGAGGTCGACGAGATCATCCGCAGGCTGCGCCGGGTTGAAGGGCAGGTCCAGGGCCTCCAGCGGATGCTGGCTGAGGGTCGCGACTGTGCCGATGTGGCCCAGCAGGTGGCGGCGGCGCGGGCCGCGCTGGATCGGGTGGCGATCGACCTGATCGCCGCCGGCATGGAGAAGTGTCTGCGCACAGACGCCGGGGGCACTCCGCAGGCTCGGGCAAACATGGCGCGCCTGCGGAAGGTGTTTCTGATGCTGCGGTAGGGCCCTGACACGCCCGAGGCGCGGAGGGGGCGGTCATGTACGTCCAGCAGTTCACCGTGGATGGGCTCGGGTGCGCGTCGTACCTGATCGGCTGCGAGGTGCACGGCGTCGCGGCGGTCATTGATCCCGACCGCGACACCAGACGGTACCTGGACGCCGTCGCGGCCCGCGGCGCGCGCATTAGCCACATCATCGAAACGCACCTCCACGCCGATCACATCTCCGGCAATACCGATCTGGCCGCGCGGACCGGGGCGACCATCTGCGTCCACGAGGCTGGCCGCGCCGAGTTTCCGCACGCTCCGATGCGAGACGGCGACATCCTCGAGCTCGGCACGGCGCGGCTGCAGGTGCGTCATACGCCGGGGCACACGCCTGACAGCGTCACAGTGCTGGCGGCCGACCTGCGGCGCTCGGGCGAACCGTGGCTGGCGTTTACCGGCGACACGCTCTTCGTAGGCGACGTGGGCCGGCCGGACCTGGTCGGCCTGGACGCGGCGCGCGAGCTTGCGGGCCACCTGTACGACAGCCTGTTCGGCAGGCTCCTGGCGCTGCCCGACAGCGTGCTGGTCTACCCGGGGCACGGCAAGGGATCGTTGTGCGGCAGGTCTATCGGCGCCATGCCGACCACGACCCTGGGATTCGAGCGGCGGTTCAACCCGGCGCTGCGCCCGCGCCCGAAGCCCGGCTTCGTCCAGTTCGCCACTGACCGGCTACCGGAACAGCCGGCCAACCACGCGTGGATCAAACAGGCCAACCGACGAGGTCCGACCCCGCTCGGTGAGGTCACCCCGCGAGCCATTCCGATCGGTGAAGCCCTCGCGCGCCTCGACCAGGGCGCGGTGCTGCTCGATGTGCGGCCGCGGGTGGAGTACGTCCGGGCCCACATCCTCGGGTCGGTG
This sequence comes from Candidatus Fervidifonticultor quintus, assembly GCA_031459535.1. GTDB lineage: Bacteria > Sysuimicrobiota > Sysuimicrobiia > Sysuimicrobiales > Humicultoraceae > Fervidifonticultor_A > Fervidifonticultor_A quintus. The sequence goes on along the minus strand of JAVKIJ010000001.1, from coordinate 71,178 downwards.
CACCTGCAGGCCGATCCTCAACTGAGCAACCGCAGCGGCTTCGTCCTCCCGGCGGATGCACCGGTGATCCTGTTGCTCGACGATCACGCCGCGTATAGCCGGGTGGTCCTGGCGCTGGCCCGTGTGGGATTCGAGCAAGTACTCGGTTGTCTCAACGGGGGGTTGAACGCCTGGCAGGCGATGGGTCTTCCGCTTGCCAGCGGAGGCGTGCACGACCTCTCCGCCGAAGCGTTGCGCGCCATGCTCGGGGCGGGCGGCGGCAGCGCGCCGGTCGTGCTGGACGTGCGCGAGCCCTGGGAATTCGAGCAGGGTCACGTGCCAGGGGCGCGGCTGTTCCCGCTGGGCCAGTTGCTCGAGCGGGTGCGCGAGCTGGATCCGGCCCGGCCCACGGCGGTCATCTGCGAAACCGGCAACCGCAGCCAGTCGGCGGCGGCGCTGCTGGTCCACAGAGGGTTCGCCGCGGTCTACAACGTCAGCGGAGGCACTGCCGCCTGGGTGCGGAGCGGCTTCCCGGTCGAGTGAGTGCCGCGTTCGAGGTTCGTCGGACACTGGTCATCGCTGCCATGTCACACAAGGAGGTGCACACCACCATGAACGTTGCGCCAAGCGCGATTGGCCGCACGGTTCGCCTCAGGGCCGACCACCGTCAGGCGATCGCGCGGGTGACCGACGCCCTCAAGACCGAGGGATTCGGGGTGTTGACGACGATCGACGTGAGAGAGACCCTGAAACAGAAGCTCAACGTGGAGTTCCGGCCGTACACGATCCTGGGCGCGTGCAACCCTCCGCTGGCGTACCGGGCGTTGAGCGTCGTGCCCGCGGTGGGCCTGCTGCTGCCCTGCAACGTCACCGTGTCGGAGGTCGAGCCCGGGGTCAACGAGGTCTCGCTGGTCGATCCGGTGGCCATGCTGGGTGTGATCGGAGCTGCCGACCTGCGCCCTATAGCCGAGGAGGCCCGGGCGCGCCTGGATCGTGTGGCGGCGCTCCTGGAGGGTGAGTGAGGTGCCGGTCTACGAATTCACCTGTCAGTCGTGCGGCGAGGCCTTCGAGGCGCTGGTCTGGAGCCACAGCGAAGTCAAGGACGTCGGCTGTCCCCACTGCGGCAGCCAGCAGATCAGACGCAGGATCTCGGCGTTCGCGGCCATCGGCCGCGGCCGCTCCACGGCGGGCGGCGGGGAGGGCGCGTGCTCGACCGGAGGGGGCTGAGGGGTCCGGTTCTAGCGCCGGCCGGGTGCCGGCGCGGGACACAGCGCCCTCCACAGCGTTGGTGACCGAGGTGAACCGATGAGCTTGAGGACGACGAGGCGAGGCGGTGCCCAGCAGCCGTCAACGACCGGTTATCTGGTCGTCGGCCTCGTGGTGCTCCTGGCCGTGGCCGCAGCAGCGACCTGGGGGCTGCGAGGCAGCGGTCGCGCGTCGTATCCAGACGAGATCTCGACAGCCGAGGCCGCCGCCAGGCGTGGGAACGGGGCGTTCATCCTCGATGTGCGCGAACCCCAGGAGTGGCACCAGGTGCACATTCCCGGGTCCACGCTGATTCCGCTGGGCGCCCTGGCGTCGAGGGTCAACGAGGTGCCAAGCGATCGGGACGTGGTCGTCGTCTGTCGAACTGGCAATCGGAGCCGCCAGGGTCGAGACATCCTGCGCCGCGCCGGGTACACGAAGGTGACCAGCATGGCGGGCGGCATCCAGGCCTGGGTCGCGGCAGGGTACCCGGCGGTGAGCGGACCATGATCCAGGGTGTCAGTGAGTGCGCCTGCCACAGGAGGACACGCGCATGAAGACATGGGGAACCGGACCGTGGCGGCAAGGGCCGTACGGTCGCATGGGCTGGCATCCGATGCGCATCGAGGGCAGAGCCGGCGCGCGGGGTGGGCAGGCCGAGTACGTGTTCGCGCCCGAGGTGGACGTGTACGACGGCGGCGAGCACTTCGTGGTCCGCGCAGACCTCCCCGGGGTGCGAGCCGAGGACCTGGAGATCTCTGTAGAAGGCGCGGTGCTGTCCCTACGCGGCGAGCGGAGGCCGGCAGAAGGCAGGCCCGAGGGCTACCTGTGCTGTGAGCGCCTGTCAGGGAAGTTTGCCCGCCTGGTGGAGTTCCCCGTGGAGATTGACGCATCGGGGGTGAAGGCATCCCTGCGGTCAGGCGTGTTGGAGATCATCCTGCCCAAGAACCCCGCGGTGCGGCCGCGCCCGGTGCGGGTAACGGTGGAGTCGTAGGCGGAGCCCGGTCAGGATCTCTTCTGCTCGGCCACCGTCCTCACAATGCTGGCGAACGCGTCCGCATCGAGACTGGCGCCGCCGACCAGCGCGCCGTCGATCTCGGGCTGACCGGCGAACTCGGCAATGGTCTCCGGCGTCACGCTGCCCCCGTAAAGGACCCGCACGGCCTCGGCGGCACTCCCGAACCACTGTCGTAGCCAGCCACGGATCAGGCCGGCGATCCGATTGGCCTCCTGCCCGGTGGCCGGGTGGCCGGTCCCGATGGCCCACACCGGCTCGTAGGCGATGACCAGCTGGCCCGCCTGGCCGTCGGGCACCTCCAGGGTACCGATGCGCGCCTGGGTCTGCACGATCCGCTCGGTCCGCCCATCCTCCCGTTCCTCCAGCGACTCCCCCACGCACAGGATCGGGATGAGCTCGTTGGCGAGGGCGGCGGCCACCTTGCGGCGCACCGCCTCGTCGTCCTCACCGAGCAGACGCCGACGCTCCGAGTGTCCGATGATCACATAGGTGCACCCCAGGTCCCAGAGCATCGGCGCCGAGATCTCGCCGGTGAACGCCCCCGCAGGCTCCCAGTGCAGGTCCTGCGCGCCCAGTTCGATGGCCGATCCGGCCAGCATCCTGCCCACCTCGGCCAGCGCGGTGAATGGCGGGCAGACCACCACGTCGGCGCCCGCGAAACCAGCCAGGCGCGCCCGCAGACCCTCGGCCAGCTCCCTCGCCTCCCGCACGGTCTTGTGCATCTTCCAGTTACCCGCGATCAAGGGCGTGCGCATGCGTCCTCCGAATGACGATGACGTCTACGCGTCCTGCAAGGCCGCGATGCCGGGGAGCTCGCGGCCTTCGAGAAACTCCAGCGACGCACCGCCGCCCGTCGAAATATGGGTCATGCGGTCCGCCAGACCAAACTCTTCGACGGCTGCGGCCGTGTCTCCGCCGCCCACCACGGTCACGGCCTGGGAAGCGGCCATGGCCTCGGCCACAGCCCTGGTGCCGGCCGCGAACGCGGGCACCTCGAAGATGCCCATCGGGCCGTTCCACAGCACGGTGCCCGCACCGCGGATGACCCCTGCGAACCGCGCGGCAGTCTGCGGTCCGATGTCCACCCCCACCTCGCCAGCCGGGATCGCTCTGGCATCAACGACCCGGGCACCTGCGCTCCCGTCCGGCGCCGTGGTTACCACCACGTCCACCGGCAGTTCGAACCGCACACCGCGGCGGTCGGCCTCGGCCAGGAAGTCGCTGGCCATGGCCAGGTTCTCGGCATCGAGAATGGAGCCGCCGATCTCGTACCCCTTGGCCTTCAGGAACGTGTACGCCATGCCGCCGCCGACCAGCAGCGCGTCGGCCCGGGTCAACAGGTTCCTAATCACCGCAATCTTGTCGGAGACCTTCTTGCCCCCCAGGATGGCGACGAAGGGCCGTAGGGGGGCATCCAGGGCCTGGCCCAGATGCCTGAGCTCCTTCTCCATCAGAAACCCCGCCACACCGGGCAGGTAGGCGGCCACGCCGGCGGTGGAGGCGTGGGCGCGGTGGGCCGTGCCGAACGCGTCGTTGACGTAGAGATCGGCCAGGCCCGCCAGGCGCCGCGCAAACGCCGGGTCGTTGGCCTCTTCCTCTGGGTGGAACCGCAGGTTCTCCAGCAGCACCACATCACCGGGCCGCATGGCCGTCACCGCGGCCTCCACCGCCGGGCCGACGCAATCGGGCAACAGCGGCACCGGTCGCCCAAGCAACTCGCCCAGCCGCGCCGCCACCGGTGCCAGGCTGAACGCGGGGTTCACCTTGCCCCCCGGCCGCCCCAGGTGCGAACACAACACGACCTTGGCGCGGCGCTCGACCAGGAAACGCACCGTCGGGAGCGACTCCCGGATCCTCCTGTCGTCGGTCACCATGCCGCCGTCCATGGGCACGTTGAAATCCACGCGCACCAGCACCCGTCGATCGGCCAGATCCACGTCGCGAATGGTCTTCTTCATCTCAGTCTCCCTACTTGGCGGAGTCTCGCCGCGCCAGCACCAAGCCGGCCGGTCATGCGAGGGGCCGCGGGCGGTCGCCCGCGGCCCCCGGCTGCGCCTCACCTAGAGCCCTCGTTGTGCCATGTAGTGCACCAGATCGGCCACCCGGCACGCGTAGCCCCACTCGTTATCGTACCAGGTCATGACCTTGGCCATGGTCTCGTGCATGACTGCGGTCAGTGGCCCGTCCACCACGCCGGAGTGCGGGTCGCCCTTGAAGTCCATGGACACCAGCGGGATCTCGCTGTACCCTAGGTAGCCCTTCATCTCACCCGCGGCCGCAGCTGCAAACGCCGCGTTGATGGCCTCGGCGGTCGTGGGCCTCTCCAGCTCCACGGTCAGATCCACGATGGACACCGTGGGCGTGGGCACGCGCAGCGCGATGCCGGTCATCTTGCCCTTCAGCTCCGGGAGCACCAGGAAGATGGCCTTCGCGGCGCCGGTGCTGGCCGGGATGATGTTGAGCGCCGCTGCCCGGGCCTCCCGCAGATCTTCCCCGACCACGTCCAGGATGCGTTGGGTGTTGGTGTAGGAGTGCACGGTGGTCATGAAGCCGCGCCTGATGCCGAACTGGCGACTGAGGACCTTGGCCGTCACCGACAGCCCATTGGTGGTGCAGGAACCGTTGCTGATGATGGTGTGTCTGGCCGGATCGTAGAGCTCATGGTTGACGCCCATATTGATGGTGATGTCTTCACCCTTGCCCGGCGCGCTAATCACGACCTTCTTGGCCCCGCCCTGCAGGTGCCCCTTGGCCTTCTCGGCCTGGGTGAACCGGCCGGTGGACTCCACCACGACCTCGACGCCAGCTTTGGACCATGCGATGGTGGACGGATCCCGCTCGCCGAATACCATGATCTCCTGGCCATCGATGACCAACTTGCCTTCCCGGGTCTCCACCGACCCGCCGTAGGTGCCGTAGTTGGAGTCGTACTTGAACAGATGGGCGTTGGTGGCCAGATCGGCGATGTCGTTGACGGCAGCCACCTCGATCTCCTGGGGATAGTACTGGCGCATGGCGCGCAGCACCAGCCGGCCGATCCGCCCGAAGCCGTTGATGCCCACACGGACTGCCATTGCTCACCTCCCGCCTTTCAGGTAGCGCATCAGCACGTCCCGCCGGATGAACCCCACGTTGTCAAAGATCCGGATCGAGAACGCGAGGACGGCGCCCAGATAGATGTCCAGGCCCAGCAGGTCACCGATGCCCGCCAGCAGCGCCGCAAATGCGGCGTTGACGACGAAACCCGACAGGAAAATGGCCAGGTCGAAGCGGTCCTCGAGCTGAGCCCGCAGGCCGCCCAGAATGGTATCAATGGCGGCCAGGATGGCGATCGCAGTGTACTTGACATAGCCCAGCGGGATCTCCACATAGATCAGAAAGCCGAGTGCGATGCCCAGGACCAGGCCGACGAACGGCAACCACATGGCACTCTACTCCCTCTCGCTGATTCCAGCATACTCAAACCGGAACGTCCCGCGATAGGGTGGCACCCGGACCCGGGTGTAGGTCGCCAACCTGATGGGAAAGTCGAACGACGCCAGTTGGTCCAGCACCCCGCCGGGCCTGCGCAGATACCCCTGGAGCCGGGCGGCATCGCCGATGGCCGTGATCGCGTAGGGGGGCGCCATGCGCTTGATGTTGCAGAGAATCGTGGTTCCCACACAGTTGATGCCGCTGGTGGAGGTGACCCGTTCGCCGTTGATGGCCACGGCCTCGGCCCCGGCGGCCCACAACTCGGCCACGACTGCCGCCAGATCCGAGTAGTGCAGGATCGTCTTGTTGGGGTCCTCGCCGGGCTGCGATGGCCGGGGGCTGTCATCGAGGGTGATCACGATGCCGGGGCCTTCCAGGGCCGTCAGGCCAGCCAGCGCGCGCAGGTCCTGGAGCTGCCGGTTCATGCGTGCCGCCACGCTGCGGCCCTCGGCGGCGACGCGCTCGTATTCCGCCAGACGGGTGCGCAGGTCGGCGATCTGGGCCTCCAAGCGGGACCGGTCGCGCTCCTGCTCCCGGAGCACGAAGGCCAACTCCTCGAGCTGCGTGGAGGGAATGCGCAGGGTGCGCCTGATGAGCCACTCGGTGCGGACCTGGGTGACGGCCACGAACCCCACGACGCAAAATAGCACCGCCATGACCGCATGCAGACGGCTGGCGCGCCGGAAGACGCCGAAGAAGACCGATCGGCCAGCACCGTCATCACCCATGACTCGCCTTGGTCTCCAGTTTCTGCTTGATCCGCTTGAGGCGGAAGACGTCTTCGCGGGCCCGCTGCTCCAGCACCGACGCGATGTAACGCGTCTCGCCCCTCAGCCGCGGAATCACCACCTGCTCCAGGGCGTTGACCCGGCGGGTTGTCTTCTTGATCTCCTCGCCGATCTTGCGCAGCTTGATCTCCGTGGCGGCCACCGCCAGGATGGCGGTGATGACCTCTTCGAAGTTCGAGGTGCTCTCCATGGTGCGCGCGCTGGTCGCCACCAGGTTCTGGCCACGTTCGAGCACCGACCGGCGCACCGGGGTCACCGTCACCTCAGGGATCTTCGTGCCCCAGACATTGCGAACCTCGATGTCGAGCAGGATGTCTCGCTGGGAGGCCATGGCCGCGGCTTCCAGGGCCTCCCGGCCTTCCCAGGCCTTGGCCAGGGTCAGCATGACGTACGCCTCGCTGCACGCCGAGGCCAACTGGTCGCGGGCCGCCAGCGACTGGCGCACGATCTTGAAGAAGTCGGCCACCAGCGCGTCCCGCTTGCGCTTGAGGAGATCCACACCCTGCTGCGCGACGCGGAGCTGGTTGCGCCGCTGCAGGAGATTCATGCGGGTGGGGCTGATGACCTCGGCCATCGTGCGGCTCCTCGACCCCTCGTAGCCCTCCGGTGCGCCTCGCCTACCTGCGGAGCGAGCGGTCCTCCCAGAGCTTCTCCATCTGCTCGCCGAAGTAGTACCGGTCCACGTGGTCCTGCTTAATGCGCTTCAGCTCGGCCCGCGGGAACATGGACAGCAGCTTCCACCCCATCGTGAGGGTCTCCTCGATGGAGCGCTCGGTCTGGCCCTGGCCGATGAACTCGCGCTCGAAGTCCTCGGCGAACCTGAGGTAGAGCCGGTCGCGCTCGGTCAGTGCCTCCTCACCGATAATGGCCACCAGCCGGCGGAGGTCCACGCCATTGGCATACGAGGCGAAGAGCTGGTCCTTCACGTTGGCGTGGTCGGCCCGGGTCCGACCGGGACCGATGCCGTCGTTCATCAGCCTGGACAGGCTGGGCAGCGGGTTGATGGGCGGATAGATGCCGTTGCGGTGCAGGGCCCTTGAGAGCACGATCTGTCCCTCGGTGATGTAGCCGGTCAGGTCGGGGATGGGGTGCGTGATATCGTCGTCCGGCATGGTCAGAATCGGGAGCTGTGTGATCGAGCCCTTGCGGCCGAAGATGCGGCCCGCCCGCTCGTAGATGGTGGCTAGGTCGGTGTACATGTACCCGGGGTAGCCGCGGCGGCCAGGGATCTCCTCGCGGGCGGCGCCGATCTCGCGGAGCGCCTCGCAGTAGTTGGTCATGTCCGTCAGGATGACCAGCACCTGCATGTCCAGATCGAAGGCCAGGTACTCGGCCGCCGTGAGCGCCATGCGCGGGGTGAGCAGCCGCTCGATGGCCGGGTCGTCGGCCAGGTTGAGGAAGACGACGCTGCGCGCCAGCGCGCCGGTGGCTTCAAACTGCTCGATGAAGTAGGCCGCCTCCCGCTGGGTGATGCCCATGGCCGCAAACACCACCGAGAACTCCTCGGCGGCGCCCAGGACCTTGGCCTGGCGCGCGATCTGCGCCGCGATCTCGTTGTGGGGCAGCCCCGCGCCAGAGAAGATCGGCAGCTTCTGCCCCCGGACCAGGGTGTTCAGTCCGTCAATGGTGGAGATGCCGGTCTGGATGAACTCCTGCGGGCGCTGCCGGGCCACGGGATTGATGGGCGCGCCGATGATAGGCAGCCGCTTCTCGGGAATGATGGGGGGTAGGCCATCAATGGGTTCGCCCAGGCCGCTGAACCGGCGGCCGATCATCTCCCGCGAGACGCCGATGCGTGCCACGTCCTCACGGAGGCTCACCGAGGTCCTGGCCAGATCGAGCCCTGCGGTCTCTTCGAAAACCTGGATGACGGCGTGCTTCTCCGAGACCTCGATCACCTGACCACCGCGCACGCCGCCATCGGGGAGATGGATGTTCACGATGGCGCCATAGGCCAGGTCCCGCGCCCCCTCCACGAACAGCAGCGGCCCCGAGATGTACGAAATGCTCTGGTACTGCTTGGTGACCAGCGACATGGACCTACGCCCCCTCAGCGGCGGGCTTGGCGCCAAACGCCTCGGGCAGCGCCCGCAGCCACGGCTCGAACCACGACCGCCAGCTCTCGTTGGACACTTCCTTCATGCGCGCGATCTCCTCGAGCTGCTTCAGGTTCAGCAGGTCGTCCATGGCCATGCCGCGTCGGAGTGCCGCTGACGCCTCGTCGTAGAACGTGATGATGGCCTTGAGCATGCCGTAGGCCTTCTCCAGCGAGCAGTAGGCGTCTACCTCGGAGAACGACGACTGCTGGAGGAAGTCCTCCCGGAGCATCTTGCCCGCCTCGATGACGAGACGCTGGTCGTCCTGCAGCGCGTCGGGGCCCACGAGCTGGACGATCTCCTGGAGCTCCGCCTCGCGCTGGAGCAGCGCCGATGCCCGATCGCGCAGGTGCGGAAAGTCTTCCGGCATGTGCTCCCGGTACCACTCCTGGAACAGGGGCATGTAGAGGCTGTAGCTGCGCAGCCAGTGGATCGCCGGGAAGTGCCGACGGTTGGCCAGGCCGGCGTCCAACGACCAGAACGTGCCGGTGATGCGGAGCGTCGCCTGCGTGACCGGTTCGGACAGGTCACCGCCGGGCGGCGAGACGGCGCCGATCACCGTCACGGAGCCGGTGCGCTCGGGCGAACCCAGACAGACCGCGCGGCCGGCCCGCTCGTAGAAGGCCGCCAGGCGGCTGGACAGGTACGGAGGATAGCCTTCCTCGGCGGGCATCTCCTCCAACCGGGACGAAATCTCCCGCATGGCTTCGGCCCAGCGGCTGGTCGAGTCGGCCATGAGCGCCACCTTGTAGCCCTGGTCGCGCCAGTACTCCGCCATGGTGATCCCGGTGTAGACCGACGCTTCACGGGCGGCGACGGGCATGTTGGACGTGTTGGCGATGATAATGGTGCGCTCCATCAGCGGCCGGCCCGTGCGCGGATCTTCCAGCTCGGGGAACTCGTCCAGCACATGGGTCATCTCGTTGCCGCGCTCGCCGCAACCCACGTAGATGATGACGTCGGCGTTGGACCACTTGGCCAGCGTCTGCTGCATGACGGTCTTGCCCGAGCCGAACGGCCCGGGGATGGAGGCCGCGCCACCCATGGCCACGGGAAAGAGCACATCAATGATGCGCTGCCCTGAGATGAACGGCTCCCGCGGGTCGAGCTTGCGCGCCACCGGCCGCGCCTGGCGGACCGGCCAGTGCTGCAGCAGCCGCACGTCCGTCCCGTCGGAGAGCCTGGCGACCACGTCCGTCACCGTGACCTCACCGCTGCGGATCTCGGTCACCTGCCCACCCCGGGCCGAAGGCGGCACCATGATCCGGTGCTCGAAGCCGAACTCACGGACGGTTCCCACCACGTCGCCGGGCCCGACGGTGGCCCCGGGGGCCACAGTGGGGGTGAACTCCCACTTCTTCGACCGATCAACAGCCTCGGTCACAGCGCCGCGGGCGATGAAGTCGCCTTTCTGCTGGCGGATGGCCTGCAGCGGTCGCTGGATGCCGTCGAAGATGCCTGTCAGGAGTCCCGGCCCCAGTTCCACCGCCAGCGGTGCGCCGGTGCTCGCCACCGGTTCACCCACCATCAGGCCCGACGTATCCTCGTAGACCTGGATGAACGCCGTGTCGCCATCCAGGCGGATGATCTCTCCCAGGAGGCCCTCCCGGCCCACCCGGACCAGGTCGTACATGCGGGCGCCGGGAATGCCCCGCGCGATGACCGCAGGTCCGGCAATGTTGATGATGGAACCCCGGCTCGACATGACTGCCCCTCCCATGGACCCGTCCCGCTAGCGCAGCCTCACGTAGAACCCGATGTGCTCCTTGACCAGGCGCGCGATGTAGGCCTCGCCACGCTCAATATGAGCCTGCGGCGCCGGAAATGGCACGACGATGGGTAGGTCGCGACCGCGCATCAGGCGTGCCCGCTCCGCCTCGGTGCCCTCCAGCAGCGCTTCGTTGATCGCCACCAACCCATAGTCCAGTGCCATGAAGTGGCGCAGGTGCTCCAGCGCCTCCTGTGGCGTGGACGCTTCGCGGACCTCGGCGCCGGCCAGGCGGAAGCCGGTGGCGGACTCGCTGTCGGTGATCACCGCAAACCTAAACAAGGACCATCTCCGCTCTGGCTCGCTCCCGCGGCAAGTTAAGGAGTTTGGCGCGGGCGATCAACCGAATGTTGGCGACCTCCACCGACTTCATGGTCAGATACCCCATGACGATGTCCAGCCCCAGCGGGTCACCGTGAGTGTAGCGACGGACCATGGCCCTGGTCAGCGCCAGGTCGATCCGGCGCTCGAACGCCACCAGATCCGTAGGTGTGTCACCGATCGGGAACCCTGCTGCCCTCACCACCCGCCAGGTCCTGGCCTGAGTGGCGAGGGCAGAGAGTTCCAGGAACAACTCTGGCGAGAGCACCGATCCCCCGGGGATGAACAGCGCCAACCGGCGCTCTTCATCCAGATTCCCGACGGCCGCCAGCCGCAGCGCCGTCTTGATGTTCGTGACATCGATCTCGGTCTGCAGCACCCACCGCAGCACCCGAGCATCGGCACCGAGGCCTGCGGTCCGCCCCAGCCCCACCTCAGCATACGCGCGATCCAGCCGCAACTCCAGCGCAGCGAGGTCGCGGGCCTCGCCATACGCGGCGAGCGCCTCCGCCATGGCCGCGGTGAAGGGGTGGTTCAACGCCTCCAGGGTGCCGACGATGCCGCTCATGTCCGGGGAAGCCACCATCTCGCGCAGGACCGCCTCGCCCAGGGTTCCAGCAGGCATCAACGCCTCGGCGATGTCGTCCGGTGACCGGCCGGCGTGCTTGCCACGGGCGACCGCGCGCAGGTTGGCCAGGTCCCACCGCAGGAGGAGCACCGTGATGAGTACCTGCGGCAGCCCGTCGGCAAACTCCAGGATCTTGCGCGTTGTGCGCTGGAGATTGCGGGCCAGGGCCTCGTCGACGGCGCGCACCCCCTGGTAGCGCGTTTGAGCCTGCTGGAGATCATCGCCATAGGGGGTCGCGGCCAGGGCATGCTGGAACGCAGCCAGCGACGGCGTCGCCAGCAGTTCCTCCAGCTGAGCCGCGCTCAACAGGCGACTGCGCATGGCGCGCACCCTGGCGTTAATGTAGGGGAAATCCGGCATGGAGCTCGAGCGTCACTCCCAAAGGATCTTCGCCACTTCTGCAGCCAGCGCCGGCTTGGCACGCTCGAGGCGGGATGCCAAAGTGTTGGTAACCATGAAGCGTCCGTCCGGAGACATGATCCGCGCGCCGCCCCAGACGCTGGGATCGGCCCGGACCGTCACCTGCCATCCCCGCAGGCGCACCAGATCGTGGACCACTGCCTGGTCGGCGGGGTTGACCGTCACCACCGCGTGCGCCGGGAACCCCTGCAAGCCCTCCTCTATGAACGCGAGGAGCGCCTGGGGATACCGGGTCTGATCCCGGTTGAACGCCGCCAGATCGGCTTCGGCGGTGGTAAAGACCCGGGCGATCTCCTGCTCCTTGGCCTGGAGGACCATGGAGGATGCCCGCAGCGCCGCGGTGCTATGCGCCTTGACCAGCGCCGCCTTCTCCTCGCCAGCCAGGCGATCGCGCGTGGCGGCCACGTACGCCTCGGCCTCGCGCCTCGCGTCGGCCAGGATTCGTTCGGCCTGCGCCCTGGCGTCGCTGAGGATCTGCTCGCGTTCCGCCGCCGCTTCGCGCTCGAGCAGCGTGATGAGTTCAGAGCTGGTGGCCACCGGCGCCGTACTAAATCTTGCCGAGGATGAAGAACGCGATCACGAAGCCGAGGATGATCATCGTCTCGGGCAGCACCAGGAAGATCAGCATCTGCCCGCCGATCTCCGGGCGCTCGGCCATCGCGCCAGCCGCAGCCGAACCGATCCGGGACTGCGCCCACGCGGTGCCGGCAGCGCCGAAGGCCACCGCCAGCGCCGCGGCCAGAGCCAGCAGACCGTGAGCCAGCGTCAGGCCCTTCGCGGCTTCGGCGGGCGGTGCCTCGGCTGCCAGGACGCCCGTCGTGCCGAACAGCAGGACTGCCGCCAGGGCGGCGCATACGAACAGAGTCTTCTTCAACCTAGTCACCTCCTGTGGTCTTCAGCGGGCGGTATGAGTTGCCGGTCTCGTCGTGGTACTTCACCTTGGTGAGAAATTCGACCCAGTTGAGACGGGCGGGCTGGATGATGTGGCCGGGCAACGTGAAGACGAAGAAGAATATTTGGATGACGATCCCCACGAACACGCCGATCCAGACCGGGCCCATCATCCCCCCGAGCTGGTTGGAGACGTTGGCCAGCACCGCCGCGGCCAGCCCGACACCGAACAACCGCGCATAGGAGAGCACATTGCCCATCCCCGAGACGGCCTCGAGCAACCACATGGGCGCGAACCGGTTGAAGACAAACCCGACGAGGAAGAACAGCAGAAACGCGGCCAGGAGCGCCACCCCCGGTGTGAAGAATGTCCTCGGGAGCTGGTTGCTCATGGCGCCCAGCACGGCCAGGAGCCCCACGACACCGCAGATGAGCGCCAGGGACTCGAAGACACCGCCGGCATGCCTGTGCCGCAGCGCCAGGATCAGATGCAGGATGTTGCCCAGGGTCACCTGAACGATACCGAGCGCCACGGTGAGACGAAAGAACGACGTGGCCAGCTCCACCCGGTTGAAGACGGGGTGGAGCCCGAGGTGGTGCTCGATGAGGTTGCCGAACACCTCCAGGTAGAGCACACCGAAGAGCATGGCCCAGATTGCCATGATCCGGACGATCCACGACAGGTCGGCGATGACCTCGGGCTCTACGCGCATGCCCAGCCGGATGGGCCCCAGCGCGATGTCCCAGGTCTCGCCTCGGCGGCCCTTGTTGCGCAGCCACCAGCCAAACACGAAGAGCAGGGCGCCGTAGGCCACGTCCCCGATCACGACGCCGACGAAAATGGGAAAGAAGATTGCCAGGTAGAGCGTCGGATCCAGGGTACCGTACCGGGGCGGCTTGAACAGGCCCAGCAGGCGCTGGAAGGGCCGCAGGAGGGGCGGGTTGTCCAGCAGCACCGGCACCTCTCTCGTGCGGTGGGGATCGACCGGGGCGTCCTCGATGACGACTTCCTGGCCGAACCGGCGACGGAGCGCCTCACGCAACCCGGGCACCTTGGCCGCGGGAGCCCAGCCGTGCAGGATGAAGACGTACCGCGAGGCGCCCAACTGCGACGCCACGTGCAGCCGGGCCAGGTGGTCGGCGATCCTGCCGCGCACCGCCGTCAACCAGGGGCGGTGCCGGCGAGCGGCGTCGGCCAGCGCAGACGCGATACTCGACAGTTCCCCGGGGAGCGCGGCGCGGCGCTGGGCCATGAGCCGGACGGCCTCCGCCGGCCCGTACTCGGCGTAGCGTGCTGGCAGGCGGAGCTCGGCCACACCGGCACGCGTCAGGAACCCCCGCACGGTCTCGCCGTCACGCCGCAGGAACGCCACGACGACGCCGATCTTGCCCTCCTCGATGGTCCGGCTCACGACCTCGACGCGCCCCTCGGTGAGCTCGCGGAGCTGATTGCGGATGGCGGTGACCACCGTGAGGTCCTTGCCGCGAAGAATGAAGCCGATGGTCTCCAGCGCCCTGCTGCCGGCCAGCGCATCGAGCAGCGGAGAGAGGGCCCGGACGGCACCTTCATAGGTGTGGATGAGTTCAAGCTCGTCTTCGGCCTCGAGACGACGGCGGCTCAGCTCGTGGACTTCGGCCTCGACGGCCGAGATGCCGGCTTCGAGGTCCTCGAGGCTGTCGCCGGAAGGGCTGTCGGATCCGGGCCGCTGCCGCAGGTCGGGCCCGGACACGTGAGGGAGCAACCCCAGCAGGCCGTCGATGCGCGTGCGCATGGCCTCCAACCGGCCCTGCTCGGCCGCCGCCCGTTCGTCGAGCTTGAGCGCCCCAATGCCCTCGCTGGCTGTCTCCAGGTGCTCCACGTGGACGGCGCCCACGCGCTGTACTTCCCGCAGGACATCACCGAGCAGCCGCTTGGGGCCGACGACCAGCACCCGGGACATGGCTACAATCATGGGATCAACCTTTGATGACCCGCTCGACGACGGTCCGCACGGCCGCCTGGGCCCGCGCCGTAGCCTGCCGGCGGAGGGCCTCCACCTCGGTGGCCGCTCTGGCCTCGGCCTCACGCTGGATCCGGGCGGTGGCGGCGCTGATGCGCTCTTGGTACTCGCGGATCAGACGGGTCGCCTGCTCCTGGCCCTCCCGCGCGATCCGCTCGGCCTCGGCGCGGGCCGCGGCGACGAGAGCGGCGGCTTCGGCCCGGGCGGCGGCGAGCTGCATCTCGAGTTCCTTTTCCTTTGCGGCGATGATCTGAAGGAGGTTGTCGTTGGCGTGGTGGCCACTCCCGTGCGCTGCCTTCTCCGCCTCCATGCGTTTGAGCCCCTCGGGAATTCGTCACACGAAACCCCCAGGACGTGGGCCCTGGGGGCACACATCGTGAAGATAGCAGAGCCCCTACCCCACGTCAAGGCACCGAAAAGCAGCACCGACGCGGGTTTGCGCGATCCCATGCTGGCGACGCGAAGCGTCCTCCGGTGCGGGGCGCTACAGCCGTAGCAGCAGCGCCGCAGCGGTGACCAGACCGATGAACGGCTGAGGGAAGAGGCCCATGACCAGCACGCCCAGCGCGGCGATACCCAGGGCCAGGCGCAGGGCTGCTGGTTCGCGCACGCCCTCAGGTGAGGGCGCCGGCAGCAGGTACATCACCCGGATGACGCCTACATAGTAGTACAGAGCCACCACGCTGTTCGTGACCCCGACGAGGGCCAGCCACAACAACTGATTGCTGACCGCGGCCCCGAAGACGTAGAACTTGCCGAAAAACCCTGCGGTGGGCGGAATACCGGTGAGCGAGAGCATGAACAGCGCCATCAGGAGCGCCAGCCCAGGCGCCCGCTGGGCCAGCCCGGCGTAGTCCGGGATCTCGTCGGAGGCCAGACGCTGGCCCACGACCACGGCTACGAAGAACGCGCCCAGGTTCGTGAAGGTATACGCCAGGATGTAGATGAGCAACCCCGGCGCACCGAAGTCGCCCCGGTAGGCGGCCACGCCCATCAACAGGAACCCGGCATGCGAGATGCTGGAGTACGCCAGCATGCGCTTGATGTTGCGCTGGGGCAGCGCCAGCAGGTTGCCGACGGTCATGGTGAGCGCCGACAGACCGGCGACCAGCGTCACCCAGTCCAGGGCGCTGGGCGCCACGGCGACCACCAGCAGCCGCACCAGCGCCGCGAAGCCCGCCGCCTTGGACGCCACCGACAGGTAGGCCGCCACCGGCGTGGGGGCGCCCTCGTAGACGTCCGGCGTCCACTGGTGGAAGGGCACCATCGAGATCTTGAACCCGAAGCCCGCCAGCGCCAGCGCCAGCGCTGCGATCAACGCCGGCTGGGGCGCGGTCCGCACCGCGTCGGCAATGGCGTACAGACTCGTCTGGCCCGTCAGCCCGTAGAGGATCGAGAATCCGTAGATCATCACCGCCGATGCGCTGGCGCCGAACAGGAAGTACTTGATACCGGCCTCGTTGCTCTTGGGGTCGGCCTTGAAGTACCCGGCCATGACGTACGAGCAGAGGCTGACGAACTCGATGGACAGGGCCAGCAGGATCAAGTCGGCACTGCCGGCCATCAGGCACAGTGCCAGAGCCGTGAACGTGAGCAGGATGTACAGCTCGCCCTCGAACTGTGTCCTCCCGCGCACCACGTCCATCGCCGAGAGGATCACCAGGATCGTGGAGGCGACCGCGATCAGCTTGAAGAAGACGGCGAACCCGTCCACTGCGTAGGTGTTGAAGAAGACCGTCCGCGGCGTCGTCTGCAGCATCCCGAAGATCGGGATCAGGCTCAACGCCAGCCCGACCACTGCGGCCCAGCCCACGGCCGTCTTCCGCTCGGCTGGCAGGACCAGATCGAGGAGGAGCAGGGCCAGCCCCAGCCCGGCCAGCCACAGTTCCGGGACGATAGACCAGAAATCCTCAGGCGGCAGCGGCATCGGCGGTCCCTACTTCAGCGCGGCGACCAGGCCGGTCATGGCGGTGTTGATGATGTCCAGCAGCGGCTTCGGGTAGATCCCGAAGATGAGCATGAGCGCGGCCAGGGGCATCAGCGACCAGGCTTCGCGTCTGTCCAGGTCGGGCAGGGTCTCCCACCTGGGGTTCTTCGGCCCCAGGAAGATCCGCTGGATGGTCCAGAGGAACATGGCGGCGGTGAAGATCACACCCGTCACGGCGATCACGGTGAGCTCAGGGAAGACGCCGAACGACCCCACGAAGACCAAGAACTCTGCCACGAATCCCATCAGCCCCGGCAGGCCCAGCGACGCCAGCATGGCCATGGTGGTGATGCCGGTGTACTTGGGCAGGATGGCGCCCAATCCGCCGAAGTCGTTCACCCCCCGCACGTGGGCCCGGTAGTCATAGATCACGCCCACGATCAGGAACAGGGCGCCGGTGATGATCCCGTGGGCCACCATCTCGAAGACGGCGCCGTTGAGCGCCACCGTGGCGGCTGCGGCCTTCTCGGCCACGCCCACGGCGCCGGCAGCCGCGGACACGCCCAGCATCACGTAGCCCATGTGGTTGACGCTGGAGTACGCCACGAGCTTCTTCAGGTCGGACTGCGCCATGGCGACCAGCGCGCCGTAGGTGATCCCCAGCAGGGCCAGGATCGCGATGAAGAACGCGTACTGCTTGAACGTCTCGGGGAACATCGGCAAGCTGACCCGCACGAAACCGTAGGTGCCCAGCTTCAGCAGGATGCCGGCCAGGATCACGCTGCCGGCCGTCGGCGCCTCCACATGGGCGTCGGGCAGCCAGGTGTGGAAGGGCCACATGGGCACCTTGATGGCGAACGACAGGAAGAATCCCCAGAATGCCAGCGCGGCCAGCAAAGGCGCGCGGGCCAGCGGCTGCTGCTGGATTAGGTCCAGGATGCCGAACGTGCGCGGCGAGGCGTTGAAGTAGAGGAGCAGGATCGCCAGCAGCATAGCCAGGGACCCGATCAATGTGTAGAGGAAGAACTTGATGGCAGCGTACTCCTTGCGTGGCCCGCCCCAGATGCCGATCAGAAAGTACATCGGGACCAGCGTGATCTCCCAGAAGACATAGAAGAGAAAGAAGTCCAGGGCCACGAACACGCCCAGCATGCCCGTTTCCAGCAGGAGGAAGAGGAACAGGTACTCCCGCAGCCGTACGTCGATCCGCCACGAGTACACGATGGAAACCACGCTGAGCAGCGTGGTCAGGATGACCAGCGGCAGGCTGAGTCCATCCACGCCCAGGTGGTAGTTGATGCCGATGGTGGGGATCCAGGCGTAACGCTCCACCAGCTGCATCCCGGTCTTCCCGATCTCGAACGGCCCGAGCAGCAACAGCGAGAGCAAGAACGTCAGCACCGAGGTGGTCAGGGCCACCTCGCGCATCTGGCGCTCCTGATCCTTGGGAATCAACAGAATGATGACTCCGCCGAGCAGCGGCAGGAAGGTGGTGATGGTCAGCAGGTACCGATCCATGCCGTGGTGTCCTCCTCTGCCCCCCGCTAGCGGAACAGGCCGGCCGCCAGCAGCACGATCACGCCCAGGGCAATGACCAGCAGGTAGTTCTGCGCGCGACCCGTCTGTACGTAGCGCAGCGTCCCGCCCGCCGCCTTCGCCATCCAGCCCACGAGATTCACCACGCCGTCCACCACATAGAGGTCGAAGGCGCGGTACAGGCGGGCCAGCCCCACGCCCACGAACCCAAACAGGTTGACGATCAGGTCCACCACGTAGACGTCGAAGTTGCGCAGGAATCCCGCCACGGCCACCGTCGGGCGCACAAAGACCGCGCCGTAGAGTTCGTCCACGTAGTACTTGTTCGACACCAGGGTGAACAGCGGCCCCGCCGCCTGCCGCAGCGCCGAGGACGGCACGATCTTCCAGTAGTACACGGCCGCTGCGGCCAGGATGCCGACCCCGGCAATCGCCGTGGAGGCCAGAGCCATCTGCACGCTGAACGGGATGTGCTCGATGCCCTCAAATGTGATGAAGTGGCCGACCGGAGCTCCGAGGAATGGCGCGCCCACCAGGCCCACCAGCGCCGAGAAAATGGCCAACACCCACAGCGGCCGCGTCATCACTGGCGGGCTCTCGTGGGGGTGCGCGTGGTGGCTGCGCAACGTGCCGCTAAATGTGTAGAAGATCACCCGAAACATGTAGAACGCGGTCAGCAGCGACGTGAGCGCTCCCAGGGCAAACAGCGCCGGATTGTGGTGGTACGCTTCCAGCAGGATCTCGTCCTTGCTCCAGAAGCCGGCGAACGGCGGCACGCCAGAGAGGGCCAGGGTCCCGATCAGAAACGTCCAGTAGGTGGACGGCATGACCTTGCCCAGGCCGCCCATCTCCTTGATGTCGTTGGTGTGCATGGCATGGATGACGCTGCCAGCGCCCAGGAAGAGGAGGGCCTTGAAGAAGGCGTGCGTCATCAGGTGGAACATCCCCGCGGTGTAGCCCAGGACGCCCAGGCCCAGCATCATCAGGCCCAGCTGGCTAATGGTGGAGTAGGCCAGCACCCGCTTGATATCGTCCTGGGTCACCGCAATGGTGGCGGCCATAAGCGCCGTGGCGCCGCCGATCCACGCTACCACGGTCAGTGCCGCGTGCCCCGCCGACTGAAAGAAGAGCGTATACAGCCGGGCCACCATGTAGACGCCGGCCGCGACCATGGTTGCGGCATGGATCAGGGCCGAGACCGGGGTCGGGCCTTCCATCGCGTCGGGCAGCCACGTGTGCAGAGGGAGCTGGGCCGACTTCCCCACGGCGCCTCCAAACAGCAGCACGGCGGCCACGGTGACCAGCGGCAACCCGCCCACCGTCCGGGCGTCCAGGGCACCCTGGCGCACGCTGGCGAAGATCTCCTCGAACCGGAAGGTGCCGACGGTGAGGAAGACGAGCAAGATGCCCAGGAACATGAAGAAATCGCCGACCCGGGTGGTGACGAAGGCTTTCATCGACGCCCGGGCCGCGGACGGCCGTTCGAAGTAGAAGCCGATCAGCAGGTACGAGCACAGCCCCACCAGTTCCCAGCCCACGTACAGAAAGACCAGGTTGTTCGCCAGCACCAGCAGCAGCATCGAGGCGGCGAACAGGGACATGTAGGCGAAGAACCGCGGGTAGCGCGGATCACCGTGCATGTATCCGATGGAGTAGATGAAGATCATGGACCCGACCACTGTCACTACCAGCAGCATCAGGGTGGTCAGGTTGTCCACGCGAATGCCGAGATCGAGCGGCGTGGCGCCAAACGGCATCCACCGAAGGTTCGCCTCGTACGGCGCGGCGCCGGAGAGCATCTCGCCCAAGATGCCCAGCGAGAGCAACGCCGACAGACCGATGCCGGCCATGGCCACGTAGGCGCCCTCACCGGGTGCGCGCCGGCCCAGGGCGACGATGAGCCAGAAGGCGACGAAGGGGAAGACCGGGATCAGCCAGGCCAGCTCACGCATCGGCTACCATTTCATGATGTTGATCTCGTCCACGTGGACGGTCTCCAGGTTGCGGTACGCGGACATGACCAGCGCCAGGCCCACGCCCGCTTCGCACGCCGCCAGGGTGATCACCACCAGGGCGAAGACCTGCCCGTGGAGCGCCGCCGGGGCCACGTACTTGTTGAAGGCCACCAGGTTGATGTTGGCCGCATTCAGCATCAACTCGATGCCCATCAGGATGGCCACCACGTTCCGCCGCGTCAGGACCCCATACAGACCCAGGCAGAACAGCAGGGCACTCAGGACCAGGAAATGCGTCAGACCCAGCTGCACGAAGCCCTCCCGCCTAGCGTTCTCGCCGCGCGATGACCACGGCGCCGATCAGCGCCACCAGCAACACCAGGCTGGTCACCTCGAAGACCAGGATCATGCTGGTCAACAACGTGGTGCCGACCCCGCGGGCCGTGTACTGTGGCAGGGTGGCCGGGGAGAGCGCCCAGGGCGTGGTGGCCAGCGTGGCAACCAGGAAGGCGGCCAGCCCGCCGGCGACGATCATCCCCAACGGCACCTGCTCGGTGACCTGTCTGAAGCGGATGCCCGATCCGTGCTCGGTGAGCATGATGACGAAGAGGATCAGCACGGTGATGGCGCCCGCATAGATGAGCACCTGGATGCCGGCCACGAACTCGGCCTGGAGCAGGATATAGAGCCCCGTGATCCCCAGAAACGTGGGGATCAACGACAGGGCGCTGCGGACGATGTTGCCGGAACCGACCACGACTACGGCCGCCGCCAGGGTGATCATCGAGAGGGCGATGAACGCCGCGAGCTGGCCCATGGTCAGAAGGTGATCCGGTATCCGGTGATGAGGATCCAGACCAACCCCGCCGGGAGCAAGACCTTCCACGACAGGTTCAGGAGCTGATCGAGCCGGTAGCGCGGGTACGTCCACCGCACCCACATGAGGAAGAACACCACCAGGTACATCTTGATGAGGAACCAGGCCACCGGGAAGGCGAAGCGACCGCCAGCTACGGTGTCGAACGGCCCCTTCCAGCCGCCGAGGAAGAGCGTGGTGGCCATGGCAGCCATCCCGAACATCTCAGCATACTCGCCCAACTGGAACAGGGCGAAGCGCATGCCGGTGTACTCCGAGAAGTAGCCGGCCACCAGCTCGCTCTCCGCCTCGGGTAGGTCGAACGGCACCCGGTTGACCTCGGCGGTGGCCGCGATCAGGAAGATGACAAACGCCGGAAACTGCCGGAAGAGGAACGACCCCAGCCAGCCCCCCTGGGCCTGCACGATGCCCACGGTGGACAGCGTCCCGGCCTCCATGGCCACCGCCACCAGGGCGACCCCCAACGGCAACTCGTAGCTCACCATCTGGGAGGCGCTGCGCAGGCCGCCGAGCAGCGAGTACTTGTTGTTGGACGACCATCCGCCGGCCAGGATGCCCACTACGGTCATGGAGGCCATGCCCGCGAAGAACAGAATCCCGATGTTCAGGTCCCGGACCACCAGGACCCGGTTTCCCAGGGTGCCGAACGGAATGACGATCCAGCTCATCAATCCCGCCACGGCCACGATGAGCGGCGCGGTGTTGAAGATGGCCAGGTCGGCTGCGCGCGGCGCGATGTGCTCTTTCTGCAGCAGCTTCACGGTGTCCGCCAGGGTCTGAAACAGGCCCTGCGGGCCCACGTGCTTGGGCCCCAGCCGCGATTGGATCCACCCGCCCACCTTGCGCTCCAGCAGCACGCCGAACATGGCGGCGACCACGGCCAGGAACGTGAACATCAGGACGGCGAGCCCGACGGCCTTGAGGATCTCTACCGGCCAGCTCATGACCACTCCAGCGCGCCCTTCCGCCAGGCGTAGACTAACCCGAGGAACAGGATGACGAGGAAGACCGCCATCGAAAAGAACGCGTACCTGCCCATCTGGCGGAAGACGATCGCCCAGGGATACAGGTAGATCACTTCCACCGCGAAGATGACGAAGACCAGCGAGAACAGGTAGTAGCGCACGTTGAACTGCGCCCAGGCCTGACCGAAGGGCACGACGCCGGACTCGTAGGTGGTGCGCTTCTGTGGATAGTCGGCCCGGGGTGCCAGCAGCCAGACCACCGCCAGCGGCAGGGCCGCCATGAGCAGACCCACCACGACGAACACCCCGACGTAGAGCCAGTCAACCAGCAGCATGTCCGTCCCTCGCGCACGTCGGCCGAAGCGTCGGGCGCCTCCTACGGTCCGGCACCCGGCGCCGTCACCATATCACCCCGGGGAACAGAGAGTCCCGATCGGCTGGACCTGCACGAGTCCCTGGTTGGTTCGGCGCCGGGCGGCGCGAATCCTACGCGGGCTTCACCTGCCGCAGGTCCCCCGGCACCGCCTGCGGGATCGGCGCGAACTCGGCGGTGAAGTGGCGCAGGACTGGCGGCTCGTAGACGAACCGCAATCCGCCGATCTCTGCGCGGCGGGCCAGCGTGCGCCGCGCGGTGGCTACCACCACCGCCATGTGCGCATCGCTGTAGACGCGCCGCGGCACGGCCAGACGCACCAGCTCCAGCCGGGGCGGCCGCTCGGCACCGGTCTGCGGGTCGCGGCCGGCCATGACGCCGCCGATCTCCACACCGCGCACCCCGCCGTCGGCGTAGAGGGCGCAGGCCAGCGCCTGCGCCGGAAAGGCCGACTGCGGAATGTGGGGCAGGAAGCGCCTGGCGTCCAGGAAGACGGCGTGACCGCCCACGGGCTCCACGATGGGCACCCCCGCCGCCCGAAGCCCTTCGCCGAGGCGCGCGACCTGGCCGACGCGCCACTCCAGATAGGCCTCATCGGTCACCTCGCGCAGACCCACGGCGATGGCCTCCAGATCCCGACCCGCCAGACCACCGTAGGTCAGGAACCCTTCGAAGAGCACCGCCCACGGGGACACCTGGCGGTAGCGGGTAGGGTCGCGCACCGCGATGAACCCGCCGATGTTGGCCAGGCCGTCCTTCTTGGCGCTGAAGGTACACCCGTCGGCGAGGCCACACATCTCCCGGACGATGGACGCCACCGGGCGGGCGGCATATCCGGGCTCGCGCTGCTGGATGAGATAGGCGTTCTCGGCGAAGCGGCAGGCGTCGAGGAAGAACGGGATGCCCCAGCGGTCGGCCAGCGCACGTACGTCCCTCAGGTTCGAGAGGGCCACAGGCTGGCCACCGCCGGTGTTACAGGTCACGGTTACCAGGATCAGCGCCACGGCCCGGGGGCCCACGTGGCGGATGAGAGCTTCGGCCCGCTCGACATCCAGGTTGCCCTTGAAAGGCGCCGGATCCAGCGGATCGTGGATCGCCTCCACGGCCAGGTCGTGGGCCGTGGCCCCGCGATGCTCGATGTGGGCCCGCGTGGTGTCGAAGTGCACGTTGCCGATCACGTGCTGGCCGGGCTGCACCAGGGCCGTGAACAGCACGTGCTCGGCCCCGCGGCCCTGGTGGGTCGGAATCACGTAGGGAAATCCCAGGACGTCCTCGACGGCCTCTCGCAGCCGGTAAAAGCTGCGGCTGCCGGCGTACGCCTCGTCGCCGACCATCAGCGCGCCCCACTGGCGATCGCTCATCGCCGAGGTGCCGCTGTCGGTCAGCAGGTCGATGTAGACGTCCTCGGACTTGAGCAAGAACAGGTTGAAGTGGGCCTCCTCCAGGGCCCGGACGCGCTGCTGGCGGGTCAGTCGGCGGATCGGCTCGACCATCTTGACGCGGAACGGCTCGGCCGGCGGCAGGACATCCTCGCTCACGACATCAGCTCCCTTCCCGTGGTGCGCCCAGAGCGCGGCCTACCGGCTCAAGACCATCCGGCTGTCGTCGCGGTACCGACCGGTTACCATCCCCATGACTTTGAAGATGGCCGCGGCCAGCGCCACCGGATCGTGGCGGAGCAGCTCCTGTTCGCTGATCAGCGGGAACCCCACCGGGGTCAGGCCCAGGCTCTCCAGTTCGGCCACCGCGGGTGCCACCGGTACGCTACCCTGGTCGGCATACCGCTCCAGCAGCGCCCGGTTCCGGGGCATCTGGGTGTTGACCAGCACGTGGGAGAACAGCGCAGCGCCCGCGTGGGCGAAGATGGCGCGCACGTGGTCGGCCGCCGTGTACCCGTCGGTTTCGCCCGGCTGCGTCATGACGTTGCAGATGTACAGGCACGGCACGTGCGCCTCGCGGATGGCGTCGGCAACGCCGCTCACCAGCAGGTTGGGGATCACACTGGTGTACAGGCTGCCCGGGCCGATGAGGATCAGATCGGCGTCGGCGATGGCTTCGAGCACTTCGGGCAGCGGGTAGACCTCGCCGCGCAGGAAGACGCGCTTGATGCGGCCGCGGGCCGCGGTGATCTGCGACTCGCCGTCGATGATGCGGCCGTCTTCGAACTCGGCCGCGAGTACCACGTCATGCCCGGTGGCTGGCAACACGCGACCGCGGATCTTGAGGACCTTGCTCGTCTCCTTGACCGCCAGCTCCAGATCACCGGTCACGCCGGTCAGGCTGGCGATGAACAGGTTGCCGAAGGCGTGGCCATCGAGGGCGCCTCCCTTGAACCGGTACTCGAAGAGGTCGGTCATCAGCGGTTCGGCCTCGGCAAGCGCCACCAGGCAGTCACGGATGTCGCCCGGCGGCAGGATCCCCAGCTCGCGGCGCAACCGTCCAGACGAGCCACCGTCATCGAACACCGTCACCACCGCAGAGATGTTGGACGTGTAGTGCTTGAGGCCGCGCAGCAAGGTGGCCAGCCCGGTCCCGCCGCCCAGGGCCACGATGTTGAGGCCGCGGCGCTTCCGACGGTGCTCGCGCAGGGCCTCCACGAGCCCGGGGCTGCCGGACGGGAAGAGCACCCGGTCGATGGACCGCAGCGTCCCGCGCAGGCCGAACAGGGTGATGAGCACCCCCAACACGATGCCGGTCACGCCCAGCACCGGTGAGGTGGCGAGACCGCCCGTGAGGCGGTGGGCCCACCCGGCAAACCGGAAGATGGCCGCTTCGTACTGGGCCAGCATGCCCAGGTTGACCAGCAGGGAGAACCCGGCACTGAAAACCAGAATGCCAGCGCCGATGAGCAGGCCCCAGCGCTTGATCCCGAGGCCCGGCGCCAGCCACCGCCCCCAGCGCTGCCACGGGCCGCTCATCCCGCCGTCTCCGACTCCCGGTCCTCTCGCCGGAGGTCGCGGTGCCGCACCCTCACCCGGTAGCCGAGGCCGCGCAGATGCCGGGCCAGCACCTCGCCCACGACCACCGAACGATGCCGGCCCCCGGTGCAGCCCAGGCCGATGGTCAGGTGGGTCTTCCCTTCGCTCACGAACTGCGGCAGGAGATAGCCGGTGAAGTCGTAGATGCGCTCGAGGAACTCCCGTGTCTCCTGGTGGCCCAGCACGTAGCGCCTGACGCGCCCGTGGGTGCCCGGCAGCGACCGCAGGGCCTCATGGTAGTGCGGGTTGGGCAGAAACCGCACATCGAATAGCAGGTCGGCGTCAATGGGGATGCCGTGCTTGTATCCGAAGGTGACGATGCTGATCTCGAGCTGGCGGGCCGGCGCCCGCCGGTCGAGGTAGGCTGCCGCGACTTCGTCGCGCAGTTCCTTGACCGAGAGGCTGGACGTGTCAATGATCCGGTGCGAGGCGCCCTTGACCGCCTCCAACCGGCGGCGCTCGGCGCGAATGCCCGCCAGCACGCTGCCGGTCTGGGCCAGCGGGTGCTTGCGCCGCGTCTCCTTGAACCGACGGACCAGCACGTCGTCTGAGGCGTCGAGGAAGAGGATGTCGGCCCGCAATCCCCGGCGCGATACCTCCCGGACGGCCGAGAACAGCTCGTCGAAAAACTCGCCCCCCCTGATATCTATGCCCAACGCAACCCGACGGATCTTCTCATCGGAGTGCAGGCACAGGTCCGCGAACTTGGGCAGCAGCGCCGGCGGCAGGTTGTCCACGCAGAAGAACCCCAGGTCCTCGAACACCTTCAGGGCCGTGGACTTTCCAGCGCCCGAGAGCCCGGTGACGATGACAAACTGGATGGGATGCGCCCGGCGGCCGGGTGTGGGGCGCAGCCCCCGGGCCCGGGCCAGGACGCTACCGGCGGGCGAGGTGGCTGAGGATCGTGCTGATGACCGCAATGAGCAACGCTCCCCAGAATGCAGACCGGAAAGAAGCAATCTGCAGCGAGGCTGGAACGATGGCCGCCACCAGGTAGAGCATCAGTGCGTTGACAACCAGGGTGAACAGCCCCAGGGTCAGGATGTTGAGCGGCAGGGTCAGAATCAGCATCGCCCAGCGGATCGAAGCGTTCGCCAATCCCAACACCAGGGCGGCGACCGCGGCCGCCATGGCGTCGGGTACGCGGAGCCCGGGGACGATGCGCGCGGCAAGGTAGATGGCAACGGCATTGCACAGCCAGCGAAACAGGAATCCGGTCAGCATCGTCCCCTCCACGCGCGCGTGCCTTTCCCCACCGCACTATAGCACGGGAAGAAGCACCACGCGGGCGCGCGGCCCGGGCACGGCGGGCACGCCTAGAGGAGTCCTCGGACTGCGCCGGCCACGCGGCCGGGCAGGTCCACCACCGTGATGCCCGCCGCCTCCATCGCCTTGATCTTCCCCTGCGCCGTGCCCTCGGTCCCGGAGATCACCGCGCCGGCGTGCCCCATCCGCTTGCCCGGCGGCGCCGTGAGCCCGGCAATGTAGCCCACGACCGGCTTTCTCACCGACGTCCGCACGAACTGCGCGGCCTCCTCCTCGGCGCTGCCGCCGATCTCGCCCACCATGACCATGACCTCGGTCTCGGGGTCGTCGTTGAACATCGTGATGGCTTCGACGAAGTTGAGGCCGACGACCGGATCGCCGCCCAACCCCAGCGCCGTGCTCTGTCCGATCCCTGCCGCGGTCAAACCTGCCACGATCTCGTAGGTGAGCGTACCGCTCCGCGACACCAGTCCCACCGGACCCGGCGTGAAGAGGTGGTTGGGCATGATGCCGATCTTGCACCTGCCCGGCGAGGCCAGCCCCGGGCCGTTGGGGCCGACGACGTGGACCCCGGATGCTTTGGCTGCAGCCACGATCTCGATGGCATCCTGCACCGGGATGTGCTCGGTGATGATCACCACGGGATTCAGGCGCGAGGCAATGGCTTCCAGGGCCGCGTCCTTGGCGGTCCGGGCCGGCACGAAGATGCACGAGGCCGTGGCCCCTGTCTGGGCCACCGCTTCGGCGACCGTGTCGAACACCGGCACCCCGGCCACCGTCTGGCCACCCTTGCCCGGCCGGTGCCCGGCCACGACCTTGGTGCCGAACTCCAGCATCCGGCGCGTGTGGAACTCGCCCTGGTATCCCGTGATGCCCTGCACCAGCACCCGGGTGTGTTCATCAACGAGTATGGCCATCGCGTCCTCCGATCTGCGATCGCATCATCTGGGGCGCAGCGCCTCCGCCACGGCGCGCCCCTGCCAGTCGGGAGGGACCGGCAGGCCGAGGGCGACCAGGGCCGTGGGCGCCGTGTCGTACACCATGACCTGGCCCAGCACCGCCCCCGACCGGGCCGCCCCGCCCAGCGCCAGCCACGGAATGGTCATGTCCTCGGGGCGGGTCGTGCCGTGGGTTGTGCCGTGGCCACCATGGTCAGCGGTGACGATGAGCAGTGCCGCCGCCCCGACCCCGGCATCGTCGAATGCGCGCAACAGGCGTTCCATCAGGCCCGGGGCAGCGGCGATGGCGGCCAAGTACTCCTCGCTCATCCAGCCCCGGGCGTGGCCGCGATCGTCGGGGTCGGCCACGTGGACGAACAGGAACGCCGGCCGCTGCTCCACGAAGTACCGCGCCGCTGTCTCGACCACGTCGGCCTGGCGGAAGCGCGGGTAGGCCAGCCACCGGGCGTACGCGCCCGGGCCCTGGAGGACCAGCATCATGAGCTTCTGCTTGTTGACGAACGCCGCGACCCGGCCGCCGGCGCCGACGACCGCTGTGAAGACCGTGGGGTGGCGGAAGGGCGGCCCGCCTTCGCGCCAGTCATTGAACGTCACTCCGTGCACGGCCGGTATCAGGCCCGAGAGCATCGAGGCGTGGGCCGGAAGGGTCAGGCTCGGTCGCACGGTCTGCGCGGTCCACGACGCACCTCCCCGAGCGACCAGGGACGCCGGCACCACAGCCCGCAGCGCGTCGGCCCGCGCGCCATCGAGGCTCAGGACGACCACGTGGCGGGCAGGCGGCGCGGGGGATGCCGGGGGCGGCGCCGCGACAACCGGCCAGACCGGCGCCAGCAGGAGAACCAACGCCAGCAGCAGGGCCGGCATCCGGTTTCGCACTGTCACTAGCGCGCTCCGGCGGCCAGCGCCACGACCTCCCGGGCCGCGGGTTCCGGATCGGTGTGCGCGTGGATCTTGGCCGCCTCGAGGATCGCGCGGCCTTCTGCTTCGTTGGTCCCGGTGAGACGGACCACCATCGGCACCCTGGGCGGCTGCGCCGCGATGGCGCGGGCGATGTCGTCACAACGGGTGATACCCCCGAAGATATTGACCAGCAGTGCTCGCACGCCTGGCTTGCGCAACACAATGGTCATGGCCTGGGTCATGTTCTCGGTGGTGGCGCCGCCGCCCACGTCCAGGAAGTTGGCCGGCTTGCCCCCGAAGTGCGCGATCATGTCCAGGGTGGACATGACCAGCCCCGCCCCGTTGCCGATCACGGCGATGTCGCCGTCCAGCTCCACGTACGAGAGGTCGTGCGCCCTCGCCATGGCTTCGAGCTCGGTCATCTCCTCATTGCGAGGCAGATCGTCATGCCGGAACGTGGCGTTGTCGTCGATGATCAGCTTGGCATCAATGGCCAGCAGGGAGCCGTCGACCACGGCCAGTGGGTTGATCTCTGCCAGTTCGGCGTCCATCTCGGTGCAAAGCCGCCCCAGCGCCGTGGCGATGGACGCGAACTGTAGGAGGGCATCTCCCGCAAACCCCAGTTTTCGGCCCATCTCGCGGGCCATGAAGGGTCTGAAGCCCACGAAGGGATCAATGGGGATCTTGGCGATCTTCTCTGGCGTGGTTCGGGCCACTTCCTCGATGTCCACGCCGCCGGCAGCCGACCCGATGCACACCAGCCGGCGCGCGCTGCGGTCCACGGTGAAGGCCAGGTAGTACTCGGCGCCGATGTTGGCGGCCTCGACCACCAGCAGGCGTCTGACCCGCTCGCCCTTGATGTCCATGCCGAGGATCTGCGCGGCCTTCTCCCTGGCCTCGGGGGGGGTATGGGCCAGCTTGATCCCGCCCGCTTTGCCGCGGCCGCCGACCAGGACCTGGGCCTTCAGGACCACGGGGTAGGGGATCTCCAGGCCGTCCACCTGTTCAGGGCGCTCGATCACGGCGCCCTTCTGAATCGGGATGCCATACCTGGCGAAGATCTCCTTGGCCTGGAACTCGTGAAGCTTCATGTTGGGCTCCTTGGGGCGCGGCTCGCGAGCAGGGTCTGAAGGTGGGCCCGCACCGCCGGCCACTCATCGTCAATGATGCTGTAGTAGACCGTGTCCCTGACGCGCCCGCTGGGCAGGATCATGTGGTGCCGGAAGATCCCCTCTTCCTTTGCCCCGATCCGCAGCAGAGCCCGGCGGGAGCGTTCGTTCAGCGCGTCGGTCTTGAACTCCACGCGAATGCATCCCAGGGTCTCGAACGCGTGGGCGAGCAGCAGGTACTTCGACTCGGTGTTGACCGCCGTGCGCTGCCAGGCCCGCCCGTACCAGGTCCAGCCGATCTCGACACGACGGTGGGCGCGCTCGATGTTGCCGTAGCGGGTGCTCCCCACCGCCCGGCCGTCCGCCGTGCTAATGACGGCAAAGGGAAGCGCGGTCCCCTCTGCCTGGAGCTGCAGGGCGGCTTCGATGTAGGCCCGCAGCCCCTCTGGTGCCGGCGGGTACGCCTCGGTCCACCTGAGCAGCTCTTCGTCCAGCCCGACCTGCACCAGCGCGGTGTGGTGGTGGAGCGACAGGGGCTCCAGGCGCACGTGCGCTCCCTGGAGCACCACGGGTTCGACAACCATGAGGCCCCTCACGGCGCGGTGCCTACAGCTTCAGGGCCGGCAGCATCTCCCGCACGGCATTCACCGAGGCCGCAAACGCCGCCTGCTCCGCCGCGTCCAGGGGGATCTCGATGATCTTCTCCACCCCGCCCGCCCCCAGCACCACCGGGACGCCGACGCACACGTCGCGCTGACCGTACTCGCCGTCGAGGTAGACGCAGCTGGGGATCAAGCGCTTCTTGTCCCGGACGATGGCCTCGACCATCTCGCACAGGGCCGCGCCGGCTGCGGTGAAGCCGCTGGCCTTCATCAACTCGGTAATCTCCGCGCCGCCCCGTCGGGTCCGTGCCACCACGTGGTCAATCCGTTCCTGGGACAGAAAGTGCGAGATGGGAATCCCGCGCACCGTGGCCAGCCGAGGCAGCGGCACCATGTCCTTGTCGGTATGGGCGCCGATGACCATGCCGGTAATGTCCTCGACGGAGACCCCCAGCTCCATGGCGAGAAAGGTCCGGAAGCGGGTGGAGTCCAGCGAGCCCGACTGGCCCACGACGCGCGTGCGAGGCAACCCGGACACCCGGTAGGCCAGATAGGTCATGGGATCGAGAGGGTTAGTCAGCATGATGAGGACGGCATCGGGTGAGGCCGCCACCGCCGGCTCGATGACCGACCGGACGATGCCGGCGTTGGTGTCGATGAGCTGTTCCCGGGTCATGCCGGGCTTGCGGGCGATCCCGGCGGTGATGATGACGATGTCAGAACCGGCGGTCGCCGCATAGTCGTTGCTCCCGGTGAGCCTGACGTCGAACCCGGCGATCGGCCCGGCCTGGAGGATATCGAGCGCCTTGCCCTGCGGCAACCCTTCGACGATGTCGGTCAGGACCACGTCGGCCAGCTCGAGGCTGGCGATCCAGTGGGCGGCGGCGGTTCCCACAGTCCCCGCGCCGACAATGGACACTTTGGGGCGCTTGATCATGATGTCAGTCGTCTCCTGCAAAGCGGATGGGTCGCGCTGGTTCAACTCTATCGCCGGCACACGCAGGGTTCAAGGCGATTCCCCCGCGGCCGCCCAGCCCGCCAGCGCCGCCGCGTAGAACCGGAGCTGCAGGTGCAGATCCTCCACGTGGATCGACTCGTTGGCGCCGTGCGCCCGCTCGGGCTCGGCCCGTCCCGGGCGTCTGGGAGCGAATCCGACCACCGGGGTGCCGACGGCCCGCGCAAACCGCGAGTCGGTAAACCCGATGGTCAGCGTGGGAAATACCGAGACCTCCCGGCCCAGCGCTGCCTCCAGGGCTTGGCGTACGAAGCGCACCTGCGCGGCCGACGGTTTCGTCGCGCTGGGGGCCGCAGTAGTCACCAGGGCCACCCGGGCGCCCAGGCCGCGGGCGGCCGCGCGCAGGTGCTGGAGCATCTCAGGCCGGCGGTGGCTTGGCAGCGAGCGCAGGTCGCAGATCACCTCGGCGTGGTCGGGGACGCTGTTGGACTTGTTGCCGCCGCGCACGATGGTGGGCGTGATCGTCAGGCGGGTGAGCGCGCGCAGCTCTGTGGCCAGGGGTTCGTCCGTCCGATTCAGGACCTCCAGGAACCGGTCGAGGCGCCGTGGGTCGGTGGGTATCCTGCCGGCCAGCGGCGCGTACGCGCCCACCAGAGACCGGTCCACGGTCGGCGGCGGCGGCGAGGCGGTCACGCGCCGGACAAACTCTGCAGCCGCCGCCACGGCGTTCCGGCCGCGCCACGGCGACGCGGCATGGGCGCCGCGGCCCTGGAACGTCACGTGCGCCTCGTACCGACCCTTCTCGCCCCAGGCGAGACCGTAGTAGATACCGCTGTCCGCCAGGTGCGGCCGTCCGCCCCCTTCGTTGAAGGCAAACCGTGCCCGCAGCAGATCGGGGTGATTGGTCAGCAACCATCCGAATCCCCAGGCCCCGCCGGCCTCCTCGTCGGCCCCGCAGATGAAGCGAACGCCTTCGTGGTGCGACAGGCGCAGCCGGTGCGCGACCACCAGCGCGGTCGCCATGGCCGCGACCGTACCCTTCATATCGGCCGCGCCCCGGCCGTACAGCCGTCCGCCGCGGAGCGTGGGCGCGAAGGGATCACTCTTCCACAGGCTGCGGTCGCCGGCCGGCACCACATCGCTGTGGCACATGAGCAACAGACCACAGCGCCGGGTGCGGCCCGGCAGCGTGGCGACCACGTTCTGCCGGGACGGGGACCGTCCGAGCAGGTGGACATCCCTGATGCCCCCGCGCCGAAAGTATCTGTCCAGGAACTCGGCGACCTGGGTCTCGTGGCCGGAGTCCGGGACGCCGGTATTGGTGGTGTCGAAGCGGACGAGGGCCGAGGCCAGCTCCAGGGCTTCGTCCCGGGCCGCATCGGCTTCGCGAAGGACGCGGTCAGTAGCCTGCATAGACGGTAGCGCTCCTTTGCGGGTGGAATGGGGACAATTCGACTCAACTCTACCGTGGGCCGCCGGACTCATCAAGAATTCCGATGAACGCCGGCATCGGTACTGCCGCTGAAAGGAAGGCCGCGCGCACATACCGAAAGAGGCTGCCATCATCTCTGCGCTGGAGGTCGATCCGTGTACCGGGGCCATCCGGGCATGCTGGCCTGGGTTCTCCACCGCATTACCGGCATCGCCGTGCTGGTCTTTCTGCTGCTGCACATCGTAGAAACCTCCATGGTCACCGTGAGCCCCCAGGCCTACAACCGGG
Source organism: Candidatus Fervidifonticultor quintus (assembly GCA_031459535.1). GTDB lineage: Bacteria > Sysuimicrobiota > Sysuimicrobiia > Sysuimicrobiales > Humicultoraceae > Fervidifonticultor_A > Fervidifonticultor_A quintus. The sequence continues at coordinate 38,428 of JAVKIJ010000001.1, read as the reverse complement.
CGCTCGACCTCTACCGGCAGCCATGGTTCAAACCGCTGGAGTTCCTGCTGGTCGCCGCGGTACTTTACCATGCCGGCAACGGGGTGTTGGTCATGATTCTGGATGTCCTCCCAACGCCGTCGCGGACCTACCGGCGGATGTTCTGGATCGGCGCCGGGGTCTATGCGGCACTGCTGCTGCCGGTGGCGTACTTCGTGCTGGGCGGCGTGGTGGGCCTTCGATGAGGCACACCGGCCCCGGGGCAGGGTATCGGGCGCGGCCTGCCGGCGGGCTGCCGCTGGCGCTGTGGCTGTATATGCGCATCTCTGCCGTCGGCATGATCGCCTTGGTAATCGGCCATCTCTACATCATGCACGTCATCAACTCGACCGAGACTATTGACTTCGAGTTCGTCGCCCGGCGCTTCGCCGGCCCGTTCTGGCGGATCTACGACCTGGTCATCCTCGTCTTTGCCCTGTCGCACGGGCTGGTGGGCCTGCGCGGCATCCTGGACGATTACATCCATCACCGCCTCTGGCGCCTGGCGGCCGAGGTCGCCCTGTGGATCGTGGGAGTGGTGTTCCTGTCGGCGGGGGCCGTGGTGCTCTTCTCGTTTCAGCCTCCGGCCGCGGGACGGTAGAGGTGGCGTCTCGAGCGCAGAGTGGGGCGCGACATCAGGTGAAGTGCTTCGAGGTGAGCGGATCATGATACCCTCCGACAAGACGACCCGCGTCGAGCGGGACTCGCTGGGCCCCATGGAGGTGCCGGCGGACGCCTACTATGGCGCGTCGACGGCCCGGGCCGTCCAGAACTTCCTCATCAGCAAGGAGCGCTTCCCGCGGGTCTTCATCAAGGCGCTGGGCCTCATCAAGGGTGCCGCCGCCGAGGTCAACGCCGACCTGGGTCTGTTGGACCGTCGGATTGCGGAGGCAATCGCCCAGGCCGCGGCGGAGGTAGCCGACGGCGCCCTGGACGCACACTTCCCCCTGGACATCTACCAGACCGGGTCGGGCACGTCCACCAACATGAACGCCAACGAGGTGATTGCCAACCGCGCGGCCGAGATGCTCGGCGCCGGCCGCGGCGCCAAGGTCGTGCACCCCAACGACCACGTCAACCTCTGCCAGTCCAGCAACGATGTCATCCCGACGGCCATCCACCTGTCGGCCTTGCTGGCGATCAAGGACGAGTTACGCCCGGCTCTCGACGAACTGGAGGCCGCCCTGCGCGAGAAGGCCACGGCATGGTGGGGCATCATCAAGACCGGCCGCACCCACCTCATGGACGCCACGCCGGTGCGCCTGGGCCAGGAGTTCCAGGGATATGCCGATCAGGTCGCCGCCGCTCGCCGTCGGCTCCAGTACGCCGTGGCGGAACTCGGCGAGGTGGCCCTGGGCGGGACCGCGGTGGGTTCGGGCATCAACGCCCATCCCGAGTTCGCGGCCCGGGTGTGCGCCAGGCTCTCACAACGCACCGGCGTCCAGATCTGGGAGACCAGGGCGCACTTCCAGGCCCAGGCCTGCCTGGACGCCGTGACCTTCGCCTCGGGCGTGCTGAAGGGCTACGCCACCGCGTTGTACAAGATCGCCAACGACATCCGGTGGATGGGCTCGGGCCCCCGCGCGGGCCTGGGGGAGCTGGTGCTGCCGGCCGTGCAGCCGGGCTCGTCGATCATGCCCGGGAAGGTCAACCCGGTCATCGCCGAGTCCGTCATCCAGGCCGCCGCCCAGGTCGTGGGCAACGACGTGGTCGTCTCCCTGGGCAACCAGGCCGGCAACTTCGAACTCAACACCATGATGCCTGTCATAGCGCTCAACCTGCTCAACGCCATCTCGCTGCTTGCCGCGGTGTCGCGCAACTTCGCCCGGCAGTGCATCGTCGGGCTCCAGCCCACCGGACGTGGGCCGGAGATGGTCGAGCGCGGGCTGATGCTGGCCACGGCCCTCGCCCCGGCCATCGGCTACGACGCCGCTGCAGAGATCGCCAAGGAAGCGGCGCGGACTGACCGCACCATCCGCGAGGTCGCGCTCGAGCGCGGCGTCCTCTCCGCCGAGAAGCTGGCGGAGCTGCTCGACCCCGAGCCAATGACCGAGCCCGGTCTGCGGGGCATGCCGGGCGGCGGGCTCTGAGGGAGCGCTGACAACGTATGCCCACCCACACGTACGACGCGGTGATCGTCGGCGCCGGGGGCGCTGGCCTGCGGGCCGCCATCGAGCTGGCTGGCCTCAAGGTGGCGGTGATCACCAAACTGTATCCGACCCGCTCGCACACCGGCACGGCCCAGGGCGGGATCGCCGCCCCGCTGGGCAACATGGAAGAAGACTCGTGGGAATGGTACATGTTCGACACCGTCAAGGGCGGTGACTATCTGGTCGATCAGGACGCGGCCGAGGTCATGTGCCGCGAGTCGGTGGAGATCGTCTACGAGCTCGAGCACTGGGGCCTGCCGTTCGACCGGACGCCGGACGGAAAGATCGCCCAGCGGCGGTTCGGGGGGCACACGCACCACTTCGGCGCCGGGCCCGTCATGCGGGCCTGCCATGCGGCCGACCGGACCGGCCACATGATCCTCCAGACCCTCTACCAGCAGTGCATCAAGCACGACATCACGTTCTTCAACGAGTTCCAGGTGCTGGATCTGCTGATCGAGGACGGCGCGTGCGTCGGGGTGGTGGCCTACCACATTGACTCCGGCGAGCTGCACACGTTCCACGCCAGGGCCGTGCTGCTGGCCGTTGGCGGGTTCGGCCGCATCTTCAAGGTCACCAGCAACGCGCACGCCCTCACCGGCGAAGGGGTCGCAGCCGCCTGGCGGCGTGGATTGCCCCTGATGGACATGGAGTTCTTCCAGTTCCATCCCACCGGGATCTACAAGATGGGCATCCTGCTCTCCGAGGCGGCCCGCGGTGAGGGGGCGGTCTTCCTGAACGATCGGGGCGAGCGGTTCATGGAGCGCTACTCGCCCACCCTCAAAGACCTGGCGCCGCGGGACATCTGCTCGCGCTGCATCTACCAGGAGATCCGCGAGGGCCGAGGCATCGGCGGCCAGGACTACGTCTACCTGGACTTCCGGCACCTGGGCCGCGACGTGCTGGAGCACAAGCTGCCAGACATCACCGAGTTCGTGCGCGTCTACCAGGGCATCGATCCCGCCAGGGAGCCCGTGCCCGTCCAGCCCACGGCGCACTACGCCATGGGCGGCATCCCCACCACCATTGACGCCCAGGTGATCACCGACGAGCACAACACCCCCGTTCCGGGACTCTACGCAGCCGGGGAGTGCGCCTGCGTCTCGGTGCACGGCGCCAACCGCCTGGGCACCAACTCGCTGATGGACATCCTCGTGTTCGGGCGACGGGCCGGCCGGCACATGGCCCGGTTCGTGCGGGGCGAGACCCGGGTGCCGGTGCTGGCCGCCAACCCCGACTCAGAGGTGCGGGAGTGCATCGACCGTATCCTCGCCCGCCCGTCTGGCGAGTCGGTAGCCAGAATCCGTGCCGAGCTGCAGGAGATGATGATGGACAAGGTCGGCGTGTTCCGCACCGCCGAAGGGCTCCAGGCAGCGTGGGCTGAACTCGGCAGCCTCAAGGACCGCTATGCCCGGGTCAAGATCGACGACCACGGGCGGCGATACAACACCGACCTGCTCGAGGCGCTGGAGCTGGGCGCGCTGCTCGACCTGGCGGAGGCCACCATCGCCTCGTGCCTCCACCGCACCGAGAGCCGCGGCGGGCACTTCCGCGAGGACTATCCCAGGCGCGACGACGCCAACTGGCTAACACACGCGCTGATCTACAGACAGAACGACGGCAACCACACGTTCCGCCACAAGCCGGTGGTCATCACCCGGTTCCAGCCCACGGAGAGGAAGTACTGAGCATGGGCGTTCAGTTCACAGTCAAGCGGTTCGACCCCGAGCGCGATCGGGCGCCGCGCTGGGAGACGTACGATGTGCCGGTCGCCCCCACCGATCGGGTCCTGGACGGACTGCACTACATCAAGTGGCACATCGACGGCACGCTAACCCTGCGTCGGTCGTGCGCGCACGGGATCTGCGGCTCGGACGCCATGATGATCAATGGCAGGAACCGGTTGGCCTGCAAGGTGCTGATCCGCGACTGCGGCCGCGGGGTCCGCGTGGAGCCGATCCGCGGCATGCGGGTGATCAAGGACCTGGTCGTGGACATGGAGCCGTTCTTCGCCACGTACCGGGCGGTGCTACCCTATCTCATCAATGACGAGCCCGCGCCCGAGCGGGAGCGGTTGCAGAGCCCGGAAGACCGTCAGCGGTTCGACGATTCAACCAAGTGCATCCTCTGCGCGTGCTGCACCACCGCCTGCCCCATTTTCTGGGCGGACGGCGAGTACGTGGGGCCTGCGGCCATCGTGAACGCCCACCGCTTCATCTTCGACAGCCGCGATCAGGGCGCACCCGAGCGTCTAGAGATCCTGGCCGAGAAGTCAGGTGTCTTTCGCTGTAAGACGACCTTCAACTGCACCGACGCGTGCCCGCGCGGTATAGACGTGACCCGGGCCATCCAGGACGTCAAGCGGGCGATCCTGGCCCGGCGCCTGTAGACGGCCGCATGCGCATCGTGACCAACACTAGGCTGTGTTCAACGATTGTCATCGGCGCCATCGCCACGATGGTGGTGATCAGTCCCGTCTGGCCAGACGGTGGCGGGGTGGCCGCGGCCGCGACGTTCGTCGCCTCGGTCGCCGATGGGCGCGGGACCGGCCCCCTCGACCTGCGCCGGCTGGAGGCCAGACGATCGGCCCCAGGCGCAGCGATTCTACACATCACGATCACCACCTGGACCCGCTGGGATGCGCGGCTGCTGGCCGAAGGGACGCCCCACCGCCTGCTGATCCTGTTCGACACCGATGGCGACGGCAGAGCCAACTACACGGGCCGGGTACGGTACGCGCGCGGGACGCTGGCCCTGTTCATTGAAGGCCCCGGGTCGGCCTTTGAACCCCTGGCCGTGCAGCGGACGGCCCCAACGGTGATCACGGTGACGGTACCCGGCGACTCACCACCCAACCCGGCGACGCGCCGGCTCGGCATCGCCGCCCAGAGCCTGTACGTGGGATCGAAGACCGCCTGCGCGCGTGGCTGCGCGGACCGGGCGCCGGACGCGGGATGGCTGGTCGCTCGGTAGGCGGCACGGGCCCATCCCGCGCAGGCGGGCCGGCGCACTCGCTGTTCCAGCAGATCTACCGCATCGTCCTGCAAGTACCGCGCGGCCGGGTCACGACCTACGGCGAGGTCGCGCGCCTCGCCGGGCTGCATGGTGGCGCCCGGACGGTGGGCTGGGCGATGGCATCGGTCCCGCGCGGTCAGGCTGTACCCTGGTGGCGGGTGATCCGCGGCGACGGCACCATTGCGCCGCGGCCATCAGCCGGGGCGCAGCGCCGCCGGTTGGCCCAAGAGGGCGTCCGGTTCAGCCGCACCGGCACGGTAGACCTGCGATGCTACGGCTGGCCTTCTGGTGAGAAGGCCAGCCGCCCGGACTCCCGGCGGCGCGTAACCCACCCCGCCAGCGCGGCGACCCCGCAGACCGCCGCGGAGAGCAGCACGGCCACCTGAGCCCCCAGCAGCGACGCCAGCGATCCGGCCAGCAGCCCTCCCAGCGGCCCGGTGCCAAACAACGCCAGCACGTAGAGGCTCATCAGCCGACCGCGGAGCGCATCGGGCGTGATCTGCTGGATCGTGGTGTTGCCGGCTGACATGAACGCGGTCATGGTCCCGCTCACGGCAACCATCAGCACAATGGCCATGGCGTAGTCGGTAGTGAGCGCGAAGCCGGCGAGCAACCCGGTGAACGCCGCCATCAGGCCCAGGATCACCGCAAAGGGCCTGACCAGGTCCACCGAGGCGATCCCCAGGGCGCCAATGGTCGACCCGAACCCGCTGGCGGTCATCAGCATCCCGAATCCGCGGGCCTCCACCCCGAGCACGTCACGGGCGAAGACCGGCAGCAAGACCACGTAGAAGAATCCAAAGGTCCCGGCCACGGCCAGCAGCCCCAGCAACATGCGCAGGGAGGCGGAATGCCACGCGTAGACCAGTCCTTCGCGGACATCGTGCAACACGGGCTTGCGCTCGGCGTCCTCGGGGCGCGAGGTGACCCGGATGGCGAGCAACGCGCTGATCACGGCCAGGTATGTGACGGCGTTGACGGCAAAGCTGACGCCCGGGCCCCCGCGGGGGCCGAAGGCGTTGATGATCAGGCCGGCGGCGGCGGGGCCCACAATGCGTGAACCGTTGAAGGCTGCCGAATTGAGCGCAATGGCGTTGGTCAGGTCCTCGCGGGGGACCAGGTGAGGGATGAACGACTGCCGGGCCGGCATGTCCAGGGCACCGGCAATGCCGCCGCCGATGCTGAACGCCAGGATGTGCCAGACTTCGATGCGGCCAGAGAGCGTCAGCACCGCCAGGACGGCCGCCATGGCCATGAAGCACGCCTGGGTGATCAAGAGGAGGTAGCGTTTCTCGGACCGGTCGGCCAGCGCGCCGCCGAAGAGGGCCAGGAGCATGGTGGGAATCGTGTTGGCAAAGGTCACGGTGCCCAGCATGAGCGGTGAGCGGGTCATGTCGTAGACGAGCCACGACAGGGCCGTGATCCGCATCCACGACCCGGTCAGCGACACGAGGCCGCCCCACCAGAACCGGCGATAGTCGGCGTGCCGGAGCGCGTTGAACGTGCGGGCGGTGGACAACCCGGCCAGGGTCATCTGCTGCCCGTAGCCTCATCCCCCGGGTGGTGCCGCATCGCCTCCAGAAACGCCTCCACGTCGCGGCTGAAGAGGCGGTACATCTTGCCCAGCTTGGCCGCTGGCAGCAGGCCCTCGCGGATGTAGCGGTAGACCGTGATCTTGTGGACCTGGAGGAAGTCGGCGGCCTGCTCGACGGTGAGGATTTCCCGATCGAGGGTCGGCGCGTGGCGATCCATGGATCCTTGCCTCCTACGTCTGCGCGAACTCCAGCCACTGGACCGCCGCCTCGCGCGCGCGGTCGGCCCGCAAGCGATAGTACTTCAGGTTCTCGCGCTCCACGACCTGGACCAGGTGCGCGGCCCGGAGGACCGCCATGTGGTGGAGCACGGTCACATGGGACACCCCCAGCGCCTTGGCCAGTTCCTGGAGGTACATCTCGCGGCCTGCCAGCAGGCGGAGGATCTTCAGGCGCGTCTCGTCGCCGAGCGCCTTGTACAGCCGCACCAGGTCGGGCGGTGGGGCGTTCTCGCCCGGCTGAGTCGCGATGGGGTAGACGAACACCCGCACGCCGCGGTAGGCCACGATGAGGTTGTAGGGCCGGAAGTAGTACGTCGGGGCCAGCACCACGCCCACCAGCGGCGCGTCGGGGCCGATCACAAAGCCCCCGGTGGCATACTCCACCAGCTCGGTACCGCTCGTAGTCTCTGCGCGGCGGGCGAGGGCCGCGGCATCGCGGGCCAGCAGGGGGACGATCTCGTCTTCCCTCTCGGCGTACACGCGCGCGTAGCTCTCCCGCAGCAGACGGACCAGGCGCGCCTTGACCTCGGCCGGCGGCAGCGAGACGATCCGGCGCAGCGCCTTGCGGTCCAGGTCGGGATCGGTCGCCGCCAGGTACTTCTCCACGGCCGCGGACGAGCCGCCGATGGCCGCGCGCAGCAGGGGCAGCGCCTGCCGATCGGCCAGCGACTCGGCCAGCATCAGCTCCAGCAGGGACTCCGCCGGAGCCGACGCCACGCGCCGGATGAACCCGCGGACCGACTGCCCCGGCGCGTCCTCCAGGACGCCCACGACGCCCATGGTCCGCGTGCGCCAGGGGAACAGCAGCGAGAGATCCGCGCGCAACTCGGGCCCCAGCCTGGCGCGAGCCCGCTCGATCCACCGGGCAGGGATGTCAAACTCCAGCGGCTGCTCCCTCTCCCCCAGCAGGTACAGGCACGCCAGGAAGTCATAGGCCGGCGAGGGATCGATCCGGACCTGCAGGTCGCGACGGGGGGCCGTCAGGTCAACGACTTTCATGGTAGGAGTGTGTAGACCGCTGTCTACACTAAAGTAAACCAGTCTTTACGGATGCGGTCAAGCTGGTTGAGCGGACCGGTGCCCGCGGGCGATTCACGGAATCTCGAGATCGAACAACGGCGGGTACTGCTGCGACCCGAAGACGTCCGTCTCGCCAGGGTCGCCGCTGGGGCGCGTGCGCCGCAGGGTGAATTTTACGGCGGGTGCCGCCTCGACGTGCATGAAGTGGGTGACCTCCTCGACCGGCACCCGGTAGAGCCAAGCCACCGACTCCCTGGTCAGCACCCCGCTGGCCTTAACTCGGTCATAGACGGCACGGTCGGTGAAGATGATGTCGAACGTCACGTGGTCGACACCAGCGTTCTTGCTGCGGATGGTAGTGGCGAGATCAAAGAGCCTGGGCATGCGCCGGCACCCCCAATCCACTAGCGCCGCGCGGCGCTCACGTCGATGAAACGCGTCGGGAACAACTCGCATGGGTCGTCCAAGGGCAGCAGGTGATTGATCGTCCACGAATACGCCGGGCGGCCCAGGAACACCTCGTCCACGGGCAGGGCCGCGGTGCCCGCCGTCCCGCGCAGTCCCGGGAAGCGAGCGAAGAAGAAGTTGCGCTGCGCCAGCGTAGCAATGGCCATGGCCTCGTCGTCCGTGGGTGCCACAGCCTCGATCATCAGGGCCACCTCGTGGCTGGTGATGTGTCGTTTCGGCTCCCGGGCCCCCAGCACACCATCTCGGCCATAGACGCGGAAAAACAACTCGTAGCGCCCGGGGCCTGGCGCACCATGTCGCTCCGCGACCTTGGCCCGGGCCCATCGCTCCATTCGGTCGATCTGTTGGATGGCGTACGGGTCGCGCAACGCCGCGAACGCAAAGGCCCGGGAGCCCACCCATCCGGCCCCTTCCAGTTTGACCGCGTAGGCTTCAGCGGGTATCCAGCGGGCACCGGTGACCCGGGTCCGGCGCGCGTCCAATGCCTCGTACTGGCACGCGCGCAGGTCCAGGATGCCGCCGGGGACGGCGTGCATGTACGGGTCCTCGCGTTCATACATGCTGTGGCTGATGACCGACGCCGGCGTGCACCGCTGCCCGGCGTGCATGGGTTCGAACTCGACCGCGTCATGCGTGATGGTCCCCAGCACCGTCTCCTTGGCCATGAATGGTTCGGCACACAGCGACGCGCACTCCAGGACCTTGCCCAAATGGAAGGCCAACGCCCGGGGAAAGCCCGCCCGCAGCGGCAGTGCGGCAAAGATGGCATCGTCGCAGGAACGCCCGCAGATCACCACATCGGCGCCGCCGTCCAGGGCGCGCACGATTGGCTCGGCACCCATCATGGCCACGATGTGGTCCGTGCGCTCAACGATCTCGGGCGTCAGGTCCGCGCGCCCGCCCAAGCCTGCGATCCGTCCCTGCCGGAGTCGGTCCAGCACCACGTCGCGGGACACCTCGGCGTAGACCGCCGCCATCTTGAATGGCGGCAGGTGGTGCGCCCGTGCAATGTCCTCGATGAGACGCACGAACAGATCCACCCCGCGATTGGATCCGGTATCCGAGGCCGATCCGATAATCATCGGCACGCCCTGGGCGCGGGCAGCAAGCAGCAGCAGCTCTAGATCGTGGCGCTGCCACTCCACGGGGCTGTGCTGCGCATCGGCGCCCAGGGGATAGGGGCCGATGTCACAGCTGCCGGAATCGGCGATGAAGGCGTCGGGCTGGCGCGCGGCGCCGGCATAAAAGCTGCCGCTCTCGATGGGTGTGAATCCCAAGTGCCCCGTGGGCGACAGGAGCGTCATGCGGTCCATGGGAGCCTCCTCACGTCCTGGGCCGGCGCGCGGCGTCCACGAGCGCCTCGAACAGTCCCAACCAGCGACCCTCACGCTGCACCAGGGCTTCGGGGTGGAACTGGACGCCCACGATGAACGCGGCGGGCCGGGACGCCTCGACGGCCTCGATCACACCATCATCGGCCCAGGCCACGGCTCTCAGGCCGGTACCGGGCTGCTCGACGGCCTGACGGTGGAATGAGTTGACCCTCTCCCGCGTCGCAGCCACGGCGGTGGCCAGCCGCGAGTCCGGTGCCATCCGGATCCAGTGAGAGGGGCGATCGGGGTCCTCGGACTGGTGATGGTTCAATGCGCAGGGCCAGTCCAGTGTGAGGTTGCCCACCAGCGTCCCGCCCAAGGCCTCGTTCAGCATCTGCATGCCGCGGCAGATGCCCAGGAGGGGCACCTCTCGTTCGCACGCGGCCAGGATCAAGGCGTGCTCGAGCCAGTATCGCGTCGGATCGGTCTGTTCCAGCGTCGGCCGCGGATTTGCCGCGAAGAACGCGGCGTCCAGGCGCCGGCCACCGGTCAGCACCACAGCGTCCAGGCGCCCGATGAGATTCCGAGCGTCCGCTCGACCCCCCTCGGCTGGGATCCACACAGGCAGGCCCCCGGCCCAGGTGACGGCAGCAGCGTACGGGACACCGGCGCAGATGCTGTGAGACCCGCGAGTGGTCGGGGCGGAAATCGTAATGCCCACGATAGGACGAGATGGCGCCGCGGCGTGCTCCGCGCTCATGAGACCCGTAGCCGCGGGTCGAGGACGTCCCGCAGCCCCTCGCCCACCATGTTGATGGCCAAAACGAGCACCACGATCGCCAACCCCGGAAACGTCGAGACCCACCACGCCGTGAGCATGACTTCGCGGCCGTCGGCGACCATTGAGCCCCAGGCCGGAATGCGCGGCGGCAATCCCATGCCCAGGAACGACAGCGATGCTTCCAGGACGATGAAATGACCCATGCGAAGGGTCGCCAGGACCAAGCTGGTGTGAATCATGTTGGGCAGGATGTGCCGGCCGAGAATGCGGGCACTGGACGCGCCTATGGCCCGGGCCGCATCCACATACTCCCTGGCCCCGTGGCTCAGCGTGTCGCCTCGTGCCACCCGGAAGAACTCCACCCAGCCCTTGAAGGCCAGGGCCATGACCAGGTTCCAGAATCCGGGGCCCAGCGCGGCCATGACGCCGATGGCGAAGATCAGATGCGGAAAGGCCATGAGCAACTCGGCAAATCGCGAGATCACACCGTCAACGGCCCCGCGGAAAAACCCCGCGGCCAACCCGAGCACGAGACCGGGCGACAGCGACAGCGCCGTGGCCGCCATGCCTACGAGAAGCGAGACTCGTCCGCCGTAGATGACCCGCGACCAGATGTCGCGTCCCAGACCGTCGGTTCCCAACCAGCGCCCGGGCGCCCCACCCGCCATCCATGAGGGCGGCTGGAGCCGCCCTTCCAGGCGTGAGGCGCCCGGGTCGAAGGGCGCGACCGCTGGCGCGAGGATCGCCAGGGCCGCGATGGCGGCGACGACCACGGCGCCGGCCGCCGCCGAGGGGTGATGGACCAGGCGGCGCGCCATGGTCCAGAACCCTCCTCGCCGGGTCTGGGGCGACGGGGAGACAACAGCTACGGTGGCCACCTCGCCACGCCTAGAAAGAGATCCGCGGATCCAGGATGATGTAGCACAGGTCCACCGCCAGATTGGCGAGCACGAAGATCACCGCATACAGCATTACCGCGCCCTGCACGACGGGGTAGTCGCGGCTGAAGATGGCGCCCACCACCAGGCGGCCCATGCCCGGCCACCCGAACACGGTCTCGACGATCATGTTGCCGCCGAGCAGCACGCCAAGCTGCAGTCCAACCACGGTCAGGGTGGGAATCAGCGCGTTGCGGACCCCGTGCCGCCAGATCACCACCTGGCGCGCCAGGCCCTTGGAGTGCGCCGTGGTCACGTACTGCTCCCGCATCACCTCCACCATGCTCGACCGCATGACGCGGGCCACGATGGCCATGAGGCTCGCGCCCAAGACCGCAGCCGGCAGAATCAGATGCCGCAGGCCGTCCCACAATGCGGGCCAGTTGCGCGTGAGCACGCTATCCAGCAGCACGAAGCCGGTGATCGGCTGCAGGAACGCTTCGAACCCGAGACGGCCGGAGGTGGGGAGCCAGCCCAGCCTGACAGACAGCAGGAGGATGGCCACAATCCCCAACCAGAACGCCGGCATGGAGATGCCGAGAAACGCGGCGCCCATGGCGAGGCGGTCGAGCCATGACCGCTGGTGGACCGCGGACAGCACGCCGATGGGGATGGCAATGAGCAGCGCCAGCACCGTGGCGGTCACAGCCAGCTCGATCGTCGCCGGCAGGGCTTCGATCAGCATGGTGAAGACCGGACGCCGCCGCGCGAACGAGGTTCCGAGATCACCCCGGGCTGCGCCCGCCAGGAACAGGAGCAGCTGACGGGCGAGCGGCTGGTTCAGATGGAAGTCCTGCCGGAGGCGGTCCACGTCTTGCTGCGAAACCGCCCCCGTCTGGCCTAGCATGATGTCCACCGGATCGCCAGGCAACAGCCGCATCACCACAAACACGATCACCGCCACCCCGATCATGATCGGGATGGTGGTCAGGATGCGGCGGGCGACGGCAACGGCCCGCATGGGCTACCGGACAGCGTAGCCGGCCTCTCGCAACAGCGTCCGTGCCCGCGCCGCATCGTACGGATAGGCCTGCTGGCGCGGGTTGTACCCGAAGCCGCTGGGGAGAAACGCGGTGGACAGGCGGGTGGCGTACCCCCGGTAGACGGACTTCAAGATGGCCTCCCAGTTCACCGCGTAGTTGAGCGCCTGGCGCACCTTGACATCGTTGAAAGGCGGCCTGGCGTTGTTGAGCTCCACGCCGTACACGCGCGTACCCTGGGTGGTCCGGACCGCGGTCTTCGGGTCGCGCTCGACCTCTGGAATCAAATCTACCGGCAGGTCTTCAATAATGTGCACCTCGCCCGCCTTCAGGGCCGCCACCCGCGTCGCCGGCTCGGGCATCATGCGAAACACCACCCCTCTCAGCGGCGCCGGACCCACCGGCGGGATGTCCGGCGCGCCGCCGTAGTACTGTTCGTAGCGCTCCAGGACGATCTGGGAGTCCACGCGGCCCGCCACGTACCTGAACGGGCCGGCGCCGATTGGTCGCTCGGCGAATGTCCGATCGCCCACGGTCTGGATGTACTTCTTGGGGACGATCTGAAAGTGCACCAGTGCCTGCAGAAAGGCCGGGAAGGGCCGCGCCAGCACAAACCGCACGGTCTGGTCGTCCACACGTTCGACCTGCTGCAGTGGGCCCAGCAAGGCCCGCCGCGGGCTGCTCTCACCACCAACGGCCCGTTCCTTCAGGATGCGCTCAAACGTGAAGAGCACATCCTCGACCGTAAGGGGATCGCCATTGTGGAACGTCACGCCCGGCCGAAGGGTGAACTCGTACACCGTGGACGAAGGCTGGCGCATCGTCGAAGCCAACTCGAGCACGACCCTGTCGCGGGTCGTCCGGGTGACCAGACCGTCGAAGATGTTCCGCAGCACGGTCTCGGTCTTGCGGTCGCGGAACATGGCGGGATCAAAGGTCACGATGGCGTTGGTGTTCATGCCGACCACCACGACCCCGCCCCGCGCCATCCGGGCGTCATGGAGGTTGATGCGACTGTCCATGGCAGGTTCCCAGTTCTCCACCAAGCTGCTGACCCCGTGGGTATCTTGGCGGTAGTACCCGAACACCCAGGGCGCCTCACGGAACAAGATCTCCTGAACTCTGAAGTACGCCTCGCGGCGCTTCGCCGCGTCCGTCCCCGTCGAGCCGGCGACCAGCAGACCGTCGACCTCCTTGTTGCTATAGAACGAGTAGTTGCCCCGGCCACCGGTGGTAAACTTGGGCTCTGCGAGATCGAAGGGATCGAAGAAGGCGCTGCCCCAGTCGGTCAGATAGGCCTGCCGCTCACCGGCCTGGATGCGCGCGATCAGGCTCGTGCGTTCCCACACTCGCACCTCGGCCTGAATCCCGATCGCCCGCAGGTTCTCCGCGATGGCCTCCGCCTCCGGTCGTCGGAACGCTTCCGTGTCGAGCGCAAATGCGAGCACACGCTCCTGCGCGCCGGCGAGCGGCAGCAGGCTGAGTAGCATGACCAACAGGGCGATACTGACCTGCCACTGCGGTCCTCTCATGATGCGTCCCCCTCCTCGCTTGACATCTTGTCTTGCGGTCACGCGTGCGTCTCGCCCACCTTGGGACTCTTCACAGGGAATACGCGCGGCGAATGGTGAATCGGTAGCGGTCACCGCGGTAGTAGGCGTCGTCATGGGTGATGGGTACGCCGGAGGCGGTCAAGACGGTGCGGGCGCTGGCGATGAGCGCCGCGCCCTCGTTGACCCCAAGGACGCGCGCCAGCTCCGGGGTAGCGGCGATCGCCTCGTAGGTCTGCACGACCTGGGCCGGCTCCAGCCCGGTCACTCGGAACACATGGTCGAGGACGAGCCCGAAGGTCACGCGGCCCTCAGCCTCGGCCGCGAGCAGGGCGCGCGCCGTGGGTTCACCGGTCTCCTGCGGCAGATGGATGCGATAGAACGCGAGCGGCACGCCGTCGCCGAGGCTGAGCATGTCCACCACCACGACCGGCTCGTCACTGGACAGCCCCAGGGCCTCGGCGGCAGCGGCGGGAGCGGCGATCCGGCTGATGCCGAGCAGCCGCGACGACGGTCTGTAGCCCGCCGCGGAGACCGCCTCCGAGAACCGGACGACGCGCGTCAGGTCCTGATTGATCTTGGGAGGTGCGACGAACGTGCCTTTCGCCGGAACCCGCATGAGCAAGCCGGACCGCACCAGATCGCCGATCGTCTGGCGGACCGTCGTCCGGCTGACGCCGTAGGCTTCGCAGATCGCCCGTTCGGAAGGAATGCGCTCGCCGGGTCGAAAGCGGCCGCCGCGGATCTCCCTAGCGAGCGCGGTCCCGAGCTGCCGGTGCAGTGGCGTGGCGGCCTGACGCTGGAGCCGCATCGGTAGACATGCCACCTCCAAGAGATACCGAACATGGTTTTGGTAATGACCAGTAGTGACCGGTTATTACTCTTCCAGCCGGCCATTTTCCTCCCGGACCAGGGAGTGGCGCCCGACGCTCAGGGCTCCGGCGGGCGGATCAGTCCCCCGGCGATGGTGCCGCCTCGGGCACCGGCTTCAGGTAGCGGTCGAACCACGCCAGCAGGCGTCGCAACCGCTCGATGCGCGCCCTGGGGCGACCGCTGGAACTCATGGTGTGACTCTCGTCCTGGAAGCGCAGGAAGACGACTTCCTTGCCCAGCTTGCGCAGCGCGATGAAGTACTGCTCGGACTGCTCCACCGGACACCGGTGGTCGGCCTCATTGGCAATGATCAGCACCGGCGCGGTGACGTTCCTGGCGGCCATCAACGGGGAGTGCGCGAGCAGCCGTTGCGGGTCATCCCAGGGATTGGCCCCCCACTCAACCTCGCCCCAGGTCGCGCCGATGTCGCTGGTGCCGTAGAAGCTGTGCAGGTTGCTCACGCAGACTTCGGTGGCGGCGCAGCGGAACCGGTTGGTGCGCCCGATCAGCGTGTTGGTCATGAAACCGCCGTAGGAGGCGCCGGTGACCGCCACGCGGTCTGGGTCAATGAACCCCATGCCGATGGCATGGTCGAGGGCGGCCAGGATGTCCTCGCTGTCCTTGCCCCCCCAGTCCTCGACCACGGCCCTGGCGAACGACTCGCCGTACCCCCCACTGCCCCTTGGATTCGCCCAGACCACCACGTAGCCGCGCGCGGCCAGGAGCGCTACGTAGTGGTTCCACGTGTCGCCGTAAGCGGCATGGGGCCCGCCGTGGATCCTCAGCACCGCGGGGTACTTCTTCGAGGGGTCGAATCCGAGCGGCAGTTGCACCCAGCCGTTCAGCGGCCAGCCATCGGCCCCGGTGTACGCGAAGCGCTGGGGCTCGGTTAGCTCCAGTTCGGCCAGCAGGTCATCGTTGGGGGCGACCAGGCGGCGCGCCTCGCCCGAGGACGGTAGCACCCAGAGTTCGTCCAGGGTGAGCGGGCCCATGCGCTGGTAGACGACCTGCCCGGCGGCGGCGGTCAGGTCGGCGACCACCTCGGTGCCGCTGGTCAGCTGCTGCACGCGCCGGTCAGCCAGCCCCACCCAGTAGAGGTGGGTGCGTCCTACGTCCGTGGCGTAGAAGATGACCCCGCTGCCGTCGTGCGCCCACACGATGGACGGGAACAGCGGGGTCAGCCGGGCATCGCTGCCCACGGCGTTGCCCACCGAACGATCGAAGCCCGCGGTCAGGTCCACCGCGTCGCCGCCCCAGGCCGGCACCACCCAGATGCCGAAGTTCGTGGCGCTCTTGGCGTGGAAGTCGTGCCCCACAAAGGCCACCCAGCGCCCGTCAGGGGAGACCGCCAGCGACACCGCCGGCCCGGTGTTGTGCGTCAGCTGTCGCATCACCCTGGACTCCACGTCCACGGCCCACACGTCCCGTACGAACGAGAGGTCGGCGTCCTTGGCTCGATTGCTGAGGAAGACGATCTCGCGGCCTCCGGGGAGCCAGACCGGCGTGTCATGGTCGAAGTCACCGTCGGTGAGCCGGACCGGTGCGCCGCCGTCGCGGGAGATGGTCCAGATGTGCGCGTAGCCGTCGAGGAATCCCAGACCATCAAACTTGTACTTCGTCCGCGTGATCTCGCGCACCACCAGTTCCTCATCAGGCCCCGCGGTCTCGAGCCGCTCGGCGGTCCCGCGGGTGACAAACGCCAGGGTGCGGCTGTCGGGGGACCAAGCGGGCTGGCTGACACCGGCCGCGAACGCCGTCAACTGCCACGCCTCACCACCTTCAACGGGAATGACCCAGAGCTGCATGGCGGCCTTCTTGCGACCCCGGCGCTTGCCTGCCCGGTTCGAGAGGAAGGCGATCCACCGGCCATCGGGAGACCACACCGGGGAGGCGTCTCGGGCCTCATCGGCTGTGAACGGGGCGGGCTCCCCACCCTCGGTGGATGCCATCCAGAGATTGGCCCGCCACTCATTGGCCTCGTAGTCCAGACGGGCGAGCGCGAAGGCCGCCCGCCGCCCGTCGGGCGACAGGGCGGGGTTGTGCGGGAACCTGATCTTCAGCAGATCCTCAATCTCAACGGGACGGCGAGACATGGCTGGCCTCCGGCATGGGTGCTCGTACTCTTGGGGAGCACTCACGGCTCACTTCGCTCCCGACCCTGGTATGCCCTCGGAGCCGGGCACCCAGTCCCTGGGGGCCCGCCAGAGTCCCCAGGCCTCACTGCAGCGGCAGCACGTGGGCTACGTGGAACCCGATGGTCACCCCAACCGATTCGCCCTCGGAGAAAATGCCCTCTTCAATGGGGCTCCGGCCGACCGCCTGGAGCCGGAGCCCGGCGACTTCGACCTCGTACTCAACCTGCGAGCCCAGGTAGATGGCGCGCCGCACCACGCCCCGGTGGGTGCCGTCCCGGCCCAGGTGGACGGTCTCGGGCCGCACCACCACCCCCACGCGCGCGCCGGGCGCCAGGGGCCCGGGGGCCGTCGGCGGCGCGCCGACCGTGGCTTCCAACCCGTCCAACGCGATCCGGTACCGGCCGTCGGTCGCCCCAATGATACGGCCCTCGAGCAGGTTCACCTTTCCCACGAACTCCGACACGAAGGCGTTGGCCGGTCGCGCGTAGAGCTCAGCCGGCGGGGCGACCTGCTGAATGCGCCCGCGGTCGAGCACCACGATGCGGTCGGCGAGCGTCATGGCCTCCACCTGATCATGGGTGACGTAGATGGCGGTGATGCCCAGCTCACGCTGGATGCGGCGCAACTCGACCCGCATCTGTTCCCGCAGCTTGGCATCCAAATTGGACAGCGGCTCGTCCAGCAGCAGCACCCGCGGCCGCGTCACCACCGCCCGCGCCAGGGCCACGCGCTGCTGCTGGCCGCCGCTGAGCTGATCGGGCGAGCGGCGCTCGAGGCCCGTCAGGCCCACCAGGCGCAGCGCTGCCGCCACCCGCTCAACGATCTCCGGCTCGGCGACTGCCCGCACGCGCAGGCCGAAGGCCACGTTCTCGAAGACGTCCAGGTGCGGAAAGAGGGCGTACGACTGGAACACCATCGCCGTGTCCCGGGCATTGGGCGGCAGGGCGGTGACCTGCGCCCCGGCCAGGAAGATCTCGCCGGCCGTCGGCGTCTCGAACCCGGCGATGATGCGCAGTAGCGTGGTCTTGCCACAGCCGCTGGGCCCCAGCAGCGAGACGAACTCGCCGGTCTGCACCTCCAGCGTCACGTCGTCCACGGCCGTCACCGGTGCGCCGGTGGGGTCGGCGAAGATCTTCGTCACCCGGTCGACAAACAGCGCCACATCGCGGCGCGGCGGGGTCGCTGATGGAACCGTCACAGGAACCTCCCCTGCACCGGACTGTAGCCGCGCCTGAGCAGCAGCCCGATGACACCGATGGCGGCCACCACGATGGCCAACAGGATCATGCTGTACGCTGCGGCGGCATTGTACCGCCCCGAACCCACTTCGCTGAGGATCTGCACGGTCATCAGGTTCCAGTTGGCCGAGACCAGGAAGACCGCAGCGCTGATCGCGGTCATGGCCCGCACGAACGCAAAGACCAGCGCCGAGAAGAACGCGGGCCGGATCAGCGGCAACGTCACGCGCCGGAACGTCAGGGCACTGGAGGCTCCAAGATTCTGCGCGGCCTCCTCGATGGCGGGATCGATCTGCCGCAGCACCGCGATGCCTGACTGGATCCCCACCGGCACGTAGCGGAACACGAAACAGGCCACCAGGATCAGCATGGTGCCCGTCAGCAGCAGCGGCCGCTGGTTGAACGCCAGGATGTAGCCGATCCCCACCACCGTGCCCGGCAGGGCGAAATTGAGCAACGAGGTCAGCTCAAGGCTCCCGCGGCCGGGGAAGCGCTTGCGGACCACCAGAAAAGCGATCACCATGCCCAGCAGCCCGGAGACCGGCGTCGAGACCACGGCGATCACCAGGGTGTCCTTGATGGTGTCGGCGCCCACGCTCAGCACGTAGTGCAGCGCCTCCAGCGACGGCCGGTTGTCCACCCCCCAGGTCCGCGCCAGCGCGCCGACCAGGATGACCGCGTAGAACATCACCACCACCGCCGCGACCAGCCCCGTGACCCCGAACAGGAGCCAGGTGGCCAGGGGGCTCGTGGCTTTCAGCGACGAGCGCCCGGGCTTCCCGGTCACGGTCACGTAGCGCCGGCGGCCGATGACGGCCCGATAAGCGAGAAACGCGCCGATGGAAGGGATCAGGAGCAGCACCGACAGGGCGGCGCCAGCCTGCAGGTTGAACATCCCGGTGATCTGGAGGTAGGCCTGCACCGACAGCACCGGGAAGGCGCTGCCCGCCAGGAGCAGCGGGTTGCCGAAGTCGGCCAGGGACTCGATGAACACTACCAGGAACGCGCTGGTGATCCCGGGCACCGCCAGGGGGAGCAGCACGCGCCGGAACACCGTCCAGCGCGCGGCACCCAGGTTGAGCGCGGCGTCCTCCAGGGTCGGATCGATGCCCTCCAGCACACCCCGCAGCACCAGGTAGGCCACCGGCGCAAAGGTCATGACCTGGGCCAGCAGCAGCCCCTTGAGGCCATAGATGTTGAAGTCCTGCAGCCCCAGCAGCCCGGACGTGATGATGCCGCCGCGGCCGAACAGCAGGATGATCGCAATGGACGAGACGAAAGGCGGCGACACGATGGGCAGGATCGCCAGGATGTGCAGCAGCCGCTTGAGCGGGACTGCGGTGCGGACCAGCGTATAGGCGTACGCAAAGCCCACGGCAACGCTGGCCGCCGCCGTGAGCACGCCCACCAGCAGGCTGTTCCAGATCGCCCGCTGGACGTACCACGAGCGCAGTTGCTCCCGGTAGGCACCGAGGGAGATGACGCCATCGCGCGCCGCGCTGACGACGACCACGCGGATCAGCGGCCAGACGATGAAAACCAGCAGCAGGGCCTGGATCCCCAGGGCCGCGATCAGCACCAGGGGATCGGCCAGCAGGCGGCGGATCTCGCGGCCTCGGGCCTGCGCAAGCCCTCGGGGAACGGTCAGCGGCTGAGGTGCAGCCACGGTCGACGGGCGGCGGCCGGCGCGGAGAACCTGCGTGGGCTCAGCGCCCGCCAAGGATCTCGTTCACCCAGCGCGTGACCAGCCGCTGCCGGTTCTTGCCGGCGAAGTCCACATCGTAGTTGATGAGCGGCACCAGGCGCAGCGAGGGCAGGCCGGCCTGCCGCTTGGCTTTGACGCTCACCGGGAAGAAGAAGGTCTCCTGGGCGGCCAGCGTGTCCTGGCCCTCCTGGGACAGGATCCAATCCACCAGGCGCCGGGCTTCGGCCTCGCGCCGGGTGCCCTTCACGATGGAGATGGCAGGTGCCTCGAACCCGACCCCCTCCTTGGGGAAGACCGTAAGCAGCGGGTACCCGCGGAAATAGAG
Source organism: Candidatus Fervidifonticultor quintus (assembly GCA_031459535.1). Taxonomy (GTDB): domain Bacteria; phylum Sysuimicrobiota; class Sysuimicrobiia; order Sysuimicrobiales; family Humicultoraceae; genus Fervidifonticultor_A; species Fervidifonticultor_A quintus. The sequence goes on along the minus strand of JAVKIJ010000001.1, from coordinate 18,106 downwards.
CTGATAGAAGGCGGGCGTGAACTGGATGCCCACCGCCACCTCGCCGAACGCCACGGCCCGCGAAGGCGCGGTGCCGCTGGTCGTGTAGGTCTGGATGTTGGGATGCAGTTGCTTCATGTACGCGAAGGCGCGGTCCTCACCCATGAGCTGGACCAGCGTGACGACCATGTTGTAGGCGGTCCCCGAGGTCTGCGGGCTGGGCATCTGGATCAAGCCCCGCAGTTGCGGGTTCAACAGGTCCTGCCAGGAGGCTGGCCGCTTGATCCCGCGGCTCTCCAGCACCTTCGTGTTCAACCCGAACCCCAACGGGTTCATGTAGAAGCTCGTCCAGAACCCGTCTGGATCGCGAAACCGGGCGTCGAGCTGCGCGGCGTTGGGCGACTTGTACGGCTGGGTCAGACCGCGGATCTTGGCATCCACGTGGTTCTCGCTGGGCGCGCCGAACCACACGTCGGCCTGCGGATTGGCGCGCTCGGCTTCCAGCCTCGCCAGCGCCGGCCCGGTGGACAGGAAGGTGAGACGCACCTCGATGCCTGTCGCGCGGCTGAACGCGCCGAGGATCTTCCGGGCATTCTCCTCGTCCACGCTGGAGTAGACGGTCAACGAGGGCACCTGAGCCCTGGCGGCAGACGCCGGCACCAGCAACACGATCACGAGTCCCCACAGGACCCACCTGTACATGGCGATCCCTCCCAAATTGCCTGCATTTCATTCTACCGTCTTCCGCGCGCTCGGGGTACGCCTTCCTCAACCAGGGCCGTGGCGCAGTCCCGGGCTCGGTCGGGCCGTGGGGGGCTTCGAGCCGGGCCGGACGTCACCTAGGAAGCCTCCTGCGAGCGGCGAACTGCACACATCGTGAGCGCTGGCCTTCCCGACGACCAGGTCTTGACCTCGCACGTGCGTGCCCACCTGGAAGCCAATGTGGCGGTGACGCAGGCGTGCCTGGAGACCGTGGCAGCACGGGTCGCCGTTGCGGCGCGGCTCATCCTGGACGCGTTGCGTGCTGGTGGCAAAGTGGTGCTGTGCGGCAACGGCGGTTCTGCGGCCGACGCCCAGCACCTCGCTGCCGAGCTGGTCGGCCGGTTTGCGCGGGAGCGGGCCCCGATTCCCGCCATCGCCCTGACCGCCGATGGAGCGGTGCTCACGGCGCTGGGCAACGACTATGGGTTCGACCGGATGTTCGCGCGCCAGCTCGAAGGGCTCGTGCGACCCGGCGACGTGGTGGTGGTCATCTCCACCACCGGACGCTCCAGGAACGTGGTCGAGGCGGCTGCCTCTGCCCGGCGAGCCGGCGCGCGGGTGATCGCGCTTACGGGACGGGACGGCGGAGACCTAGCGCCCCTGGCCGACGTGGAGGTGCGGGTGCCATCGGACCGCACCTCGCACATTCAGGAGGCCCACATCACCATCGGCCACGCCATCTGCGCGATCCTGGAGGACGCATGGCATCCATGAAGCGGTGCGACTGGTCCACGTCAGACCCGTTGATGATCAACTACCACGACACCGAGTGGGGCGTCCCCGTACATGATGACCCCAAGCTCTTCGAGTTCCTGACCCTCGATGCGTTTCAGGCGGGGTTGAGCTGGGCGATTATCCTCAAGAAGCGCGAGGACTTCCGCCGCGCGTTCGCCGGCTTCGACGCCGGGAAGATCGCCCGGTACACCGCCCGGGACATCGGGCGGCTGCTGGCCGACCCCCGGATCGTGCGCAACCGGCTCAAGATCGAGGCCGCCGTGGAGAACGCGCGGCGATTCCTCGACACTCAGGAGGAGTTCGGCTCCTTCGACCGGTACATCTGGCAGTTCGTCGGCGACCAGCCGATCCAGCACCGCTACCGGACCGTACGCCAGATTCCGCCGACGACGAAGGAGTCCGACGCCATGAGCAGGGACCTGCAGCGCCGGGGCTTTCGCTTCGTCGGCTCCACGATCTGCTATGCCTTCACGCAGGCCGCGGGCATGGTGAACGACCACACGATCGACTGCTTCAGATACCGTGAGGTGTCCCGATGACTGCCGTCGCCGCGCCGCCGGCCGTGGATCTGCGTGACACGCCCCTGGTGACCATTGAGCTGGACATCATGGAAGCCAACATCCGTCGGCTGCAGGCGTACTGTGACGCCCACGGCATCGCCAACCGGCCACACATCAAGACGCACAAGGTCCCCCAGATCGCCCGCCAGCAGGTCGCCGCCGGGGCGGCGGGCATCACTTGCCAGAAACTCGGAGAGGTGGCCGTGATGCTGGAGGCCGGCATCACCGACATCCTGGTGACCTACAACATCCTAGGCGAGGCCAAGCTGCGCCGGCTGCGCGAGCTGGCTGCGCGGCCGGGCGCTTGCCTAACGGTGGCCATCGACAATGCAGCTGCCGCGCGGGCGCTCTCGTCGGCTTTCGGTGATGCGGCCGCCCCGCTGCCCGTGTTGATCGAATGCGACACCGGCGGCAGCCGCCAGGGCACCCAGACCCCGGCCGAGACCACAGAACTGGCCCAGACCGTCGCCCGGCTGCCCGGCCTGCGCTTTGCGGGCCTGATGACCTATCCCATCACCGATGACACCGCGGCATTCTTCGAAGCGGCCCTGGCGCGTCTGGAGCGCGCCGGCCTGCCGGCCGAGGTCGTCTCCACCGGGGGCACACCGGTCTATCGCCGGGCCCACACCGTGCCCGGGGTCACCGAGCACCGGGCCGGTACGTACGTCTTCAATGACCGGGCGACCGTGGCCGCGGGGGCGGCGACCTGGGATGACTGCGCGATGCGCGTCCGCACCACGGTGGTGAGCCGGCCGACGGCTCAGCGGGCCATCGTTGACGCCGGCTCGAAGACCCTATCATCAGACCTCCTGGGATTGGAAGGGCACGGTCGCATCGTCGAGTATCCCGCAGCGGTAATCACCCGGCTGAACGAAGAACACGGGATCGTAGATCTCGAGAACTGCCCTGCAAAGCCCGACGTCGGCGAGATCGTCTCGGTCATCCCCAATCACACCTGTGTGGTGACCAACCTGCACGACGCCCTGGTGGGCGTGCGCGGGGGGCGGGTCGAGGTCGTCTGGCCCGTGGCGGCGAGGGGAGCGGTGCGGTAGATTAGGTACCTCCTCATGAGAGATGATGGGCGAAGAGCGCGCTAATGCACGACGCATTGACTGATCTCAGAGAAGTCACGCACGGGTGAGAAAGAAGGCCCCAGCCTGCGACCCAAGACGCGACCCAAGAATGGTTGGGGAACACTGTCTGACGAAGGCCCTGTATGTTGTCGCACGTAGCAGGAAGATTGCTCAGGATGGACTGATAGATGCCTCGTGCCCACGTCACGATTGCGGATGTTGCGCGGGCCACCGGTGCGTCGGTGGCAACCGTATCACGTGCGCTGCGCGAGCAGCCCGAGGTCAGTGCAGAGACCCGCCGGCGCATCATCCGCACCGCCCGCCGTCTCGGCTACGTGCCTAACCGTGCTGCTCGCAGCCTTGTAGTCCGGGCCACGCAGACACTGGGTCTTCTAATTCCCGACGGCACGGATCCAATCCACGGCCAGGTGGCCACCGGCTTCGAGCAGGAAGCCACCTCTCACGGATACAGCGTTCTCCTGGCCAACGGATTCGATAACCCGATCCAGGAGCGTTCTGCGTTGCGAGTGTTCGCGATGCACAGAGCCGATGGGATTGCTCTAATGGGGAGCGTGCTCAGCCAGCGGGAAGCGCGGACCGCAGTCCGTCCTAGTCCGGTCGTCTTTGTAAACGGGGAGCACCCAAGCCTTGCCGGATACGAGGCCGACCTGTCCACCGGGTGCCTGCGGGCCGACGACCCGGAGGGAATCAAGGCTGTCGTCCAACATCTGCTGGACTCCGGGTACCGAAAACTCGTCTACGTCGGCGGTCCTGGGAGCGCATCCGACCTGACGCGGAGAGACACGATGGTTCGGGCGTTGGCCGAAGCAAGAGCGCCTAGGCCGAGGATCCTCGTGTCCCGATCGGGGGGCTGGGAATCCGTCGACACCGTGGCAGCCGCCGTTGCGCAAAGCCGCCCGGACGCGGTCGTCTGCTACGACGACAAGCTCGCCCTCCGTTTGCTCGACGCGCTTAGGGTCTATGGGATCATGATTCCTCGGGACATGGCGCTGGTCGGCTTCGACGACATTCCTTTCGCGCGCCTGGCCAACCCACGCCTCACCACAGTAGCCCAACCCTCAGTGGAGATGGGACGGCTCGCTGCAGCGATGTTGCTGCGCGCAATTCACACCGGCGTCATACCGCCGTCGGTGCGACTCCCCGTACGCCTAGTCATACGGGAGAGTACGACCCGTGAGGCAGCTCAGGCTGGCGGAAAGCCAGGTGACCGTCCAGCGGGCACCCTTCCACGGGCGCACCGAAATCACGCCGACTGAGCGCGCACCCGTTCGATGGCTTCAATAATCCCATCCCTGTCAAGGATGAACTCTGAGGCGCCAATCTCTCGATCGTAAACCTCCACCGGAATTGCCTGCCTAACGGCATCCTCCAGAATGTGGTACGTGGGGAGTCCCAACGGGATCCCTGCCAACGGACCGGCATAGCTTGGATCACCTTGGGTCAACGTCAGAGCGGTCATCATCGTGCTGCCAGCAGTTGGCGTTCCCAACAGCACGACCATGCGATCACGCTCACCACCTTCTGCGACCCGACGAATGGCGTCCTGCTCCTCCAAGTCCATGGCCCCGGCCGACGTTCAGACAAAGCACTGGGTCGCGACGTAGATCACCCGGGCGCCCGCGGCCTCAGCGCATGCCTGCAGAGCCGGGCCTGGAACTCCGTCCCGTTCCCCCAACGCAAGAACCAGCTTGTTCCTCAAGTCCACCACGCTCCACCAGCTCCTTTCCCGTCGTCATCGCCCATTGCGCTCCAACAAGACGCTGGCCCCGTCGCTCATCTCGGTCATCCTCCCGAGAAATAGGCTACCCTTAGCAATCAACTGCACGCGATTGAGTCCGCCCGTACTCAGACCGACAATGGCATGAGGAAGGTATGGAACCGCAGACGGAATGTGACCTTGGGTCGGCGAGAATCCGGGCATCCCGTGCGTCCGGATGAACGCCGGGATCGCGTCGCGGCTGATCTCGCCAGACTGGGCTGCAAGCGCCGCAATCATCTGATAGTTGCGGTAGGGAACGTCACCGGACCCGGCGGGCTCGGTAATGTCTGGATTGTGCAGCTCGACTGAGAAACGGTCAACATCAGTAATGCGAAGCCCGTGGGTCTGCAACGGATCTCGGGTGAGAATCGCCGCCATCTGGTGGGGTGCTGCCCCATCGGCCACGCGGTGCACCGCTGACACATCGAGGCGCAACACGGGACTGCGCCCGTCGTCTGCAACAATGTCGATTGCCATGCCTGCGAGAATGTCCTCCAAGATTGGAAACCCCGAAGCCAGATGCCCAAGGAACTTCATGCCGAGTTTCGCCAGCGACCCACCAGCAACCACCACCACGCGACGGTAGAGGCCGCAGGCCACCAACGCCCCCCCAATGATGAGTGAGTGTACAGGACCGGCGCAAAAGGCCTTGACGTCGGCACCTCCGGCGGTTCGGACGCCGGCAAGTTCACCCATGGCCTTGGCCAGGTTTCCACCGCCGCGCTGGTACCGGTCCCCAACGGCTTCCTCCCCACAGCCCAGGAGGAAATCTACCGGCTCGCCGGGCGCCGCGCTGCCGACCAGATGCCGCAGCGCCAGCCCTCCGGTCACCTTCGCCACAAGGTTCTCCAGAAGCACCGGGGCCGTCAGCGTCTCGTCTTGGTCGTGGCCAGGCGAAATGGCGCCCGCAATGCGGTCGCCAGCGACGAAGAACGTCTCGGCACCCCTCTCAACGCTGCGGAGCAGTTCGTCCGGCGTCGCGGTCGCGACTCGGGCCCCGCCCATTAGCGATGCCACATGTTCAGCGAAAGTCTCTTCCAGGCGGACCAAGTTGGCCGCGTCCGCACGCGCCAACCAAGCATACAGCTCCGGCTCATCGATGATGACACCCGCTGGACCGTGCGGCGAGGCAGGGTGAATCGGGTGTGTATGCCAGGGTCTCGGAATATCCCACAACGTCTCCGGCGTCAGGTTGCCAATCATCACCTGATGCGGTGGATAAGCCACCACATCGGCGAAGGATCGCAAATGAGATCGGATCTCCGCGCGCAGAGAAGAATTGCGGGCGATCTCACGTCGTGGCTTGGAGCCACAGAACACTAGGTCAGGCGCAAATGCCAGCACGAAGCTGGCCGCGCGGATCACGGGCCTAGTAGTCATAGTAACTCTGACAACCGATGCCGTAGTTGTCGAAGTGCCCAAAGATTGGGGAGTAGGCACCGGAGAGTACCTCGAGATCCAGCGGTCCGTTTGCCGGCACCCGTACCTCAGGTCGCTCTTGGTCTAGCACCAACTCGGTACCACCAACCACGCGTTGAACCGCCGGGAGGACCTCGGTAGGGGCGAGGGTACCGGTGCTGACAATGGCGTTGGCCTCTGGGACGCTGAACAAGAGCGGCGGCTCCTCCGCGCCAGTCTCCGCAAGCTCGGGCCGGAGCCGAACGATCTTGATGTCCGACTCAATAGTGAGAAAAACCGTCTTGATGCCAGCGCGCTCCAATCCCTGAATCGTCAGCATCACCTCGATCAGATCATTGCCTCCATGGTTCCAGGTCACCAGCGCACCCTCTGCCTCCAGCATCTGAGCTAACTTCACAGTCTGGTAGGCGGACAGCTGCTTGTCCTTGAGCGCTCCCCATCGGGTGCGGGCAATAATGCACCCAAGCCACTCAAAATCCCGACCGTGCCGATCGTACAGCGCCGACAGTACCGGGTTGTTCACGTGCAGCCAGGTGCACTTGCCCGGATAGCCCACCACGGCGTCGCCGGTGATGGCACCGTCGAGGATCTCGTTCGGATGGAGCAACACAGGCAGCGCGTGGGGAGTAAAGCCGTAGATGCCGGTGCCGATGCCTGGCACCATCGAGGCATTCAACGTGTGCACGTGAACGACGCGCGGAAGGGTACTCTGAGGACGCGTCAGAGAGAATCGGCGGCGCCTCGGCGGCTCGAGGCCGCGCAGTAGCCCAGCAAGCGCGTCAGCAACCCGATGGCCGGCCAGACGCAGAACGTCGTTCCACTCTGTGAGCTCGAGCTCGGGTTGGGTCTCCAACGTCAGGACCGCATACCGCAACCTACTGTAGACGGTGACCGCACCCGGGCCGGACATGTCCACAATGCTGTCGGTGGCGGCGCTGACGGCACGGCGGATGTGCGGGAGGACCTCCGAGCACACCATGACCGCAAACCCGTCATACCGACAGGTCAGGCCGCTGCCCACCGTATCGGTAGGATGGCCGGCGATCCCGGGATAGACGTGGCCCCGGCCCTCGATCTTGATGCGAGGTTCTACAACGTCCCGCGGGTGAATGATGCGTGTATCTTCCCCAGGAGCCACCAAATCCACGGCGACGCGGCGGATCCGCGGATCCCTTAGGACGAGAGCGCGCAGGCCTTCCGGGTCGATGGTGAGGGTCTCGTCGGACCATCCCGGCGATGACCCAAACTCCACCTGGCGCACCGGGAATGTCCCAATCTCTAGCTCCATCTCGCTACCCTTCACGCCCTCAGCTGTCAGCCGCCAATACGGGTTCGGTCACATCACGCTGCAACGCGAGCAGGGCCCGCTCCACAAGTCGACGCCGCATCGCCTTGTCAGCGTCGGGCGGCAGCGACGGGTCGCCGCACACGTGTTCTATCTTGACCCCCTGTACCACACGGTTGGCGCCAGCCTGCGTGGCCAAGGGAGGCAACGCACTGATCACCACTACGGGAATACCGATTCGGTCAATCTCCTTGGCGATCGTTGCGCCGCAACGATTACACGACCCTCAGGTGGCCACCAACAAGACGCCGTCAACGTTGGCCGACCGAAGGGTCGCGGCGATCTCCTGCCCGTTGCGTCTGCAGTCGGCCAGGCGTTGATCGTTGCCGGTGGTAACGCAGTAGAAGTCGAGTAGTTCACCAATGACGCCCTCCCGCTGCAGCTCACGCAGCACGTCCAGCGGCAGCACTAGATTAGAATTGCGGGATGCCATGTCGTTGTAGAAGCCGCCGTGGACGCACTCATACTGATCACCCGTCAGCGCCTCAACGCCAGCGATTGAATACCTCGCCCATCGGGTCTCGCTACACCGTTTCAGGCGGTCGGGATTGCCCTTCGGCACGATGGCGCCAGTGGTCACCAGGGCAATGCGTGCCCGACGCAAGTCAGTTAGCGGAGGTGCCGGCGGCACTGCCTCGTACGCATTCACCGGCAATTCGGTTCGGAACGGCTGGCCGGCCAGCTTCGAGACAAGCATGTCGACCGCGCGCTCAGCGCCGGGCTTCTCGCGCAGGCCGGGCCGCCGAACGCCTCGGGGCAAGTACCCCTCCACCTCCGCTGGTCCAAGCGGTTCTCCCGACGCCAGTTTGAGTCCGAGCGCCGCCATCGCCGCGAGCGCCGACTGCATGCCCACAGCGGAGTCCGCCGTAGGGACCACATACGCCTTCCGGTAGATCAACAACCCCGGGTTCTCACGGTGCATCCCCGTGACGGCCGGGAGCGTGAGCTCATTGGCAACGCGGCACACCTCGGCGCAGGCCACGCCGTACCGACCGGCTGCAAACGCCGGCCCGGCCACGACGAGGTCTGGACGAACGGTCTCCAACCACGCGCGGACCTCCCGACAGGCCTCCTCGCGGCGTTCCGCGAAAAAGTTATCGCCGCACACCAGGGTGGACACTACCTGGGCCTGGCCGTGAAGCAAAGCCTGCAACGCACGCCCCGGCCCGACAGGGCCATCGCGAAGTTCCGGAGGCCGGTTCGCGGCCGCCTCGCCACCGAGGCCGGCGAAGAACTGATTAAGGTAGTGCGCGACGCGAACCACGACCAAGCCTCCTCCGTCCCGCGTTCCAGTAGCCTCGCCGTTGAACGCCACCCGGCACCCGAAATTCCCGTGTCTCCCGACTGACCGAATTGCCGAAAACGTTTACGACCACACTTCGCGCCACCTTTCGTGGAATCCTTGCTGCGTCCAATAGTCTCAGCCCTTCAGGGCCCCCGCCGTGAACCCACGAATCAGCGCGGCCCGGAACGCCAGGATGAACACGACGACGGGAAGCGTCATCACCACACCAAGAACCGCGAGCGATCCCCACTGGAGTTTCTTGTACCCACCCGCAAAGTTCATGATCGCCACGGACCCGGTCTTAGCATTGACGCCCGTTAAGATCAGGGGAAACAGAAACTCGTTCCAGTTGAAGATGAAGCTCAGCACGAACGCTGCCAGGAGGCCGGGCCCGGCGAGAGGGAGCACGATCCTGCCCACGATGACCGGCAGTGACGCTCCATCCAGTGCGGCGCTCTCCGTCAGTTCTCTCGGCACGTCGTCCAGCGACGTCCGCATAATCCACAGCGCTAGCGGAATCTGGAACGCGGTGAACAGGATGATGAGGGCCGTCCTGGTATCGATCAGGCCCAAGGTCTTCATCGCTAGCTGGATTGGGATCAAAGTGGTCACCGGTGGGAACATACGCGGAAGCAGCATCATTAAGAACAACAGCGCCTTCCCGCGAAAGTCCCGGTAGCTGAAGGTTACCGCTGCGAGGCTTGCCAGAATCAACGTAAAGAGGGCCCCGATAGTAGACGTAAGGAGACTGTTCCAGATAGGCAGCCCTAGGTCACTAACTAGTAGCTCGTGGTAGCGCTCCAGCGTTGGCCGGAAGATGAGCCGGGAACGCTCGACCATGAAGCTTTCTGGCTTGACGGACAGCAGGACAAGGTACAGGAAAGCCGGCAGGGTCCAAGCTAGGACCAGCACGGTGCCTACGATCCCACCCCAACGCTTCCTGCCTCTGGTCCTCTTCACAACCCCGCGCGCCCTTCTACGCTCCAGCGGTGCCTGCGTCTCGATCATGCCGCGGCAGACTTGAGTGATCGTCCGTACCGCCCCAGGTAAAGCGCGTACACGCACGCCAGCAGTACGATCAGCGCAGTGATGACGGCGGCGGCGTATCCCAGCTCATACCCCTGAAATGCCTGTTTGTAGATATACATGCTGACCAGTTGGGTAGAGGTCCCCGGCCCACCGCCGGTCATGACGATCACCTTATCCAGCTCCAGGAATGCATCCATGAGCCTCAGCCCAGCCGCCACGACCACCATCCCGGTGATCTGGGGCAGGATCACCCGCCAGAACACCTGGAAGCTGGAAGCGCCGTCGACCCTAGCGGCCTCGTGCTGCTCCCGTGGGATCGCCTGCATGGCCGCAAACAGCAGGAGCGCCATCAGAGGCGCCCACTCCCAGGCGTCGGCCAGCACCAGTACGAGGAATGCCGTCCTGGGTGTTCCCGACCAGTGGAGCTGCGGTCCGCCAAAGGCTTCGATAAGAAACGGCAGCGGGCCAACGGTCTGATCGAACACCGCGGACCACACCGTCCCCACCACAACCGGGGCCATGATCATCGGCAGCAGAAAGATGCCCAGGAGTAGATTCCGGCCGGGCGGATCGCTGTCAAAGAACACCGCGGCACCAAGCCCGACGCCGAGCTCGACCGCGGTCGCGACGCTCCCGAACCCCGCCGAGAGTCTCAATGCCTCGAGCAACAAGCGGTCCTGGATCAACCGCCGATAGTTCTCCAGGCCGTTCCACTGCGGCGCCGCATCATACACCAGGTTGTACTGCGTCAACCCGAGCCATAACGTGTACAACAAGGGGGCAATCCGCCAGGCGACCACATAGAGCACAGCCGGCAGCGCAAACACCGCGAAGTAGAATCGGCCTCGGCCCAGCGTCGCCCACTTCATGACCGTGCGCGTCGCGCCACGCCGTTCACCTGCGGACGGCAGGGCGTGGCCGGCGGGATTCCCGGCGCGGCCACACCCTCCCAGAACATTCCCTACCCATATTGCGGAGCCGTCACTTGCGTGGAATCCGCCCTCTCGGCCGCGCTCGCCGGACAGGTATCCCCGGAGGCGGCCATGAACCAAGCGCAGGCCAAGGTGGTCGACTTGTTCAAGCGAGCTGGATACATCGTCTACGTCCGGATCGACACTGACGCAGGCGTTTACGGGATCGCCGGACACCAGTTCTACGGCGGCGAGGAGCAGTGTGTCGCGCAGATTGCCACCCACCTGATCGGCCATGATCCCCTGCGCATCGAGAAGCATGCCGGGACGCTGCGTCAGCTCTGGCCGTTCTTCGGTGCCACGGTGTGGTTCGTCGAGGTGGCGTTGTGGGACATCCTGGGTAAAGTGGCAGCAATGCCGGCGTACAAGCTGCTGGGCAACGCCCGCGACACAGTGGTGCCCTACGCTGACACGGGGCGGAACAGGACCCCAGCGGCAGCGGGCCGATGATGCTCGGCGGCGACGGGACGAAGGGTTCCGCGCCATCAAGCTGCGCATCCGCGACGACATGGCGATCATGGTGGACGCCAATCAGACAGACACTTCCGACGCGCCGTTACCCGGCCCGGTCTGGACATACCACCGCGCCCTCAAGACGGCCAGCGCCCTCGCCGAGTACAGCGTGGCGTGGCTGGAGGAACCTCTACCTCGGCACGCCTACGCCGAGCTGCAGCGGCTGCACAGAGCCTCCCCCGTACCTATCGCAGCCGGAAACAGCAACCAGCGGTTCGACGATTTGCAGCACCTGCTGATGGATGGCTGCTACGACATCCTGCAGCCCGACGTGACCCTCTGCGAAGGGCTGCTGCGCATCCGAGCCCTGGCCATGATGGCTCACGCCGCAGGGGTGCTTGTCACGCCCCACACCTGGGGTGATCCTGTAGGCATGGTGGCCAACCTCCACCTGGCTGCCGCCATCCCCAACTCCACCTACTTCGAGTTCCTCCACGATCCTCCGGCGTTCCCCGCGTCGGTGTACCAGTCAACACTGAAAGAACCGTTGATCGTGCAAGACGGCGAGATTCGGCTGCCCCAAGAGTCCGGCCTCGGCTTGGATCTACAGGACTGGGTCTTCGGGTGAGAACGCGGGCAGTGTTCAGCCCGCTTAGTGAAGTCAAATGGTCTGGCCGCCCCCGGCTCTCTTAGAGTCGGTAACTACAGGCCCGGAAGGATGTTGTTTCATCGCCCGGCAGGCGCGGCAGGCTCTCTCAGCCTCTCAGGCCCGTTGCAGCGGTTTCCACATCGCCGTCCAGCAGGGCGTACGAGACCCGACGTGTCAACGAGCGTGCGCATGCAAGGGACCGTACGCCTCCTCCAGATGCTAGTCGTGCCTGACGCTCACACCACTGCGCCTCGAAGCAAAGCGGCCGACGGCCCGGAGGGCACGCTTGGGGCGCTCTTCCCACGGGATTCCGCCCGCAGATCGCACCAGCCGGTCGATGGCCTCGCGGATTAGTTCCGCCATCGAGACGCCTCGCTGCGCCGCCAACCTTCGCAGCCGACGCACCTGGTCCTCGGTCAGATGGATCTGCGTGCGAATCATCGCCGGGACGTTACCCCGCCTACCACGGCTCCTCCGCCACCCCGGCCCGCCGGTTGAGCATCCGCGCCAGCACGAAGAGCATATCCGACAGCCGGTTCAGGTAGCGCAGGATCTCGGGGTTGACGGGCTCGGTCCGGGCCAGCGTCACGACGCGGCGTTCGGCGCGCCGGCACAGCGCCCGCGCGAGATGGCAGATCGCCGCCGGGCGGCTGCCGCCGGGCACAACGAAGGTCTTCAGCGGCTCCAGGTCAGATTCCCAGCGGTCGATGAGCCCCTCGAGCGAGCCCGTGGCCACGGGCCCCAGCGCCGGTACGCGCCCGGGCTCCGGGGTCGCCAGCTCGGCACCGATGGCGAACAACGTGCGCTGCACCGCACGCACCGCCTCGGCCAGATCGCCCTCGAGGTGTGCCGCCAGCAGACCGAGCGCACTGTTGACCTCGTCCAGCGTCCCATAGGCCTCGACGCGGGGGTGGTCCTTCGGCACCCGGCCGCCGCCGAGGAGGCCCGTCTCGCCATCATCACCGGTGCGGGTGTAGATCCTCGGCATCACTGCGCCGCCAGCGCAGCGCTGGCGGTCTGGGCCTGGGCCACGGGCGGTGCCAGGTACTTGCCGAACCAGTCCACGATCAACCGCAGCCGCTCGATGCGGTGCTGAGGTTGACCGTTGCGCGACAGATCGTGGCTCTCGTTGGGGAAGCGCGCGAAGGTGACCTCCTTGCCCTGTTTGCGTAGGGCGGCGAAGAGCTGTTCGCCCTCGCTGACGGGACAGCGCAGGTCGTTCTCGCTGTGTAAGATGAGTAGCGGCGTCGTGATGTTCTTCACGTAGGCCAGCGGCGACCGCTCCCAGTAGAACTGCGGGCTCTCCCAGGGATCGCCGGGGAACTCCCAGTAACCCTTGAGGTACGCCATGTCGCTGGTGCCCCACTGGCTCAGGCAGTTGGCGATCGAGCGCATGGTCACCGCCGCCTTGAACCGCTGGGTATGGCCGACGATCCAATTGGTCATGTAGCCGCCGTAGGAGCCGCCCTCCACGCCCAGGCGGTCGCGGTCGAGGAACTCGAACCGGGCCAGGGCCGCCTCCAGCCCCTCCATGATGTCGGCGTAGTCCTTGCCACCCCAGTCGTGATGGGTGGCCGCCGTGAACGTCTGACCGTACCCCTGGCTGCCGCGCGGGTTGGTGAGTACCAGCGCATAGCCCAGTGCCGCCAGCACCTGGAACTCGTGGAAGAACGCTTCACCGTAAGCCGCGTGCGGCCCGCCGTGCACCACGAGGATCGTGGGGTAGCGGCGGCCCGGCTCCAGGCCCACGGGCGGCATCACCCAGCCTTCGATGGTCCAGCCGTCGGCACCGATGTAGGCATAGCGCTGGGGGGTGCTCAACTCGATGCCCCCGAGCAGGTCTCTGTTGGCCTCGGTGAGCCGGCGCTCGCGCGCGGGTGCGATGGTCGGCGCGCCCTCGGCCAGTCCCTCGACCTCGGCAACCCAGATGTCGCCCGGCGTTGCCGGGTCGGAGATCGCCATCGCCACGCGCCGGCACGTGGCATCGTACGACTCGCCGTAGATCTCCCGGCGACCGGTGGTCATCAGGTGCACCGCACCTGTGGCGACCTCGACCGCAGCGAGCTGCGTCGTGCCGCCCTCGGCCACCATGACGAAGATGAAGCGGCCGTCCGGCGACCACACCGGATGGCCGCACGTGGGATGAGCGCGCATGTCGGAAATGATGTGATGGGCGAGCGACCGATCGAAGTGGCGCGTCAGGCATCGGGGCGGGCTACTGCCGTCGGCCGGGACGACCCACAGCATCACATTGGACGCGCCCATGCACGCGTTCTCGTGCCCCAGGTAGGCGATCAGGCGGCCGTCGGGCGACCACGACGGGCTGGCGGACGGGCCGACCCCAACGGTCAGGCGCCGCATCTCCCCGCTCGCCGGCGAGAGGACCCAAATGTCCGTGACGTTGGTCGTGTCGGCGTCCTCGGACCGGTTGGCCACGACGGCCAGGCGCGTCCCGTCGGGGCTCCAGGCGGGCTCGCGGTGGTCGAAGTCGCCAGAGGTCACCTGGCGGGCCTCACCGCCGGATGCGGGGATGACGAAGATGTGCTTGTACCGGGCGTCCCAGAATCCCTCGCCGTCGAACTTGTGCTTGAGACGCGTGATGATCTTCACGTCGCTGGCCGGCGCCTTGTCGGTGACGGGCGCCTTGCCGGTAAACGCAATCTGCGCCCCGTCGGGCGACCAGACCGCGTCGGCGGGATTGTAGTCGGCCTGCGTGATCCGGCGTGCCTCTCCGCCGGCCCGCGCGATGACCCACAGGTGCCTGGGCCGGCTGCCGCCGGTAGCGGGGCCGCGATCCGACACGAAGAGCAGGCGGCTGCCGTCGGGCGACCAAACCGGCCGCCGGTCACGGGCCTCCCCGCCGGTGAACTGCTGAGGTGCGCCGCCGGAGGCGTCTGCGAGCCAGATCGCCGACCGGTACCCGTACGGCGACCCCGCGGCCTCCCCTGCGGCCTCGATCGTCTCCTGGACGTAGGCGACGGTCCGTCCGTCCGGTGAGAGGGCCACGTCCCCCACGAAACGCAGTGCGAGCAGGTCTTCAATGGTGATGCGGCGCGCGCTCATAAGAAAACCTCCGTCGGGGGGTGACGGAGGAGTGTTCGGGCCGGTGAAACGGGGTTCCTCTACCGCCCCAGCGCCAGCCGCTCGATGAGCGGCACGGGCAGACCGGCCGCATCCATCTTGCGCTGGGTCTCCTCGACCGGATACGGTACGCGGAACAACGTGACGGTGCGGTTCTCTGTGTCGGCCACGACGTACGCCGCGCGGGGATCGCCATCCCGCGGCTGCCCCACACTGCCGACGTTGATGATGTAGCGCCGGGAAGGCTCCAGCACCAACGGCACCTCCGGGAGGAGTCCCCTGGCAGACACCCGGTGTCTGGACTCCACGAAGACGACCGGCTGGTGCGTGTGGCCCACGAAGGCGACAGCAAACGGCTGGGCGACGAAGCTGGCCCGCGCGGTCCGGGTGTCCATGATGTACTCCTCAACCGGTTGTCGCGGGCTCCCGTGCACCAGCAGGAACCCTTCGATCTCGGCCCGGACCGGCAGAGACATCAGAAAGGCACGCGTGCCCTCACTGAGTGTCTCCTGCGTCCAGGCCATGGCAGCCTGCGCGAAGAGATTGAAGTCGTCAATCGGCCGTCCGCCGATCGCCGCCTGGTCGTGATTGCCCAGCACGGCGGCGTTGATCCTGGGCCGCAGCCGCTCGACGCACGGGTTGGGGTCGGGCCCGTAGCCCACGAAGTCGCCCAGGCAGACAATCGCATCTGGGGACTGCCCTTCGAGATGCGTCAGCACCGCCTGCAGCGCCTCGAGGTTTGCGTGGACATCAGAGACGATGCCAATGCGCATCAGCGGCCATCGTCGAGATTGCGCAGGGCCTGCGCAATCCGCTCCGCTTCTTCACGTGTGGGGGGAGGCGGCCCGGCCGTTGGTGCCCGGGCCGCTGCCAGGTTGCTCTTGAGGAACCGGCGCAGGATCAGGGCCCCCACCAGGAGCGCCAGCGGCAGCGACAGCCACAGGATCAGCCCGGTCCCGCGAGCGGGCGGCTTGGCCAGCACGCCTTCACCGAACTGGCCGATGAAGTAGCCGATGATCTCTTCCCGGGTCTGTCCGGCCTCGAGCCGCTTGCGAATCTCGGCGCGCATCTGCTCGGCAAGCTGACTGCCGGAATCGGCCACCGTCTGGCCGGCGCAGACCGGGCACATGAGCTCCCGGGCAATGGCATCAACTTGGTCCTCCAGCGTCGGGCCGGCGTGCGCGGTGGCCCCATTGCCTACAGCAGCCACGAAGACCATCGAGGCGGCGAGCGCGACCGCGATCACGGCCCTGACCATACCAGCTCTCACGCCAGTACCCTCTCGGCCTGCCCCAATTCCCACCGGCACCCTAATATCTTGAACAACGAGGCGGCCGCCGCCTGCTCATCCAGCGCGTCGTCACGCTGGAGCGCAAGCAGCACCCTCGCCAGCATCAGGTGGGCACCAGCCTCGTGGTACCGGTCGCCGCACCCGGCGAAAGCTGCCAGCGATTCGCGCGCCACGAGTTCGGCCTTCGAGGCCTCTCCCGCGGCCAGCAGCGCGGCCGCATACCCCAGCCCGGCCTGGGCGCGGCCTTCGCGGTCGCGTGCCGGCCACCGGCGCCTGGCCTCCTCGTGCAGGGTCAACGCGCGGCGGATACCCCGGCGGTCCGTGCCCGCATGCCGGAGCATCAGGTCGCCGCGGCTGGCCAGGGCCGCGGCCAGCCAGTCGTCTCGTCCGACTCGGCGCGCCAGCCGCACGGTACGGTCGGAGTACTGCAGACCCGCCGCAACAGACGCGACCGCCTGGGCCGGCACGACATCGGCGTGATCGCAGTAGATGCCCTCGACGACGGTCCGGTAGGGGATCGTGGCCGCCTCGTCCTGCGCGCGGGCCACCAGGTTGACCAGCTCCCGGGCGCGCTCCAGGGCCTCGTCCAAGGACTCCGGGTTGCGGGTGTAGCGCAGCGCGGTGGCCAGGGCCAGCAGCCACAGGGTCATCCGTGTCGGTTCACCGGAGCGCCGGACTCCGGCCTCGGCCGCCTGGAGGAGTTCGATAGCGCGGGTCAGGGCGCCCCGGCCCTGGCGGAAGAAGTCGCGGAGCGCAGCCCATCCGGCCTGGAGCGGATCTACGGCGGGGGCGGTTCCCATGTGCGCGACGGCGGGACTGTCGAGTCCGAAGCCGGAGCTCACGGGCCGGAGGCGTCCAGCAGCGTCCGGCGGGCCCTCCAGAGGTAGACGTAGAAGATGAGAGAGATGGCGGCGGTCGGAATCAGGCCCGTGGGGATGCTCAGGATGACGGGCAGCCGATCCGCAAACCCCAACGCGAACTGCACGAGACACGCCACCAGGAGCGCTCCACCCGCACCACCGACGGCGCCGGCGCGGGCGACGTAGGCGGTCGTGAGCGTGTGCGGGAGTACCCGGAAGAACCATCCAGCCACGGCCGCGACGGTGGACGCTGGCGTGATGAACGGGGAGCCCGCCAGGCCCAGCGCCATGGCCAGGCCCTGGTGGGCCATCACGAAACCGAAGCCGGCGCCCGCCGCCGCGCCGTAGGCCAGCCCCCTTCCCGGGCCCGTAGGCGCCATCAGGATCAGCGCGAGCGGCGCCAGCGCCTTGAGTACCTCACCGACAACGGACGCGATAGCAACGCTGGCGACGTCCGAGGCTGGGCCCGTCGAGAGGGACGCGAACGGCGCCAGTACCTCCGCCGCCAGCCTCACAGCTTCCCGGGTGAAGAACCCGGCGATGAGCCCGGCCACCAGGCACAGCGAGACCAGCGGTCGCCTCAGATGGCGACCGGCCAGCGGCACAAAGGCAATGAGCGCGTAGGCGGCGGAGATGCCTAGGGCGGTGATATCCGGCTCGGGCATGCGGCAAACCTCGCGGCGGTGCGACCTCGGCCATTGTAGGCTACCTGGGTGAGCGGGTCAATTTGGGCGCGGGGTCAGCGCCTTCGTGGCGTTCTGTACCCCACACCTGCACCTTCACACAGCGGCCGCAGGATCTCGACCAAGTCTTGCCGGCGCCGCTGGGTAGGCT